>NZ_CZPZ01000023.1 GCF_001458775.1 Candidatus Nitrospira nitrificans
AGGGAAGGTCTGATTTATTCTTCCCGCGGGATGTGCTAAAGGACACGCAGTCCTGATGAGGAGGCGCATCTATGCAGCAATCGACGTTTGCCGAGGTCACGTTTGAGCAATATCGCAAGCCCACCCGCCGTGAGCAGTTCCTCGACGAGATGAATCGCGTGGTGCCATGGGCGGAATTAGTGGCCGTGATCGAGCCGGTTTATCCCAAGGCCGATGGGCCGGGGCGTCCACCGGTCGGGATCGAACGCATGCTGCGCCTCCATTGCCTGCAACAGTGGTTTAACCTGTCGGACCCAGCTGTGGAAGAAGCGCTGTATGACTCACGGGCCATGCGACAGTTCGTCGGGATTGATCTGGGCCGTGAGCCCGTACCCGATGAGACGACGATCTGCAAGTTTCGCCACCTCCTGGAAGCCCACCAGTTGGGTGAGCAGCTCTTTGCACAGATCGGTGCGTATCTGACGAAGCAAGGGCTCCAGGTGAGCCGCGGCACCATCGTCGATGCGACCATCATCAGTGCGCCCAGTTCGACGAAGAACCGGACAAAGGAGCGGGATCCCGAGATGCATCAGACCAAGAAGGGCAATCAGTGGTATTTCGGTATGAAGGCCCATATCGGCGTGGACAGCCAGACGAAACTGATTCATTCGGTCGCGGCGACCGCTGCCAATGTGCATGACAGTCAGATGTTACCGGAGTTGCTGCATGGCCAGGAGACTCGGGTGTGGGGCGATGCCGCCTACAGTGGGCAACGCGAGGTGATCCGGCAGCATGCGCCTAAGGCCAAGAGTTTCATCCAGGCGAAAGCATACCGCTATCGACCGCTGAGTGAGGAGGAGCGGGCCAGGAACCGGACGAAATAGAAAGTGCGGGCCAAAGTGGAGCATACGTTCTTGGTGATCAAGCGCATCTTCGGCTGGGCCAAAGTCCGCTATCGCGGGTTGGCGAAGAATACCCATTGGCTGCATATCAGCTGCGGGTTGGCGAATCTGTACGTAGCGCGACGGCGGCTCATGGCGGGGACGTAGAAGACGTGTGTCCGGAGGCGGACAGCGGGCCATCGGACGGTGGGTGCGCCCGATAAAAAGGCTTCCGAGCCAGCGGATGCCCACCGAATTCACCCTGGTGATCACCCCAGAAACAGATTGCCGAGTGGAAACGTGAATTAATCAGATCTTCCCTAGGCCGATTGTCCTCGTGGTTGAGGACAACCCGGTGAATCAAAAGGTCGCGGCCAATATGATTGAAAAACTCGGATATCGTGTCAACGTGGCGGCCAACGGACGAGAAGCGGTCGAGTCGCTCGCGCGGATTCCGTATGCCCTGGTGTTCATGGATTGCCAGATGCCGGAAATGGATGGGTTTGAAGCGACAAAAATGATCAGGAATCAGGAGGCGAGCCTCCAGCAGGCCGGTGGGGAGCTGCCGCACCTGCCGATCATTGCGATGACCGCCAATGCGATGAAGGAAGATCGCGATCGATGTCTAGAGGTCGGGATGGATGGCTTTCTCAGCAAGCCGGTGGCGAGCAAATCTCTCGAAGCGGTCCTGAGCTACTGGCTGCCCCTCGATCAAGTTCCCACCAAGACAGAAACAAAAGCCGCGTAATCGAGGGAATAGCGGTGACGGTCCCTCTCCCGTTCTCGACCTATATGCCCGTCTCCATGCGAATCTGCGATGGTGGGCTCGTTCCTCGGATCTTCGATGTTTGCACGAATACGCCTCAGGCCCTTTAGGCTCCGCGCGCCGTCTCCCATCTTCCAAACTAACAGCCTGAAGTCGTACAATTCGCTGTCTTCAATTAAGTTGATGCGCATTGATGGCGCATCGTAATAGACAGGCACCGCTGAATAGCGGCCGGGGGCTCTGAGTGGCTTGCCGGATGCGGTTGCTCCGCGCGCTTTCCCCATTGACGCACTATGAAGCCACGTGTCATCGTCACCGGGGCGGCAGGGCTGATCGGGCAGTACTTCGTGAAGTCCGCTGCTCGATGGGTGCCGGGATGGGAGGTCTGTGGCCTCAGCCGCACCGACCTTGATCTCACGGATCATGCCGCCGCCGAACAGGTTTGGCGGCGTCTCAAGCCGAACGCGGTGATCCACTGCGCGGCGTTGAGTCGAACGGCAGAGTGCGAGCGCAATCCTCAGATAGCCCGTCGTATCAATGTGGACACCACGGCTTATCTGGCTCGACTCTCCCGGGACATTCCCTTTATTTTCTTGTCGAGCGGGGAAGTCTTCGACGGCAAGGCCGGTTGGTATCAAGAGACCGATGAACCCACTCCGATCAATATCTACGGCAAGACCAAGCTTGAAGCGGAACAGCGCGTGTTGGAGAATCCGGCTCACACGGCCGTCCGGATCGTCCTCACGGCGGGCGCCTCACAGCGCGGCGATCGAAGTTTCGTTGAAGAGATGTGTCGATCGGTGAGGGGTGGCAAGCAAGTGACACTCTATCGTGATGAATTCCGCTGCCCATTGCCGGCCGGGGTCATTGCCCGCTCGGTATGGGAGTTACTCGATCAAGAGGCTCCCGGTCTCTACCATCTGGGTGGACGAGAACGGCTGTCACGCTGGGAGATCGGACAGGCGCTGCTCCGTTGGTATCCGGAGCTTCAAGGCCATCTGGTAGAAGGATCCGCCGGAGAACATGCCGGTGCCCCCAGGCCCGCGGATCTTTCATTGAGCTGTGAGAAGATCCAGGCGCGCTTGTCGTTTCCCATTCCGGGGTTTCGCAGTTGGTTGAAGGATCGGAAGCACCAAGGCGTCGACATATGGGACTATGAACGCAGTCTGTTATAAAGGGTAGGGATGATGGAACCAGAAGACGGAATACTTGTATCGGATCCGTTGCAGCTTGTGGTGGTCACCTATGTCGTCATGGCGGTCGTCATGGGTTTCCTGTGGGCGGTGCAGCGAAAGACAAAAAATGCCGCGATCGCCGACGTCGCGTGGTGCGCGGGGCTGATCGCCTCGGTGTTCTCCTATATGACTCAGGCTCCCGCCGGGGTCGAGCGCATCCTCCTCACAGCGATGCTGGTCTTGCTCTATGCCGGCCGGCTGGGACTCCATATCTATTTCCAACGGGTGGATGGACAATCAGAGGACGCTCGCTATCGCCGCCTACGGAAAAAATGGGGTGATGCGGAGTCGGTGAATATGTTCGTGTATTTTCAATGGAAGGCGCTGTCCGTGGCGGCTTTTTCCCTTCCGTTTCTCGTGGTGCTCTGGAATCCACGGATTCCGTCTTCAGTGGTCGAGATGGTCGGATTGTTGATCTGGAGCGTCGCCGTGGCCGGTGAAGCCAAGGCAGACCGGCAACTTGCTCAGTTCCGCGCCGATCCGATGAATGAGGGACGCGTCCTCCGGGAGGGCCTGTGGCGGTACTCCCGCCACCCGAACTACTTCTTCGATTGGCTGCACTGGTGCTCTTACGTCGTGATGACCTTGGGCGCATCGGGCTGGGTGTTCACCTGGATTGGTCCGATCGGGATGGGCTGGTTGCTGTACAAGGTGACTGGTATTCCGCGGGCGGAAGAGCAAGCCCTTGTAAGCCGTGGAGAAGAGTATCGAGCCTATCAGGCGACGACCAATGCGTTTTTCCCATGGCATCCTCGACAAGGGCCGGAGACGTCCGTTCAGTCATGACGCCGTCAGACTGACCGTTGCCTGACAGGCTGCGGAAAAACTCATTCTGTCCTCTGTCGCCGCCATGGATATTGAAGTTTGAGGCGACGTTGAACAGCCAGGCAGGATACGCAAAAAATCTGCTGCTCTCACCAGCCCGACCCCGGCGCGCCCGCTTCGCGCCTGCGTCGACGCTCGGCGCGGCGAAGCCGAGGCGCCAAGACGCGCCTCTCCCCAGGCAGGACCGCTGAGCCTCATCGCATTATTTTCTGCTGTCGAGATCGGCAAGCCGCGCCCGAGCGATTTCAGCCACTTTGGTAGATGGATAGAGATTCACCAGCTCCTGGTAGAGCTGCTTGGCATGGGGGACATTCCCCTGGTTTTCTTCGAAAGCGGCCGTTTCAAACAGCTCGTTCGCCTTCTGATCGGAACAGCCGAGCAGCAGGAAACAGAGGGCACAGAGCACCAGTCGTGCGGATATCATGGTCATCCTTTCCAGGCGTCTCTCCGCCGTGACACCTTCGTGTTCGCGTGAGTCGATCCTGATCTGAGACAATCGATTCCGTAGCGTGGGGCGGAGATCCCTTCGCTTCGGCATTGTGGACAGCGGCTTGGTCGTGTCAATCTCGTGCGGTCGCGGAACATAAATCCACAATCCATACAGCCGGACGGTTCAAGAACAAACTGACGTGCGCGGTCCCGAGACACCGTTTTTACCACATGAACCAAGTGCTCCTCCACCTGTCGTTCCGGAATCCCGAGTATGCGAGCCAGTTGCTCCGCGGTCGTCCGAGTATCCGTTAAGAGATCGGTGAGGCGCTGACGCAGGGTCTGTTCGAGCGGTAACATGTTCGTATGGTAAGGACTGGGGCACGGAAAATCCAGATGGCCGGAGCAGGCCTTCCGTGAATCATCTTAAGTCTTGCGCACTTAACGGTTGCGCCGATGCCTCCATTCTGTCAAAATCCGTCCCCGCATCCATTACCGCATCACGATCATTCATTGGCCGGGCCTCTCCTTCGTCTTAGGACAATCGGTATCCGGCCAGTGTGTTATAGACCAGGAGGTTTGGGACAATGAAGTTCCTCGCAGTCCATCCAGGTCCGCTCATGTATACCAAGATCTATTTGCGTCTGGAGCCGCTCGGTCTGGAGATGGTGGCCCAGGCAGTCCGCCAAGCCGGGCATGAGGTTCGTCTCATCGACCTGCAGGCTGACACGTGGAAGGATTACCTCGCGCTCATCACCGCTTGGAAACCAGACGCGGTGGCATTCGGCTGCAACTATTTGGCGAACGTGCCGGAGATCGTTGACTTGGCCAAACTCACGAAGAAAGAGTTGCCGGATTGCTTCGTCTTCGTCGGGGGCCATAGCGCCTCATTTGTAGCCAAGGACTTTTTAGAGCACGGCAACGGCGCCATCGATTGCGTCCTCAAGGGCGAAGGGGAGGTGGCGGCTCCAAAGCTGCTCATGGCGGTCGAGGAGGATCGCAAGGCGATCACCAAAGTCCCAGGGGTGGTGACGCTTGACGGCGAAGGACCGCCGCCGCAATTCATCGAGAATCTGGACGACGTGCGTCCTGCCCGCGATCTCCTCCGTAACCGGCACAAGTACTTCATCGGAGTGCTGGATCCTTGCGCGTCGGTCGAGTTTGCGCGGGGCTGTCCCTGGGATTGTTCCTTCTGCAGCGCCTGGACCTTTTATGGGCGCAGCTATCGAATGGTCAGTCCGGAGAAAGCCGTCGAGGAGTTGGAGCAGGTTCAAGAGCCAGGCATCTTTCTGGTCGACGATGTCGCTTTCATCCAGGGCAAGCAGGGCATGGAGATCGGCGAAGCGGTGGCGCGTCGGGGGATCAAGAAACAGTATTATATGGAGACGCGCGGCGATGTCTTGCTGCGTAACAAGGAAGTGTTCCAATTTTGGAAGACGCTCGGACTGCAGTACATGTTCTTGGGCGTGGAGGCCATCGACGCGGAAGGCCTCAAGATGCATCGCAAACGCATCTCGTTGGGCCGAAACTTCGAGGCGCTCGAATTCGCTCGGTCCCTCGGGATCACCGTCGCCATCAATCTCATCGCCGATCCTGATTGGGACCGGCATCGATTTGAGGTCATCCGGCAGTGGTGCCTGGAGATTCCCGAGATCGTGAATATCAGCGTCAATACTCCGTATCCAGGCACCGAAAGCTGGCTCACGGAATCTCGTAAACTTCACACGCGAGACTACCGCCTCTTCGATATTCAGCATGCCGTGATGCCGACCAAGATGCCGCTGCATGAGTTTTACGCGGAACTGGTCAAGACTCAACAAGTCTTAAACAAGAAGCATCTGGGCTGGGCTGCGCTCAAGGGCACGGCCAAAATTGCGGCGGGACACTTGATGCGGGGACAGACCAACTTCATCAAGATGTTGTGGAAGTTCAACAGCGTCTACAATCCCGAGCTACAAATGGCGGATCACCGCCGTTCGGTGACGTATGAGATGACGATGCCGCCGGAGAAGAAAGACAAGATCGATCCAAAACAGTTGTTTATCTTGCCTCCGAAAGGCCGCCATAGTCGGGCGATCGACGATGCAACCGAGACGTTCGTCGATGAGACACGCATGGGCACGGTAGTCTGACACCCGTAGACGGAGCAGCGCGGGCGGATGGTGAACGGGTACCTTGAGACTGTAGGGTGTCAAGTCCACTCGGTCTGGTGCGAATACGAGATTGTCATCTCCAGTGAGGGCGCTCGATTACCCGCCCCCATCCGCTTTGGTCTCCGTCCGACGCCCAGAACCAGTGCTGGGCAATCCGCGATGAGTTTCATTGCGGCGGGGATCTACCTGACGTTGGCTCATCCGCCAGTCGCAAGGTCAACGTCGTCTCTTCCCGGCAGGTGCTCAGTCCTATCCCGCAGTTGACCGTCATGGTCTTTTTGGCAATCACGTCGGAGTCGCGTACTGGTGTCCAACCTCCGATCTCGTAGCCTTGCCGACCCGGAGTCCATTTGAATGTTCTGAAACGGGTGAGGTTGAAGGCTGAACTCCATCCCCCGCCTTCTGTCACGCCGTGGGCCTCACCGCCTTGGACACCTTGTGAGGCAAACAGCTCCTTTAATTTTTCAGGCGTATGGCCGCTCGAACAGTGGGTCTCCGCCACTTCGCCTGATCGCCCCGGAAGAATGGTCAAGTTCACGGCAAACGGCTCAGGGTCCAGTTTGATCGAGCCTCCGTTCACATGAAAGGTGGTCGTGCCGGTGCCCTGAATGCGGATTTCGCACTGAGCCGGCTGAGTCACTGTGCGAGTGGTGTACTGCATCACGCCCTCCCCCACCCAGCCACGATCCTCTGTCTGTTGGAGCGGGACGGTTGCCTGAACGTGGGCATCGAATCCATTTGAACTCATTTGCATGCCGTATTGCGGATTCACAAGATTCAACGGGCTTTGAACGATGTGCGACTTGAATTCCAGGACATAAGCAGCGGGGGTCAACTCCCATTCGCCGTCTTTCGTTTCAGCGGCGCCCGCGCGGGAGACCGCGCTCACTCGGAATCCACTGTGCTGAACCTTGGTCGCAGGCGCCTGGTAGCTGAAGGTCGCCGGCCTGTTGAGCTGGAACAAGTCCTCCCTCGGCGACACACGGCCGTTGCCTTCCCTGGGCCGTTCTTTTGCATCTTTGAACTTTGCGGGAACGGGCGCCTGTTCTTTTTTCGTCCGCAGCTCGGTCTTGACGGGCGTCGACGCGTTCGGCTCGAACTTCTTGGTCTTCGTGGGGGGATTGAAGACGATCTCCACGCAGGTGTTGGGCTTGTTCCATTCGATTTCAGCAGCCAGGTAGTTTTGACCTCCCCAAAGCATGACCGCCGCGATAGCATCGCTCACGAAACTGTTTTCTTGTGGAGCGGCACCGTCACTATCCCACCCGGCCGCTGAGACTGTAACATCGGTGGGGAACCCGGACCACAATTCCTCACGACTCGGAACGAATCGAAATTGACTACGCTGTCTTCTCAGTGAAGCCGGCACATCCGTGCCATTCCGCTCGGCGACCGTAGAAAGATCCCCTTCGATATATTGCACCTTGGCATCGTCACCCACCTGTCCCTTCAGCGTGGCTGACGCATGGAGGCCGATGTGAATCATTCGCGTGACGCCTGCCTCCACGACTGTTTGATCAAGCACCACGGCAAACTCGAAATCTCCTGGGACCACTCCATCGGGTGTCGGACACTTGAGCACCTTGCCGCCGAGGATGGTGACGATGCTTCTTCTATTCCCCGCCGTCTCCGGCCAGATCGATCGAGCCGTGGTTTTCCATCCAACCCAGCCCGGAGGCGCCTGTTGTCTCGATTCGCTCCTTGTCGGGGAGACTGCCGGCGCCTGCGCGAGTTGAAACGATCCCCGAGCCGGTCCCGTGGCCAACAGGAGGCGAGATGGGTGCATGGGCTCGCCGAGGCGGCTCTGGCGCACGGGCGTGGGCGCGGGACAATCGGCGACAGTCGGGCCGAGTTGTGCCTTGAAGCTCTCGAACAGCTGCTGATCCAAGGATTCCGCGCTCGACTCGGCTTGTGTACCGAGTGATTGCTTGAGCGACGGTCCTTCTTTCCCGGCAAACAGCTGTGCGCTGCCGAGGCCCTGGACAATTTTCGCCAAAGCTTCACAGGGGCTTTGGACGCTTTTGAATAATTGCAGCGACTCCGGGCTAACCGGCGCCTTCTTCCATTCGCCCTTTTCATTTGGTCCCGGTTCCAGCGGAGGGAACTGTATCGGCGGGAAGGTCTGTCCTGCCGGCTTCGCAACCGGCGCGGTTGGGGCGCTCGGGAGCGCAGGTGGTGTGGAATAGACTTTTTTCGGATCGTACTCAGGCGGGTTCGCCGAAGGCAGGTGTTTGTCTCCACCGCCACAACTGAGGGTCAACAGCGCGGCACTGAGAAGGACAATTGCGCGAGCTGACATTCGGAGTCTTCCTCGCAGAGACGGCCAATGGCGGGAATAACCGCCATGCTAGCCCAGGCGACTGGGTTCTTCAAGCAGGCCGAAGGGAAAACCTTCTATTTACTGACATGCAGGGTCGTTGCTATTGAAACCGACTCTTGCGTACAATCCGATCGGTTTTGTCGTGAGGTGTCGATGCGATATCTGGCACTGTCCCTTCTCTTCCTATTGCCGCTCACCGCGCACGCCGGCAACATCAAAGACACGGATCTCATTACCAGCAACAACTTCTTTCTCCCGCCGAGCACCCAGAAAACCATCTTCATTCAAGCTCGGAACTCATCCGATAACCAAGAAGTTTCGCTTCACGATTTGGGCGCCAGGCTGAGCGCCAAGGGGTATCAGATCGTGAATGATCCGGACGGCGCGCAATATGTCCTGCTGGCCAACATCGTCTATTGCAACATTACCAAGCCGGACATGCCGGTTGAAGCGATGGTGGCAAGCGGCTATGGATCCGCGTTCAACTCGGCGATCGGCGCCATGCAAGGCCTGACCAGCATGGCGAGCATGGCTGGACCCTACGGGGCGATGGGCGGCGCGGCGGCATCCATGGGGTTGAGCGCGATTCAAGGCATCGGCGATCTGTTTAGCTCGTCCCAGTCGGCTCCCACAATGCCGGACGACGTGAACTATGCCTGCGTCGCGGATGTCCAGATCACCGAGCAGAGGACCGGACGGCTGCCAAGCGGGATGAAGACAGGCACCGCGGAGGAGCCCGGTGTGTACCAGACCAGGTTGGCCGCCGATGTCCATCAAAAGAAATTGGATGAGGCTGAAGCGACGCCGTTGCTCCAACAGAAACTGAGCGCCGCCGTCGCTGGAAATTTTTGATGGCACACGTATCTGCTCGCTTCACGCTTCACGCTTCACATTTCACGAGGCCGCTCGCTCTATTTCTATTACTAGGCGGCCTCTTGAGCGGCTGTTCCAACGTCATCCGTTCCGGCCTCATGAACAGCAACACGATCTTCCTCGACCCCAATACCAACCGGAATGTTTATACGCAACTCAGGAACGCGTCTGAAAATCAACACGTCACGTTGAACGATGTCAATGCGAAGCTGAGCGCCAAGGGATATCAGCTGGTTCAAGATCCGGAGCAAGCCAACTACTGGATACAGGTCAAGGTGATCTATTGCCACAAGGCGGCCGATGGAGTGGCGCCGGAAGCCGTGGCCAAAGCCGGCCCTGGCGCGGGGATCAGCAGCGGCGGAACCGTGATGGCCTCGGCCGCTGATCCGATGAGCGGTGGGATGGCGGGAATGGCCGGCATGCCGGACATGAGCGCCATGATGCGGCAGGCCATGGCCATGAGCGGCGGGCGAGGGGGAATGGCCGGCTTTTCTGGCATGCAGCCACCGCCCAAGGAAGACGGCGTGACCTACCTGTGCGTGGCGGATGTTCAAATCACCGACAGGAAGATCGGCAAATCGATCGGTCGGCCGATCGGCGGTCAGTCGTCGGGCAATGAAAAGGTGCAACTGATGCGCATGGTCGGCCACGTGCGGCAAAAAAGTTTAGACATCCCCGAAGCCACGCCCATCGTGCAAGAGAAGATCGCCACCGGGATTGCAGGGCTGTTCTAGCTCCGTTCCGGATAAAGACCCGATAGATGATTTCGCAGCTACAAATCATTGATCGGCAATGGTTATGGCCTATTGTTCCTGAACCGTAATGGAGTGTTTTACAGACAGCAATGAGCAGATCCGGCTCTTATGCTAATCGGCCTAAACATAGTTGTGCGTCATAAATGACAAGCGTCGTTGTGTGGCCGAACTATGAAGTGCCAGGACACCCAGCTGTGTGGGTCACTAGCGATTCGCGTATCAGTCGCGCCGAGGGCGAGCCCCTGATTGAAGACGGCGCAAAACTTTTTGGATTGCCAGTTGTATGCCGCGGAGTCGGTGAGGACAAGTTCTTTTCGGATATCTACTTTGCACATTCCTTCGGGTACTGCTTCGCGGGCAGCACCTTAATGGGACAGAACGCCTATCTGGCGATCGCCCCGCTACTGACGACGCTAATATCTACCGAGCGGTACATTCCGTCGATGGACGATGTGGCGACCTTTGTCTTCAAATTCCTATGTAGAACGTTCGATGCATTCAAAGTTCGCGTCGCAGCCGGAGCACTCTTTGAAGCTTCTCTATTCGGCTGGTGTCACGTGAGACGATCTCTGCAGATTTGGCACTTTCATCCAAACGATTCGAGCGGCACCTGGGAGATGACCCGAAGCAATGTAAGGCAGCTACAAAGATCGCGTCGTGCCCTTGCTTTGCGATGCTATGGCCGAGGACAACGGCTTACAAAGGGCACCGCGCCGTGTTGTCCAGCAGCTAATCGCCGACAGTTCCTTTCCCTCGATAGGCGGCGACGAGCAGCTAGCAATAGCAAATGAGTATGGATTTCAAGCCTATACCCTTCTTCGGCCTGTCGAGCGTGGCAAACCGCAGGCATATCTCAGTTACTTGGGAATCGAGCTAACCGATGAAAACGCTTTAGTTGGACGAGCGAGGGTCGGCGGCCTCGGTATGACATGACGCACAACAACGCGCTCCACGGATGGTCCTCTGCCGGCTGGCCCGCGAAGCGCGGATCAACCAACGGCTGCATCGGCTCACGGGTGCGCAAACGTCGTTTGCTCCGCGGACGCCGCTGATCCGAGGGGTCATTGAGCGGCACAGTACACAATCTCCATGTTTGCAGGAGGCAGCGAGATCATGAGCGGTCAACCTTTGTTTTGAGACCCGATCAGCGTGAGCCCGCATTGAATGTGGCCGGAACGCAGGTGACGGTGTTGGCGTCGAACGCGGCAACGCAGAGCTCCGGGATCACCTTGCAGCAGGGGGAGGAAGGAGCAGGCCCACCGCCGCATAGTCACGACTGGGGGGAGATCGGGTTTAGTTCTTGACCTCGCACTTCCTCCGGCCAAGCGAGCAGGAGAGTGTGCAAGTTTAAGAACTGCCCCACCAGCTTCGCTACTCCACGCCCCGGTCAACGCAGTCGTCAGCCTTTCCGCCTCGCATCAGTCTGATATTTCGTATATATTCTCCATATGAGCACAAGTGCTATCACCCGTGACGAGGCGATCCGACGACTTCACACCGTTGAGTCCAAGATTCGGGGCCTTGGTGTACGTCGGCTGGCGCTCTTCGGGTCCGTGCTTCGTAACGAGGCTCGACCCGACAGTGATGTTGATGTGCTTGTCGAGTTCGCTCCGAATGAGAAGACCTTCGATCGCTTCATGGCGCTGGCGGATCTGCTTGAAGACACATTGCAGCAACGGGTTGAAGTGATCACCACGGAGTCACTCTCACCGTTTATCGGGCCACACATCTTGGCCGAGGCAACGGATGTCCTTCGAGCCGCATGACTATCTGCGGCATATTCTCGCGGAAGTCGAGTACCTCCTCGATCAGAGTCGGACGCTCACCTATGAGCGATTTGTAGCCGATCAGACGCTGCGCCGTGCGTTCGTACGCAGCTTGGAAATTATCGGCGAAGCCGTGAAGAACCTGCCTGCTGAGTTCCGGGTATCGCATCCCGAGGTTGCGTGGCGTCCGATGGCTCAGATGCGCGATCGCCTGATCCATAGTTACTTTGGAGTGGATTATCAGCTGGTATGGGATGTGGTGTCCGAGAAACTTCCGGAACTGAAACGTAGCATCCAGCGGATTATTGATTCGCAACAAGCTTAGCCATCAGGTTGAAAGAAAAGTGGAATGGCGAGCCGCTCACTCGAACCGTTGCCCGGCAATGCACACAATCTCCACATTCACATTTGTAGGAGGCACCGAGATCATGAACGCTCAACCCTTAATCTTGAGCCCGGATCAGCATGAGCCCGCCTTGAATGTGGTCGGAATACAGGTGACGGTGTTGGCGTCGAACGCGGCGACGCAAAGCTACGGGATCACCCTGCAGCAGGGCGAAGAGGGAACAGACCCTCCGCCGCATCGCCAGGATTGGAACCATTAGACCTTGTTGCGTGCTGCGCAACATGCTATATCTGGCTTGTGATTCAATCATTCCGACACAAGGGGCTGAGGAAGTTCTTTGAGTCGGGGAGTGCGGCGGGTATCCAACCGCACCACTCCAAGCGCCTGCGCATGCTGTTAGCAGCCTTGGACACGGCGCTGTCCATCGAGGACATGAACGTTCCAGGATTCCGACTACATCCCTTGAAGGGATCGGAGCGCGGTCGATGGTCTGTGTGGATAAATGGAAACTGCCGTTTAACCTTCACGTTCAAAGACGGACATGCCTACGTCTTGGATTATGAGGACTACCACTAATGGCTATGCACAATCCTCCCCATCCCGGCGAGTTCATTATCCAGGTCTATCTGGAGCCGAACAATCTGAGCGGCCGCGAACTGGCTGGGAAGCTCGGTGTAGCTGCTTCCACGCTGAATCGCATTCTGACAGGTACGAGCCGTATCAGTCCTGAAATGGCGCTGCGCCTGTCCAAGGCGCTTGGCCGTTCTCCGGAGAGTTGGTTGGCCATGCAGTACAACCACGATCTCTGGCACGCCAAGCAGCATGTGAAACTTGGCAAGGTCGGGAAAGTCCGGCTGACAGCGGCCTAAGCGGCGCTTCGAGGCGGACGCAGTGAAACGTCGGCTCTGGGCACGCTTTTCCGCCGCTTGGCTGATCGCACTACAGGCGAGGTCATAGAACGCTGCGTCAAGTTCTGATTGCGGTCTAACAATTCATCCAAGCCGATGCCGCTTCATGGTGCCGCTAATCAAGCGTTAGCCATATGAGGAGCAGTCGCGAATGAGCACAAGCACCGGGAAGGTAATTGCAAAAGCGAGCGAGCTACTGGCAAGCGCGTCAAAAGGCATTCGCTATGCCCAATTGCATCAGGAAATCGAGGCTGCTTTCTCAGACATTCCGCCCAACACTATTCACGGAGCCTTGCACAAGTTCAGAACAGAACTTCCGTCCGAAATTTATCAGCCTGCAAAAGGGCTCTATCGTCATATCTCTTTCCGCGAGGAAGTCACAGCGACCGAAGTGCCGTTACCGCCAAAACCTGCCGCGCCTAAGATCAAAGAAGAAGCTTTCTATGAACCTTTCGCCGAGTGGCTCATAAACGAGTTAGAGGAATGCACAAGCGCTATTGCTGTTGGCGGAAACGTGTTCCGCGACAAATGGGGCACACCCGACGTCATCGGAATTCGAGAAGCAAAAAGAAGTGACATTATCAAGCCTCCCACCGAGATCGTGACCGCAGAGATCAAGATTGACCTCAACGGCCTTATTACGGCTTTTGGTCAATGCTGCTCTTACAAACTGTTCTCTCATCGTGCATACATCGTCGTTCCGCAGAACTCGTCCGAGGAAGACATTTCACGGCTAGACGCTCTCGCCCGCATATTCGGTATCGGGTTCATCCTGTTTGACGCTTCCAACCCCAAGGAACCCGGCTTCTCTATTCGGGTTCGTGCGTCGCGGCATGAACCTGATGTCTTCTACGTCAACAAATATCTCAAGCTCATTGAGGGTGACCTGTTCGGGTAGTGCCGCATATGGCTAACAAATGGTTCGACGGCAAGGCACATCATCACCATCTTTGTAGGAGGCAGCAACATCATGAGCGTTCAACCCTTTGTCTTGAGACCCGATCAGCATGAGCCGGCTTAGAATGTGGTGGGAACAGAGGTGAAAGTGTCGGCGTCAAAAGCGGCGATGCAAAGCTGATCTCGTTCGTTCGCTCCCCATACTTTCACCATTTGACTCCTCACCTGTTATACTGACCCATCCATTCATTCAATTCGAGAGTGATCGTCATGAGCTCTCCAACCTGGGATGAATTCACCGAGCTTGCGCTGAAACGCATTGCCGCATCCGGTGCCGAGTACGGCGATATCCGCATTCAGGACAGCAGCACGGAACACATTGAGGGCGAGGATCGCCGAATCGCCTCGATTCGAGATGCCAAGGACATCGGCTTCGGCGTGCGGGTGCTCTATCACGGAGCCTGGGGTTTTGCCGCGAGTTCGATTTTGTCGCTGGAAGAAGTACCGCGTGTCGCGGACCTGGCCGTCGAAATCGCCAGGGGGTCTGCATCAGTGGCCCTGGAAAAAGTGCGATTGGCGCCGGAACCGGTTCATCGTGACCGCGTCGTCACGCCGTATCGCGTCGATCCCTTCACCATATCGCTTGAGAAGAAAACCGACTTACTGCTGAATACGATGGAAACACTCCATCGACAATCCGGCATCGCACGGAGCAGCGCAAGCCTTTGGGCGCGCCGAGACCGCAAGTTGTTCGTCTCGACGGAAGGGTCGCGTGTGGAGTTCGATCTGTTGGCCGGGCAGGGCGAGTGTACGGCGACGGCGCTCTACAAAGGCCGGTTTGCGTCGCGCAGTTTCAATATGCCGCATCTCCGGAGAGGGTATGAATTGATCGAAGAGGCCGATCTTCTACGAGAAGCGACACGGGTTGCTGCCCAGGCGATTGAAAAGGTGAAGGCTCCGGCGGTCGATGCGGGTCAGTATGATCTGGTACTCGACCCCGAGCATCTGTCGTTGACGATCCATGAGTCCTGCGGCCATCCGAGCGAACTGGACCGTGCGCTTGGGTACGAAGCCAATTATGCGGGGACCAGCTTCTTGACGCCCGATAAACTGGGCAACTTTCGCTATGGCTCGCGGCATGTGAATTTGGTGGCCGATAACACCGAACCGGAAACATTGGCAGCGACCGGTTATGATGATGACGGGGTTCAGTGTCAGCGATGGGACGTCGTCCGAAACGGGGTGTTCGTCGGATATTGCACGAACCGTGAAGTCGCGTCGAAGATCGGCGAAGCTCGCTCACGGGGCGCCAATCGCGCTGATGGATGGAACCACGTCCCGATGGTGCGCATCGCGAATATCGGACTTGAGTCAGGCGCCGCGACCGTTGAGCAACTGATTGCCGACGTGAAGCATGGCATCTACATCGAAGGTCATGGGTCTTACAGCATCGATCAGCGTCGCTACAATTTCCAGTTCGGCGGGGATGCGTTCTGGTTGATTGAACAGGGTCGGCGCACCCATATGCTGCGGGATGTAATCTACCATGGAATCACGCCGGAATTTTGGAACAGCTGCGACGGAGTGGCTGACCGAACGGCTCGTCGCCGGTACGGGTTCATTACCTGTGGAAAAGGACAGCCGGGCCAGTCCGGCTGGATGACCCATGCCGCCTCACCTGCGAGGTTTCGCCGGATCCAGGTCATCCGAGGAGAAGGAAGCTCATGACCGTGCTGAGCGGGGCCTGGCCGAAGATGACCGGCAGCGAGGAGTTTCGTTTTCTGAGCGATCTGGTCCTGACCCGCTCGACCGCCGATCACACCGTCGTCCGCCTTCGCGATCACCATTCGGGGACGACCAGATTTGCCAATAATCAAGTCATTCAGAATGTTGATGCGAGACGAGGCTCACTGGCAGTGACGGTCGCCTTTGGGGGACAGCAGGGGACCGCCAGCACGACGGACTTTACCGCCGGCGCGATTCAGGATGCGCTGGCGCGCGCCGAACGGATCGCGCAGGTCTCGCCGGTTGATCCCGAGTATCTTCCGCCTCCCGATCCGTGCCGGTTCCCTGTTCGAGCGACGGCGAAACCGGAAACGCTGGCGGCAGGACCGGTCAAACGTCTGGAGTATGCGAATGAAGCGATCGGACACTGCCGGATGGAAAACCTCATGGCGGCGGGGGTCGTTTCATCATCCGGAACCGCAGTCGGGATTGCGGCGAGCAATGGGTTATTCGGCTATGAGTTACGAGGAGAGGCGAGGTTCAGCCTCACGGTCCAAACCGGCGATGCGACAGGCTGGAGCGCGGCGGCGCATCGATCGATCGATCATTTGAAAATTCAAGAGCGGACCTTGGCGGCCATTGCCAAAGCCAAGCGAGGCCGGGATGCATGCGAGATGCCGGCGGGGCAGTATCCCGTGATCCTTGAGCCGGCGGCCGTGGCGGGCTTGTGGAGCTGGCTGATCTGGTCTTTGGATGCCAAGTCATACGTGAAAGGGACAAGCCCCTTTGCCGACAAGTTGGGACAGGTGATTGTCGATGAACGACTGATGTTCCAGAACCTGCCAGATCATGCCGAGCTGTTTGGAGAGGGATTTACCGATGGAGGGTTGCCCAGTACCTCTTCTGTGTGGATCGACCACGGCACCCTCAAACAACTGGCGTACGACCGATTTACGGCGAAGGCCGAGGGCGTGGAGACCATCCCGACGCTGGAGGCCCCGGCCTTGTCGATCGACGGCCTTCCGGCACAGTCGATTCAAGAGCTCGTGAAGAACGCGGAGCGCGCGATTCTGGTGACCAACTTTTGGTATATCCGCCCCGTGAATCCTCGTGATCTGATGTTGACCGGGATGACGCGAGATGGAACGTTTCTGGTCGAGAAGGGGGAGATTGTCTCAGCCGTGAGAAATTTCCGGTTTCATGAAAGCCCGCTCCAAGCCTTTCGACACATTACGGCTTGCACCACGCCGATGGAGGCGGTGACCTCAGAGACGGGGAAGATGCTGGTGCCGGCCCTCGCCCTCCCGAATTTTCATTTCTCAAGCGTCACCCGGTTCTAGCTTTCTCATGAGGAGTCCAAACATATTGAAGCGCCCGCCGAAATAAAAGGGGTTGACTCTTCTCTTTGCGAGGAGTAGGTACATCCAAGGTATCCCAATAGGTCCGAATGAAGGGGGGATCTGCCAGATGGCCCCGCGATTCAACAAAGAACCCATCAACCTCATTCATCGAATTCCCTCACAGAAGCAGATCGATGAAGCTCGGCCGGTCGCCACGCCCTATGGTCAGATCCTGCTCAATGCCGGATCCCTATGTTGGCGCAAGGTGGTTGACCTCTTTGCCTACGTGACGCGCTATGAGGACGAGACCCATCCACGCATTCGTAAACCCCTTGCGCTCCCGGATCGAACGATGGAACACACCACGGTTCAAGGCCAGGGTTCCGTCCAGTCGAACGGAATGGAGAAGTCGATTCAGGAAGTAGAGAGTCCGGTGACCGCCAAGGTGACGATCCTCCCACAACCGTCTCCGGCGCCGACTGGACAGTCGGAAGAAGTCGCCGAACTCCGGGCCTGCATGATCGGGCAGCAGGACGAGATTGCCCGGCTGACATCGCACATTCAAGAACTCGCCTCCTTGGTGACCTCCCAGCAGGAGGTCCTCGTTCATCTCGGGAAAGAGCTGGAAGCCGGTACATTTTCCCCGGTGTCCACCAGCACGGCGGCCGCCGCTCTTAAGCGAAGTCGTATCGGCCGAAAGAAACCGACCGTCGGTGAGACGCCCAATTCACCTCAGGAACATGAGCATCCGTTTCCTCCTCAGGAAAATGGTGAAAGTCAGTCGATCCATCTGTAAGGTCGGCCCGGTTGGCCGTTGACGCTGGATACTGTTCGATCTCTTCGGACCTAGAAAAGAGCGAATCCTACTGATCCGACCACGGTCCCGTCACCCATACAGATCTACTCCTCTAGCCAGCCGCGGGTCACGTCTGCTACAAAGCCGTCAATGAACCTTGTTCGCGTCCTTTTGTGGGCTGTGCCGTGGCTTGGCCTATTGACAATTGATCTGAGCGCGGGTACCGAGCGTCCTAGCGCTGAGGTGCCCCTCTTTGAGAATCTCGGCACTCTCCACCACCCCATCACCACGAGTTCACACAGGGCTCAACAATACTTTGATCAAGGCTTGCGGCTCGTATACGCCTTCAATCATGAAGAGGCGATTCTGGCTTTCGAAGAAGCCGCGCGCCTCGACCCTTCTGCGGCGATGGCCTATTGGGGCGTGGCGCTCGCATCCGGTCCGAACATCAACGCGGCGATGGATACGGCGGCCGAACGACGGGCGTGGGAGGCCGCACAAAAGGCTCAGGCTCATCGTGCCCGGGCGAGCGCAGCCGAGCAGGCCTATATCGATGCGATCGGCAAGCGATACGAACTCAAGGCGCATGCGCGACCGGCCCTTGATCATGCGTACGCAAACGCGATGCGTTCTGTCTGGCGGCAGTATCCGAACGATCCGGATGCCGGCGTGTTGTTCGCCGAAGCTCTGCTGGACCTGCGGCCGTGGGACTTGTGGACGGCAGACGGACGGCCCAGACCTGGCACCCAAGAAATCGTGTCAACCCTGGAATCGATTTTGGCGCGCTTCCCGGATCATCCGGGAGCATGCCATTACTATATCCACAGCGTGGAAGCCTCTTCGAACCCGGATCGAGCCGTGGCCTGTGCGGAACGATTGCCCGGGCTGATGCCGGGAGCCGGTCACCTGGTCCATATGCCCGCGCACATCTATATGCGACTCGGTCGATACCATGAGGCGACTGAACGGAATGTGCATGCGGCGGCGGTCGATCGCCGCTATCTGGCCGAGCGAAAGATAAGCGGCGACTATGCCGACGGTTACTATACTCACAATCTGCATTTTCTCTGGGCGTCCTTGGCGATGGAGGGGCGCAAAACCGAGGCCCTCAAAGTGGCTCGCCAACTGACGGGGACGATCACTGAAGAGGAAGCACGGAGGGAGACCTGGAAGGAACTGTATCTCCCGGCTCCCCTGTGGTCGATGATCCGGTTCGGACAATGGGACGATCTGCTGCGCGAACCGCCTCCTCCCAAACCGCTGCATCTGCAGCAGGGAATATGGCGACTGGGAAGGGGAATGGGGCTCGCGGCGTCCGGTCGGTTGCCCGGAGCGGAGGGCGAGCACGTGGTATTGGCCGGCATGGTCAAACGTCTCGGACGCGATCGGACACGGGAACAGAAAACAGAACGGACCCTGCTGAAGATTGCAGAACGGCTGCTGGCCGGTGAGCTCGCGATGCACCGCCGCCAACACGATGAGGCCGGCAAATTCCTCGCTGATGCCGTCAAGCTGGAGGAGGAGCTGCCCTACAGTGAGCCGCCGTTCTGGCCGATTCCCATTCGTCACTACCTCGGCGCAGTCTTGCTGAAGGCCGGTCAGCCCGATAAGGCTGAAGCCGTCTACCGAGCGGATCTGGCGAAGAATCAGCAGAACGGCTGGGCCCAATTCGGACTCATGCAGAGCCTTCGCGCTCAGCGGAAAGGGCGTGAAGCGGACGCGATGGAAAAGCAATGGAAACAGGTCTGGGAGCATGCGGATGTGACCCTCACGGCCTCTCGGTTTTGAGGGAGTGGAAGAGATGAGAGGAGAACGTGATGCGATTTGTGGTGGGGGTGATGGGGCCGGCCAAGGCCGCGAAGAAGGATCTCGACAACGCCAGGATCCTTGGAGAGTTCATTGCCCGGCGAGGGTGGGTCGTATTGACCGGCGGTCGAGACGTGGGCGTCATGGACGCGGCGTGCGAAGGAGCCAAGCGGGTCGGCGGGAGTTTAACTATCGGGGTCTTGCCGACGGCCAAGGACAAAGTGTCCCGCCATGTGGACGTGCCGATCATCACGGAAATGGGCAGCGGCCGAAATAACATCAATGTGCTGACTAGCCATGTCGTGGTGGTATGTGGCTTGAGCGGATCCGGCACCGTGTCGGAGGTTGCGCTGGCCGTGAAGGCCGGGAAGCCGGTCATTCTCGTCGAGGCCTCTACCGCCGATGTCGCTTTTTTCAGAAAACTCGACAAGCGATTGGTCCAAGCCGCTGCCTCACCGGAAGAGGCCATTGAGCTGATCATGAAACTCATGGATGGGCGGCAACGACGAGTGCGTCGTGCAGAACAGGATCTCGACAGGTACATTCCAGCCTAACGCGCGAAAGATTCGCCACTGCCTCCTGCCTGTCTCCATGCGAGTTTGCCCACATCCACCTCTACGCAAGCGCCGTAGTAAGATATACGAACGGAGCCACTGCGACGACCATAACGAAGGAGGAAATCTATATGACCAGTCTTCACCGTGTGACGATCCTGACAGTCGGCCTTGTGATCGGCATGGTTCTCGCGGGCTGGCCCTCGGGCGGACTTCAGGGCGCACCGACCACCGCCAAGGCCTACTTTGCGGGCGGTTGCTTTTGGTGCATGGAAGAGGCGTTTGAAAAAGTTGACGGCGTGATCACCGTCGTGTCTGGCTACATGGGCGGCACGCTCGCCAATCCCACGTATGAGCAGGTCTCCGATGGGCGCACGGGCCATGCGGAGTCGGTCGAAGTCTCCTATGATCCTTCCAAAGTCACGTACCAGAAATTATTGGATGCCTTTTGGCGCAACGTCGATCCCGTCACGCCGAACGCGCAGTTCTGCGACCATGGGACTCAGTACCGCGCGGCGGTCTTCTATTCAACCGATGAAGAAAAACGACTGGCGGAAGAATCAAAACGCTCGCTCGAAGAGTCCAAACGCTTTCCCCAGCCCATCGTGACCCAGCTGGTCCAAGCCTCGGTCTTCTACCAGGCAGAGGAGTATCACCAGAACTACTACAAGAAAAACCCGCTCCGGTATAAGTATTACAAGTTCAGCTGCGGCCGAGCCCAGCGATTGGAAGCCTTGTGGGGAAAGCCATAGCACAGAATAGGCGCGGGGTGGGGTGACGAACAGACTAAGTTCAGACTCCATAGGTGTTGGTACGGTTGCTGACGTTGTGTGTGTTCTATCGGGGAGAGTCGCCGGCGTTGAACGCGCAGCGATAGGCCAATGGGTTCGTTCCAACAATCCGCTTAAAACACTCGCGCATCACCGTTGAAGAGCCAAATCCAGAATTCCGAGCGATTTCCTCAACGGACAGACGCGTCGTTTCAAGAAGGAGCTGCGCATGCCGTACGCGGGCTTGTGAAATCCACTGGGCCGGGGATGCGCCCATCTGTTGCCGAAATCGCCTGCTCAGGGTCCTTGTGCTCATGGCGGCTTGCCTAGCGAGTATGGGGAGGGACAGTTCCTCGTGGAGATGTTCTTCAATCCACGGCAGTAAAGCGGCCATCGAGTCGTGATCATCGGGAGCGGGGGGATGATGGAGAATGAACTACGTCTGACCTCCGGCTCGCTCAAGCGGCATCACCGCAGCGCGAGCGGCTCGAATCGCAATCTCAGCACCGAAGTCACAGCGCACCAGGTGAAGACACAGGTCCAACCCAGCCGCTGCTCCTGCTGAAGTCAGCACGCTGCCATTGTCTACGTATAGCACGTCGGGGTTCACGTGGACCCGCGGGTACCGACGGGCCAGATCTGCTGTCGCAAGCCAATGCGTTGTTGCCTTGAGACCATCAAGAGCACCGGTTTGGGCAAGCACGAACGCTCCGGTGCAGATCGAGGCAACTCGCGTCCCACGATTAACAGCGGCGCGCAGCGCTCCGATGAGCTTCTTGGGGAGCGGTCGGTCAGGATTGTCGACGCCAGGGACGATCAGGGTGTTGGCTTGTTTCAACGATGAGAGCCGCCATGGGATTCTGAGTATCACGTGTTCGGATACGACCTCCGGTTCAATGCTGCAAACTCGTAATTCATACAATGGTCTTCCGGCAATGTCTCGGATACGTCCGAACACCTCGGATGGTATAGCTAGATCCCCGAGCACAACACCGTCGAATGCCACCACGACCACGAGATGCCGTTTCCCCATCTCAAGCGAGGAGCGTGGCTTGAATCCTGCTGAAGTTGTCTTTTTAGCCACTGGCCGCAGTGTCTTTGATCTCGTACGATCGTGTCAAAGGGAAAAGAAATACGGTGAACACTCCGCCACTGCAAACAATGAATTACTTGGGGCCCGTTATCGGAGCACTGGTGTTCGTGCTGGCCATGTCTTTGGTGGAAGAGCCGCGCCGGAGGAACCTGAATGCCGTTCTCGTCGCTGGCACCTGTGGCGTGTACCTAAGCGGGGGATTCGGCCTGTGGGAACTGCTCTATCCAATAGTTGCGACGCCGCTGATTTATCGCGGACTTCAATCTTACCGCTTCATTGGACTGGCGTGGCTGATGCATGCTGCGTGGGATCTGCCCCATTACTTGTGGGGCAATCCTATATGGCCCTTTATGCCGACCTCCTCCTTTGGATGTCTGATCTTCGACACCCTCATCGCAAGTTGGTTCTGGGTCGGAGCGCCCTCAGTCATGCCGCGCGGTTGCGGACTGAGACAGTAGCGCAGAATGTACAGTTCCGCTATCCTGCAACCCTCTGCCACAAGGACACCGATCAGGATGTTGAAAAAGTCCTCCAGCTTCGTTCTCGCGTCATTTTGAAACACGTGAAGCCGGCGCCCCGGGGTCGAGAGGGTGAGATCAGAGGTCTTTTTGAACATCCTGCGGGTTATTCTAATTCGGTCCGTGATCTCCTGGCGTTCGAGAGTTTGCGAGTGCAAAATGGTTCTTCAACAGCCTGCGGTAAGTTAAGAAGGAGTTTGGTGATGCGAACAGTCAGTCGACGGATGGGAGATCTCGCCCAATCGGAAATTCGGGCCATGACACAGGCCTGCGCGAGTGTGAAGGGTCTCAACATGGCCCAGGGTGTCTGTGATACGCCGGTGCCACCGATCGTTCTGGAAGGGGCGGAACGGGCAATCAGGGATGGGCACAATGTCTATACCCGCTTCGATGGCTTGTCCGAATTGCGCCAGGCCATCGCCGAAAAATTAGCCCACTATAACGGGATTCATGCCGATCCAGAAACGGAAATCACGGTCAGCGCCGGAGCAACCGGCGCCTTTCACTGTGCCTGTGCCGCGCTGCTCAATCCAGGCGACGAGGTCATTCTGTTTGAGCCGTACTATCAATACCATGTCAGCGCGCTCGTGGCGGTCGAAGCGGTCCCTGTGGTGGTCCACATGCAGCCACCGGCCTGGACCTATTCGTCGGCTCAGCTTGAGCAGATCGTGACCACGAGAACCAAAGCCATCATCGTCAATTCGCCCGGCAATCCCTCGGGCAAGGTCTTCAGCCGGACAGACCTTGAGGCGCTGGCGGAGTTTGCGTGCCGGCACGATCTGTTCGTTCTGACAGATGAAATCTATGAATATTTTCTCTATGACGGGCGACGGCATGTGAGCATGGCCTCCTTGCCGAATATGGCTGAACGCACCGTGACCATCGGAGGGTACTCCAAGACGTTCAGCGTGACAGGATGGCGGATCGGCTACAGTGTGGCTGCGCAGACGTGGACGCGAGCGATCGGCGCGATGAACGATCTCCTGTATGTTTGCGCTCCGGCGCCGCTTCAAATGGGCGTGGCTCGGGGCATCAGAGAGTTGCCCGACGATTTCTATAGGGGTCTGGCACGAGAGTATCAGCACAAGCGCGACAGGTTTTGCGGCGCTCTCGCCAATGCGGGACTCACTCCGTCGATCCCAGAGGGGGCGTATTACGTGTTGGCGGATGTGTCCCGGCTTCCAGGCGACAGTGGGAAAGCTCGTGCCATGTATCTGTTGGAACAAACCGGTGTGGCCGGTGTGCCAGGAGAGTCCTTTGTCTCCGGTGTGGCAGGAGCCGACTTCGTTCGTTTCAGTTATGCGAAGACAGACACCGATCTCAATGAAGCCTGTAGGCGGTTGACTCAAGCCGGCTTATAGTCGCCCATGCGAGTAAGCGGCCGTTTCTTGCCTGAAGCGCAAGCCCGTGCTATGAACTCGACCATGAGCCTGCGCCTTGCTTCCGTGGTCGCTGCCGTTGCTGCGCTGATGTTGACGGGATGCGGTCATCGGGCGACGGGTCCTCTCTCTGTTTTCACTGACCATTCGGCTGGTGATCGTTCCGTCCTGGCGGGGGAATGGGAATACGAAGACGGCGGGGCCGTCGTCCTCCGACTCGATAATCAGGGCAACGGCACGTATGCATTCAAGGATGGCCGATTCGAAACCATTCGGCTCAGCGGCCGGACGTGGGTCGGGAAGTGGTCCCAAAAGGAAAATGATCGGGACGGCGGCTTCCGTGTGACCCTCACTGCGGATTCCGTGGAAGGCGAGGGGACCTGGTGGTATGAGCGAATCGGTGCCGATACGTCACCATCAGAGAAGGGCGGCACGTTCCATCTGACCAAGAAAACATCCGTGACACGTCTCGGAGACACTCCTCCTGCGCCCTGATCCTCCACTTCCCGGCCGTTAGGCAAGGCCGTTGTCGTTTCCACAGGTCAGGAGTCGGAGCCGTTGCGCGAGCGCCTCGGGACAGTGTGGGCCGGTGGCGATGATGCCGCGATAGCGAGGCTCGCGTCGGTTAAAGATGAGTTCCTGTCCGAAGCCATCGGAGATGATTCCCCCTGCTTCCGCGATGAGAAGTGTCCCTGCGGCAACATCCCATTCATTTTCAGGTTCCCAGGTGACGGCCCCCCCAATGCGGCCGGTTGCGGTCAGGGCGAGCATCCAAGCGATGGAGCGGATAGGCCGCTTCGTGATCGATGGTTCCAGGGCGGTGAAGCGGCCCATCTGTTGCTCCCATTGATTCAGGGCGATGACCGGGTCTCGACCGTTCCACGAAGCTGGTGGAGCAACCGGTTCATTATTGAGGCGCAGCCCTCCGCCCAGGGTTGCGGTGAATAACTCGTCCGTGGAAGGGTTGAAGATGCCTGCCACGACAGGTCGGCCCTGTTCAATGAGGCCGACGGAAATGCAATACTCCGGTTCACCACTGATGAACGCCTTTGTCCCGTCTATCGGATCAACCACCCAGACCCGTCGTTTCTGAAGTCGGTCCGGACGATCAGGCGATTCTTCAGAGAGCCATCCATCCTCAGGAAACGCCGACGTCAGGTGGGAGAGGAGGATCTCATTCACGGCCAGGTCCGCTGAGGTTACGGGGGATTGGTCCGGCTTTTGAATCGTGTCAAAGCCGTCGAGGGCAAATCGCAAGGCTTCTGCTCCGGCCTTTCGAATCGCCTTGCTGAGAACATCCAGCTCGTCGTTCCATGTCATGACATGGAGAGTAACAGTCTTGGAGACGGATGGAAAGAACCGAGCATATGCGGCTTGACCTGGTCCCTAAATCTGCGTACAAGCACGTGACGATGAAACTGGTCCAGAAACGATCGAAGAAGACGGGGCTCTCGCCGGGGACGCTCGTTCATATCGGCGAACAGCGGGCCGAGGCCGTGAGCATGACCCTGTTCAATTATGCCGGTGCGCGGTGTGAGGAGCATGTGGTCACCGACCTGAACGCGCTTCAACTGCCTGCCGACGAAACCGTCACCTGGGTGAATGTCGGCGGGGTCCACAAGGTTGACGTGTTGGAAGGATTCGGGAAACATTTCGGCCTTCATCCCCTTCTGCTGGAAGACATCGCCAACACGGATCAGCGTCCGAAGCTCGACGACTATGAGACCTATTTTTTTCTTGTGATGAAGATGCTGACGGCCTCCGAGCGAGGGGACATTGTCGTCGAGCAGGTGAGCTTCGTCCTTGGACGAAATTACGTGCTCTCATTCCAGGAAAACGGCACCGATGTTTTTCACACGGTGCGGGACCGTCTGAAAGGCGGGAAAGGGCGGCTTCGGCAAAACGGTTCAGATTATCTGCTCTATGCGCTGATCGATGCCATCGTCGACCAATACTTTGAGATCCTGGAGCTGCTCGGCGAGCGGATCGAGTCGTTGCAGGAACGGGTGATGGCCGATCCCAAGCCGGACATCCTCAAAGACATTCATGGGCTGAAACAGCAGTTGTTGTTCGTGCGCCGTGCCGTCTGGCCGCTCCGGGAAGCGATCAACGGTCTGTCCCGCTCGGACTGTCCGTTCCTGCATGAGTCCACAAAGATCTTTATCCGTGACGTCTATGATCATGTGGTGCAGATCGTCGACACCATCGAAACCTTGCGGGAAATGGTCTCGGCCAGCCTGGACATTTATCTGTCGAGCGTGAGCTATCGACTGAATGCCGTCATGCGGGTTTTGACGGTCATCACCACGATTTTCATGCCGCTCACCTTTATCGCGGGTATCTACGGCATGAATTTCGAGTATATGCCGGAATTGAAATGGCCCTGGGGCTACCCGATGGCGGTCGGCATCATGGGTCTTGTGGCGGCCGTCATGCTCATTGGGTTCCGTCGCAAGAAATGGCTGTAGCAGATGTTGAAAAGCCCTCCGGCTTCGTTCTCGCGTCATTTTGAAACAGGCGAAGCGGGCGCGCCGGGGTCGGGAGGGTGAGATCAGAGGACTTTTTGAACAACAGGGAGCGGATACAACTATTCTTGGACTTCGACTTTGTCCACGAAATAGGTGGTCTCGCCGAAACACGTGGTGGGGATGTAGCGATACTCTTTGTAATGCAAGATCACCCGTTTTCCCATGACCTCTGACAATTGCGCGGAAACTTTATCGTCCCAGATCGTAAATTGCCAGAGGACAGGGGCCGTTCCCGGCACGGTTGTCATGGCCAACTCTCCCTCATGCGTCTTGCAAAGCCAGCCCTTCGTCGAAAATTTTTGAATGTATCCCGCCCGGTTTCCATCCGAATAGGTCCAGTTGAACACGACCGTGAGATAGGCAGCGCCTAGAAAGAAGAGAAGCGTCAGAAATAATTTCACCGGCATCTCCTCGGTTACGAATGAATGTCGCTGAACAACCAAGGAGCGTCGGTCTTTCGACGAGATTCATAGGCTGTGATCTCAGGCTCATGTCGGAGCGTGAGGCCGATCGAATCAAGTCCTCGATAGAGGCAATCCTTGCGGAATGGGTCGATTTCGAACCGGTACGTCGTCTTCTCCGGCGTGACGACTGTTTGGCTGCCGAGATCGACGGTGAGCCGGTATCCCTCGGTGCCGACGGCCTGTTTCATGAGAGCCAGCACTTCATCGGCCTTCAGCACCACGGGGAGAATGCCGTTTTGAAAACAGTTGTTATAAAAAATGTCGGCAAAGCTCGGGGCGATAATGCAGCGGAACCCCTGATCCAACAGAGCCCAGGGGGCATGTTCGCGAGAGGAGCCGCAACCGAAATTATCGCGCGTCAATAAGATCGAGGCCGATTGATAGCGCGGTTGATTCAAGAAAAAGTCCGGATCGGGCGATCCGTCTTTTTCCTTCCTCCAGTCGAAAAAGAGGCCCTCGCGGAGTCCGGTCCGTTTGATCGTCTTTAAAAACTGCTTCGGAATGATCTGGTCCGTGTCGACATTGATGTGATCCAATGGGGCAACGAGACCAGTGAGTAGAGTAAACGGTTCCATAGCGTCATCAGCTCCAATGTCGAATATCGACGAAGTGACCTTCGATGGCCGCGGCGACCGCCATCGCAGGCGACACCAGATGGGTTCTCCCGCCCGCTCCTTGACGGCCTTCAAAATTGCGATTGCTGGTGGAGGCGCAACGTTCACCCGGTTGCAGGACGTCGGCATTCATGGCCAGACACATGCTGCATCCGGCCTCTCGCCATTCGAATCCTGCTTCACGAAATACGCGATCAAGGCCTTCCGCTTCCGCCTGTTGTTTGACGAGTCCGGACCCCGGGACCACCATGGCATGCACGGACTTGGCCACTCTTTTCCCCTTGGCAAGGCTGGCTGCCAGACGGAGGTCTTCGATCCGTGAATTCGTGCAGGAGCCGATGAAGACGCGGTCGATTGCAATATCCGTAATAGGTGTGTTGGGCGAGAGCCCCATATAGGTCAAGGCACGTTCCGTCGCGCTCTTCGTCTTCGCATCGGACATCGTTCGTGGATCCGGGATCTTTTGATCGACACCGAGCACCATGCCCGGACTCGTTCCCCAACTGACCTGAGGCGCGATGCCTTCAGCCTGTAACGAGACGGTTGCGTCGTACTTGGCATCCGGATCGGTGGTGAGCCGCTGCCACGCCCGCACGGCTTGTTCGAACATATCCCCTTTCGGAACAAGCGGCCGTTCCTTCAAGTAGGCGATCGTCTTCTCATCGGGGGCCACTAGCCCGGCGCGGGCTCCCCCCTCGATCGACATATTGCAGAGGGTCATGCGCCCTTCCATGCTCAGCGCGCGAATAGCCGACCCTGTGTACTCAATCACGTAACCGGTTCCACCGGCCGTGCCGATTGTTCCGATAATCGCGAGAATAATGTCCTTTGCCGAACAGCGATCGGAAAGGGTCCCCTCCACTCGGATCTCCATCGTCTTCGGTCGTTTTTGGACGAGGCATTGCGTCGCCAGCACATGCTCGACTTCACTGGTTCCAATACCGAATGCCAATGCGCCGAACGCCCCATGGGTTGAGGTGTGGGAATCCCCGCACACGATCGTCGTCCCCGGCAGGGTGAATCCTTGCTCGGGGCCAATGACGTGCACAACGCCTTGCCGGATGTCATCCATGCCGAAGAAGGTAATGCCGAAGTCGCGACAGTTTTCCTCGAGGGTTTGAATCTGCTTCGCGCTGATGAGGTCGGCGATCGGTAGCTTCCGGTCGGTCGTCGGAACATTGTGATCCGGGACAGCCAGGGTTGCGGCCGGTCGTCGAGGCGTTCGCCCGGCCAGCTTCAACCCTTCAAACGCTTGAGGAGAGGTGACTTCATGAACCAGTTGTCGATCAATGTAGAGGAGCGTGGTCCCATCCGGTTCCGCCCGCACGACATGCGCATCCCAAATTTTATCGAATAGTGTTTTGCCTGCCATGGCTACTCCCGTCTTTATGAATTCGAATCGTCATTATACAGAGAAGTCCTATGGTCTTGACAAGTGCGCGCCGAGAGCTTGCCCTGCTCCATGAGACGTGGTACCACCGCACCGATGGAATCCAGGCTCTGGAACGAACCGCGTATTGTTGAGTGGAGTCACCGGTTGCTGGAGAGCTATTTCCATTGGACCAGCCAAGACCTCATCGATCGGGCGGATGACCGAACGGCACAGGCCCTTCGGTTATTCGAGGCATCCGTTGTCGTTGTGTCGCACGGTGTGGAGCCGGACCCGATCTTAAATTATGGCAATCAAGCCGCCTTGGATCTGTGGGAGCTGTCCTGGGAACCATTCATCCAAACGCCGTCGCGACTCACGGCTGAGGCAGACGATCGTATTGAGCGGGCAAAAATGTTGGAGCGAGCAAAGCTCACCGGCTACTTCGACGGATATCGGGGGGTGCGAATTTCCTCGACGGGAAGACGATTTCTTGTCGAGCAAGCCGTGATTTGGAATGTGATCGATCCTGCCGGACACCCTATCGGTCAAGCGGCGACGTTTTCTCGATGGTCATACTTGTGATGAGCAAGGCGAGGGGGTAGTCCGAGAATCGTCCCGCTCAGTCACGACGACGATCATTGCATCGCATCGAGCAAGACCGGTGGTGGTCTGTGCATGAAGTCACAGCGGGGAAGTTAGGTCCAGAGTTCGAGTGGGCCGTGGTTCGCGATACCCTGCAGGAGATCTCGGGTGGCAAGGATGCCGACCAGACGGCGATTGTGATCCAAAATCGGAACCGCATGAATCTGTTCATCCAGCATGACACGGGCAATCTCCCGGACTTCCGTCACGGGGGTTGCCGAAATAACTCGCGGCGTCATGATTTCCGCCAATCGCCGCCTGGAGGCCTGCCGCGTATCGGCTGCCGTGATCAGTTCAGGCGTATGGTGGAGCAGGTCACGATACGATACCATCCCGACGAGGGTGTCGTGCATCGACGTGACGGGGATATGGTGGAATCCTTTGTCTGACATGCTCGTCCAGGCGTTCAGCAAGATGCTGTCGGATGGAAGAGAGAAAACCGGAGCGCTCATCAGATCACGCGCGAGGATCGCCGGTTTCGGGTGTGATTGGTCGACGCTTTGCTGTTGATAGGCCATTTGTGCGGCCAAGGCTGAATGATCCAGCGAAGCGCCGTGGTGACCATGATGCTCCCGCTCCCTCGAGTATTCAGGTCGGGCATTCCGCGGACCAGCCGGTTTGATCGGATAGGCCTCCACGATTCCGTTGACCGCCAGAATGATGGGCATGCTGCAGCTCCTCAACTTCCCTATCGGAGTTTTCGGCAAATACTTAAGCGGGGCGCTCCCTCACCGGTGGCGTCGATCGTCCGGCACCGAGACGATTGGTATATGAGGTAGCGATTCACAGCCGCTTCATCAGGGACCGTCGCGGCAGTCGCCAGTGGGGCTGGATTCCATGGCATGAGTGACGGTTCCTGCAACTTCGGCGATTCCAAAGCGATTGCTTCCGTTTTAACCCGTATGTTATAAAAGCAGCCTTGTGGCGTCCAGAATGTCGGGAGACACCGTAGCCAACGGGTGTACCGTGTAGAAGCGGTGGTACCCTCCGCATACTTGGCGACGTATATTCACAAGCCTCTTTTTGTTTCTTCTTAATATTTGCAAGGGGGGTAGTCATGGGCAAGACGATGTTGGCGGTCTTCTTTGGCCTTGGAATGGTATTGGCCGGGGTTTCGGGTTCGTATGCGCTTCAAGCAGGAGGTGTAGAGACCGGAGATCTGGAAACGGGTTCTGTCGTCGGCCAGCCGTTTAAGGAACTGAGCGTGGATGTTTCGTTCTTTGCTGTTGAAATTGGAAACATGAAGGTTTGGTATCCTCCCATGACGGTTATCGATTTTAAGGCACGTCCAGGCTCGCCGGTTCTATTGAAGGTCACAAATAATTCAACGGCTGAACATGGATTCCATCTCGGCGCCGCAGGGAATCAATCGGCGCCGACAGTTCTGGATACCAAGCTGGTGCTTAAACCAGGCGAGACACGGTACATCGGTGTTCCGACCAGCGATCTGTTCTATGCCGGGGGAAATGTTCTTGAATATCGTTGCCACTTGCATCCGGGCCATGTCGGCGGCAAGTTGCTCATGCTGAAGTAGGCTGCCTGGATTTCAGTCGGCAAGAAAGGCCTCGGTGAAGCTCACCGAGGCCTTTCTCATTTCATTTTCATTGTTCGGTCATAACAGTCCAAAAGAAAGGGCCCTCGTTCCATCCGGAACGAGGGCCCGACAGACAGTCACTTGAACAGGCTCAGTTTCTTACGCCGCTCCACACTTTAGCAGGATCGATGGCCTTATCGGGATTCAAAGTCTTCGCTCTCTCCAGAAGCACATCCGTCGTTTCAGGATAGAGAGGGTCTGAAATGCAGCAGTTGTCGACGGGACAAACCGCAGCACATTGGGGTTCATCAAAGTGACCAACGCATTCGGTGCAACGGTCATGTGCGATGACGTAAATGTTGTCGCCGACACCTTGTCCGTCGCCGACGTGATTGCCCTTGGTCTCCGCGTCACTTCGAGTTTCAAAGATCGCTTCATTAGGACATTCCGGCAGACATGCTCCACAAGAGATGCATTCGTCCGTAATCAATAATGCCATGACCCAAGCCTCCTTCTCACTCCAAAAGCCTGACTACTAGAACGTTGACAAGTTCACGCGGCCCACACCATATTGCGACACTCATCCATGGTGAGCAGATACGCGGAGAAGCATTTTATTACTCGATTCTTTTCCAAGTCAACTGAACGGAATCCGCTCAGAAGACCTAGGGTGCTATTCCGTATGGGGCATTGGCCCCAGCAGAGATAGAGACCGTCGACCACCATCTATGGCATCTGACTATGGCATCTGATCAGGCCCAGGCGAGCGATCGAGAGCAGCGGAAGAAGCGGAACATCATGATGGTTCTGCTCGCTCTTCTCCTGATGAGCGCATCGGTGTTCCTCGTTGAGCGCAAGGAATCGAGCATCATCGTCGTCACGTTCCCGAGCGGTGTTGAACTCGAAGCCGAAGTGGCGGACACGCCGGAGAAGTTGCTCTTTGGACTTGCTTTTCGTGAGGGCTTGCCCCTACACGGAGGCATGCTTTATATCTTTGAGGAAAATGGGTTGCATCGTGTGACGACCCGGGAATATCGATTCCCCATCGATATTTTGTGGGTGGACGAGGGGCATCATGTGGTGCATATGTTGGAACATGCGGAACCGTGCGCCAAAGATCCGTGCCCGTTTTTCGGGCCGCCGCCGGAAGCGGCGCGGTATGTGATCCAGGTAGAATCAGGGTTCATTAAGACAACAGGAGTCGCAAAAGGCGACGAGCTCAAGTATGCCCTTCGCATGTAGCGGCTACGAGACGGGGATCCACATATGATGGATGGGTTTCAAAAAGTCGCACAGCTCGATGAGTTGCCTCCTGGAAAATCCAAGATGGTCACGGTCAATGACCGTCCGATCGCCTTGTTCAACGTCGAGGGGAAATTGTACGCCATTCATAATAGCTGCCCGCACGAGGGAGGGCCCCTTATTGAAGGGAGGCTCAAAGGGTATGTCATTGCCTGTCCCTGGCATGATCTGGCGTTCGACATCAGAAATGGGCAAGGCACCGACGGTGGTGGGTATTGTGTCGGGAGTTATGAAATCCGGGTGGACGGGAATGATGTTCTGATTGGCTCTCGGCGGAAAATGTAAAAAGGAAAGTCAGGCGGATATGGGTGTCTTCGCGACAGGGATGAGGATATCGACGTGAGTGTTCCCGGTGCCGGTCACAATCCTGTGTTGGACGGCGGTGATCGCCGTGTCGTCACGGTCGACCAGGCATTCGCCATCCATCTATGGGAAGATCGCACCAGGGGTGAACAGTGGGTGCCGTCGTATGATGCCAAAGGGCTTGCCCTTCTCAGTGATGAGTTTCTTTGTGTCGCGAGCAATAATGCGGTGGAAAACGGGCAGCGCATCTTCGAGTTTAAAGCCGTACAATCAGGGGTCTATCAGTTGCTTTTCGAAAAGCGCATGGGGTGGAAATTTACCGCGGAAGATCAGCGCGTGTTCAGAATCGAAGCGGGACCGGCCTCCCGAAATTGAACTATGCCCGACATCGCGTTCATCAACGGTCGTTTTTTGCCTTGGGAAGAGGCGACGGTTTCCATCGATGATCGGGGGTTCCAATTCGGGGATGCCGTCTACGAAGTCATTCGCACCTATCGTGGGGGACCGTTCGAGTTCGGTGCCCATCTTGCCAGGCTGAATCGGAGCGCGGGAGAACTTTCGATTCGCCAGCCCTATACCAGGGAGCAATGGCTCGGGTGGGTTCAGCAAGGCCTCAGTCTGGCCGGATATCAAGAGGCCAAGATCTATATCCAGGTCACCAGAGGGGTGGCTCCCCGTGAGCATGGCTTCCCTTCCGATATCCTCCCCACGGTCGTCATGACCATCAGGAAATTTCATCCTCTGGCAGCGGACGTGCGTAGCGCCGGCGTCAGCGCCGGCACCAGGGAAGATCTCCGATGGGGGCGCTGTGACATCAAAAGCGTCAATCTGCTGGCCAATGTCCTTGCTCGCGAAGAAGCGAAAAAGGCCGGCGTCTTCGAAACGATTTTGGTCAGAGATGGCTTCGTCATGGAAGGCGCATTGAGCAATGTCATGGCTGTTCGGGGCGGGATGATTATGACGGCTCCCGAAGGCCCTCGAATTCTATCCGGCGTCACACGAACCGTGGTCTTAGAGTTGGCGAAAAAAGATGATATCGTGATCGAAGAACGGTTCATTCCGGTCGATGTGCTGTATCAGTCAGATGAAGTATTTCTGACGGGAACCACGCTCGAAGTACTCGGTGTTGTCCAGATCGACGGAAGAACCATTGGCTCCGGCCGGCCTGGTCCGATCACGAAAACGCTGGCTGCTCGATGGGCCATGTTGACCGGCTAGTGCCCTTGCTTTGCACTGGGGTGCATGATATGGTGCTGCCTCTGTAAGTGGGCTTATGCCCACTTTTTTGTTTGGATACATGTCAAAGGGAAATGGGCTGAGCATACCGGGCAGGAGTCCGCAACCGGTTGCCGATCGGTTGCACGAAATCATTTCGCCGATCTTATGGACGCTTGGGCTTGAATTGGTTGATGTGGTGTGCGTGGGGAAAGGTCCTCGCTCGGTCGTTCGCGTTCTGATCGCTAAACCGGATGGAGTCAGCATCACAGACTGCGAGCAGGCACATAAGGCTCTAGGACCGGCGCTGGATGTGGCCGATCCATTTCCCCATGCCTATACCCTTGAAGTCTCTTCTCCGGGTCTTGATCGACCCTTCAAGAGATCCCAGGATTATCAACGGGCGATTGGAAAAGAGGTGAGTCTCAAGCTTCGGCAGCCTCTCGAAGGCCAGTGGAAGATCGCCGGTCGGCTGATGCAGGTGGATGAAGAGGCGGTCGTGCTGACGGTGGTTGCCGCGCGGACATCCCACACGGTGAAACTGAGTCGAGACATGATTGCCGAAGCAAAGCTCGTCGTGAAGATCTAGAGGGGGAGCGAAACGTGGGAGATTGTCAGTGGTAACCGGATGCAGGAGCGTGACGTATGAATCGTGAACTGATTTCCGTGATCGACGAAATCGGGCGTCAGAAAGGGATCGACAAGGCCCGAGTCATCGGGGCCATCGAATCCGCCCTGCAGACCGCCGCGAAGAAACGTTTCGGTCAAGCCGAAAACATCCAAGTGGAGATCGATCCCAAAACGGGGGAAATTTCCGTCGTCTCCAAGAAGATCATCGTAGAAACGGTCAGCAACCCCAAGGCGGAGATCTCCCTCCAGGAAGCTCGCCAATACGATAGCGAGGCGGAGGTCGGCGACGAAATCGGATCGCTGATCGAAATGAATGAATTGGGAAGGATTGCCGCGCAAACGGCGAAGCAAGTGATCTTCCAGAAGGTGCGCGAGGCGGAATGGGAAGCGGTTCAAAAAGAATATTCGACGCGGCAGGGCGATCTTGTCACGGGAATCATTTTGGGCATGGAACGTCGGAATTATCTTGTGGACCTGGGAAAGACGGAGGCCATCCTGCCCATCCAGGAGCAGATTCCGCGCGAAACGTATCGACGCGGCGATCGTGTGAAAGCGATGTTGTTGGAGGTGCGCCGCACGCCGAAGGATGTTCAAGTCATTCTGTCTCGCAGTCATCCGCAGTTCGTGGCAAAACTTTTCGAGCTCGAAGTGCCGGAAGTCATGGAAAAGATCATTGAAATCAGATCCGTCGTTCGGGAGCCGGGCGATCGAACGAAGATTGCGGTCACGTCCCGTGAAAAGGCCGTGGATCCGGTGGGGGCCTGTGTCGGCATTAAAGGCTCGCGCGTGCAGGCGGTCGTTCGCGAGCTGCGGGGCGAGAAGATCGATATCATTACGTGGACCCAGGATCCGCGAGTTTTTATCGCCGAAGCCTTAAATCCCGCCACGATCGAAAAGGTCGGGATCGACGAAGAGAAGAAGTCGGCGCTTGTGGTCGCAGCCGATTCGCAATTATCGTTGGCGATCGGAAAAAACGGTCAGAATGTCAGGCTTGCGGCGCGTTTGACGGGGTGGAAGATCGACATCATCAGCGCCACCGAATACGAAAAGGAAAAGGTGGAACGCGATAAGGAAATCAAGGCCGCGCTCGCGGAGGAAACCGAAGCGCAGCGACTGCAAGAAGAAGCTCGGCAGGCCGCCAGAGCTGAGGAAGCAACGAGCGGATAGAATACGGAACCGTCCCAATGGCTATGCGTGTATACGAACTTGCGAAGAAGTTAGGCATGGAAAATCGGGTGCTCATCCCCGAGCTCAAGAAGATGGGGGTGTCGGTTACATCTCACAGCAGTACACTCGACGAGGAGATCGTTCAGAAAGTGTTGGATAAGTTGGCCGCAAAATCGAAGAGCCGAGGGACGGGAATCGAGGGAGAGGTCGGTGCAAAGTTGGCGGAGCCTGCGAGTCAAAGTAAAACCGCGGCGGCAAGAAGCCATGTCGTCGAGGAGCCGCTCAAGCCTGACAAGCGCCGCATTCTTATCAAGCGAAAGAAGGAAGAAGAGCCGATTGAGGCCGTTGCGTCAGCCTCGATTATCGAAGCTGAGCGTTCGCCGCAGCCGGCGACCCCAAGCGCCGAGGCGACACCGTTCCCATCCGTTGAGCATCCTCCGAGCGGTGGCCCGGACGACCGTAGTCTGCCGGCGGAAGACGGTTCGAGCAAAGGTTCTCCCCCCATACCGATGCCACTCGTTGCGAAGCAGGAAGCGCCGCCGGCCAAGCCGACCATCGCGCCGCCGATGCCAGGGGCGGCGACTCTGGAGTCTGTGACGGGCAAAAAGAAAAGCATGGCGTTTGAAGCCATCGAAGCAGAGGCGCTCAAGGAAAAGCTCAAGAAAGCGAAAAAAACAGGCCGTCCTAAGGACGAGCAGCAAGACGTCAAATTACGCGAGGACGCCGCCCGCTGGCAAGACCTTCGCGCGATTCCGGTGCAGCGCCGCGATGACCGATCCAAGCATGTTCACCATAGCACCCCGGCAGAAATCACTAAACCGCGCCGGAAGAGCGTGAAAGTGACTCCTCGGACAACGGTCAAAGAATTCGCTGAGTTGATCGGTCAACGGCCGGCGGACATCGTTCGAAAACTGATGGATATGGGGCAAATGCTGACGTTTCACCAACCTATGAGCCTTGAGGCCGCATCGATTTTTGCCGAGGAAAGCGGAGTCAAAGTTGAAATCTCCGTCGAGAAAGTTGGGGACGAGTTGCTGCAAGATGTCGTTGAGACGGGCGATGATGAGCGGCCGGAACCTCGACCGCCTGTGGTGACCATTATGGGGCACGTCGATCATGGGAAGACGTCGCTCCTCGATGCGATTCGCCAAACAAAAGTGGCGGAAGGAGAAGCGGGGGGCATTACTCAGCATATCGGCGCCTACACGGTCTCCGTGCGCGGCAAGCAAGTGACGTTTCTGGATACTCCAGGCCATGAGGCCTTTACGGCCATGCGATCTCGCGGCGCGAAGGTCACGGATATCGTCATTTTGGTCGTTGCGGCAGACGATGGCGTGATGCCGCAAACTATCGAAGCGATCAACCATGCCAAGGCGGCGGGCGTGCCGCTGATCGTGGCGATGAATAAGATCGACAAGCCGACCGCCAATCCTGATCGGGTAAAAAATGCTCTCTCGGAATATGGACTCATTTCCGAAGCCTGGGGTGGCGATACCATTATGGTCGAGGTGTCCGCCAAGCAGAAGACGGGCCTCGATACTCTCCTCGAGATGATCTTGCTTCAAGCGGAAGTGCTTGAACTCAAGGCGGATCCGCACAGGCAGGCTAAAGGCACCGTCATCGAGGCCAAGATCGAACGAGGGAGAGGTCCGGTTGCGACGGTGTTGGTCCAGAGCGGAACTCTGCGGGTGGGCGACGCGTATGTCGTCGGAACGTTCAGCGGCCGTGTCCGAGCTCTCATTAGCGACCGTGGTGAAAAAGCGCAGCAGGCAGGGCCGTCCATTCCTGTGGAAGTCATCGGCTTGCCGGGCGTTCCATCGGCGGGGGATGTCTTTCATGTCGTCTCCAACGAGCGAGTCGCCCGAGAGATAGCGGAGGAACGAGCCCAAAAGCGTCGGGCGGCGGAACTCACCGGCCCCGCGAAAGTGTCCTTGGATGATCTCTTTGCGAAGATTCAAGAAGGGTCGGTGAAGGAGTTGGCCATTGTCATCAAGGCCGACGTGCAAGGTTCGTCGGAAGCCTTGGCGGGCGCCGTCGAAAAGCTCTCGACGGATGCCGTCAAGCTGCGCGTGATTCATAACGGAGTCGGTGGGGTCATGGAATCCGATGTGCTGCTCGCTTCCGCGTCACGAGCCATCATTATCGGTTTCAATATCAGGCCGGAGCCAAAGGCAACCGCATTGGCGGAACAGCAAGGTGTCGACATCCGGCTTTACACGATCATTTATGACGCCATCGCCGATATCAAGGCTGCGATGGAAGGCTTGCTCGAGCCGACTCTGAAAGAGCGGGTGTTGGGACGAGCGGAAGTACGGCAGGTCTTTACGATTCCAAAGATCGGAGCCGTAGCAGGGACCTATGTGATCGACGGGACGATCTCTCGGTCCAGCGTCGGAGTCCGAGTGATTCGTGACAATGTGGTGGTCTATCAGGGTAAACTTGGTTCGTTACGGCGCTTCAAGGATGATGTGCGTGACGTGCAGCAGGGGTATGAATGCGGGTTGAGCGTCGAAAACTTCAACGATGTCAAATCCGGCGATATCATCGAGGCCTATGCAGTCGATAAGATCGCGACAAAGCTCTAGGAAAGCCGAAGAATTTTGTGTGCAGCCCCTTGCTTGAGGGACTGACAGGCTCATGAAACTGATCGCGGACTCTTCATGGTGAGCCGACGCGAATCGAATCCCGGCCATGGTTGTAGGGCTATGCACCGTTGAGTTATTCATCTCAGGAAGCCAATCGCTTAAAGACAAGCGGCAGGTTATCCATGGGATCAAGGACAGGCTTCGAGGCAAGTTTAACCTCTCAGTCGCCGAAGTGGACGGTCAAGACCTCTGGCAGAAGGCTATCCTTGGAATGGCTTGTGTCTCGAATGAGCGTAGCCACGCGAACCAGATGCTTGAACAAGCGTTGAATCTGATCAAAAGCATGCCAACCGTCGAAGTGGTACGAGCCCAGTTGGAATTACTCTAAGCTCCCTGTCATACTTGCGATCGATGAGGCCGGGACACCAAGATGTCGAAGACGACCTATAAAAGGGCAGATCGGGTGGCTGACCAGATTCGCATGGAAGTAGCGGATATTCTTATGCGAAAAATCAAGGATCCTCGAGTCCATGACGTAACGGTGACCGATGTCGAGCTGACAGGGGATTTGCGCATCGCGCATATTTTTGTCACGACCATGGAAACAGGGGAAGCCGAGCGCGATATCTTTGCCGGCTTATCAAAGGCCAGTGGATTTGTGCGGTCGGAATTAGGACGGCGGCTCTCGCTCCGCTACCTGCCGGATGTGATTTTCAAGAAGGATGTCAGTGGCCCACGCGGCGACCGTATCATGCGGCTCCTGGAAGGACTGCACGGGGAGTCCGACCAGCATGAAGCCCAGGATTCACCGAACAGTGATCGGAAGATCACAGCCTCTTCCTCTTAAACGTATGGATCGAACAGATACCACGACAGGCCTGCGGGATGCTCTTGACGGAGTCCTCATCGTCCACAAGGAAGCCGGCTGGACGTCGCACGATGTTGTCGCCAAGGTCCGGAGGCTGTTGGGGGGAAGTAAAGTCGGCCATGCCGGCACGCTGGATCCTAGCGCTACGGGTGTCTTGCCTATCCTTGTCGGGCGGGCCACAAGAGTTGCTGAGTACCTGATCAATTGGGACAAGGAGTACCATGCCGTCTTGCGCTTGGGAGAAACGACCGATACGCAAGATGCAACCGGGCAGGTCTTGAGCAGGGTCGATCCATGCGAAGTGACGGAAGACATGCTTCAGGCCGTGATCGCTCGATTCCGAGGCGAACAACGCCAATTGCCGCCGATGTATTCAGCCGTGAAAGTCGGCGGACAGCCGCTTTACAAAGCGGCCAGAGCGGGCAGAACAGTCGATCGGGCGGAGCGATCGATCATGATTCATCAGCTTGAGATCACGGCCCTTCATGGCCGTGACGTGGCCCTGCGCATTGTGTGTTCGAAAGGCACGTATGTCCGCACGTTATGTGCCGACATCGGACAGGCATTAGGGGTCGGCGGGCATCTCTCTGCTCTCGAGCGTCGCCGTGTCGGGCCATTGTCGATCGAACAGGCGCTGACGATCGATCAAGTCGCCGATCACCTTACGATGAGAACGCTCTCTCGGCAGTTCATTTCGGTGGATCAACTCCTCGTTCAATTCCCGGCAGTGGTCGTGAACGCGGAGCAGGCGCAGCGTGTCTTGAATGGCTCGCCAATTTTCCCGGCGCGAGTCGGGCAACTCCCGCCTGCCCCCTCCACGCTGTCGGTACGACTCAAGGATGAAGCCGGTCAGTTGTTGGCCATCGGAACTCACGATGCCGGCCGCATGGGGTCGATTAGAATTTGCAAAGTACTGAGTCTCTTGAATCATTAATACGGAAGGAGTAGGTATGGCATTGTTGAAAGAAGCGAAGAGTGAACTCATCAAGCAATATCAGCAGCATGACAAGGATTCCGGATCGCCGGAAGTTCAGATAGCCGTATTGACCAATCGGATTACGTATCTCACCGAGCATTTCAAGACTCATAAAAAGGATCACCATTCGCGGCGTGGACTATTGCAGCTGGTCGGGCGCCGGCGGCGGCTTCTGGACTATCTCCGTGGTGTGAATGATGCGCGTTACCGAACCGTGATCGACCGACTCAGTATTCGCAAGTAACCGGTCGTGCGAGTAGTGGCGTTGACCGGCGCCCTAGGAGCCTGTCCGACATTGACCTTTCTGCTGCGGCGAACGATGTACCGGCATCTGCGTAGTTCTCGGCCCAGAACATCCTCAACGTATTCCGGCGAATGCGCCTCCGGATTTTCGTGGACTGTGGCCTCGCATCTGCCGGCCCTTCCTTTGTCTCGTCGCGAAGGGCAATGTCGAACAGGCTCCTAGCATCGTTCGAATGTCCCACAGATGAACACCGACATGCGCTCACACGAAGTGCGCGGTGTAAACGTGAAAAGTCGTAAAGTCGGCGAGAAGTCGCTGACCTTAACCGTTTACCACGCACTCGTCGTTGAGCGTATCTCAGTGGGCATCTGTGGATCTAACCAGAGGAGACCATAGATGATACACGTCGTAGAAATCGACATCGCAGGTCGAACCCTTCGCCTTGAAACCGGCCGAATCGCAAAGCAAGCTGACGGATCCATATGGGCCTCGTATGGCGACACGGTCGTCCTCGCGACAGCCGTGGCCGCGCAAACGGCCAAACCTGGGATCGATTTCCTTCCCTTGACCGTCGACTACCAGGAAAAGGCCTACGCGGCTGGGAAAATACCCGGAGGCTACTTCAAGCGAGAAGGTCGACCGGCTGAAAAGGAAGTCCTCACCAGCCGCTTGATCGACCGGCCGCTTCGCCCGTTATTTCCCGAAGGCTACTATTTCGAGACGCAAGTCATTGCCTCGGTCCTCTCGGCGGATAAGACGGGCTCGTCCGACGTCATCGGAATCACTGCGGCATCCGCCGCTCTCGCGGTATCGAACATTCCGTTCAACGGCCCCGTGGCCGGTGTCAAGATCGGTCGGGTCAACGGCAAGCTCGTCGTCAATCCCGACCTGGAAACGATGGAACAGAGCGAGCTCCATCTGGTGGTTGCGGGCACAGCGGATGCGGTGATGATGGTGGAGGCAGGCGCCAATGAATTATCCGAGCAGACGATGCTCGAGGCGCTGGAATTGGCTCACTCCGAGATTAAGAAAATCGTTGCGAAGATTAATGAATTGGCCCAGAAGGTCGGCAGAGTGAAGCGGGCGGTTGTTGAGGAGTCGATCGATCCCGTCTTGCAGGCCGAGATCAAGGCGTTGGTTGCGCAACCCATTCGTGACGCGATCATGATCGCCAACAAGACTGCCCGACAGGAGCGATTGGACCAGGTTCTGGCCGACACCATCGCAAGGCTGAAAAAGCCGGACGATCCCTCAAGCGAACGGCATATCAAGATCGTGTTCCATCAATTGGAATACACAGAAGTCCGGAAGATGATTTTGGAGAAGCGCTCTCGCGCCGACGGACGCGGCCCTTCGGATATTCGTCCGATTACTTGTGAAGTCGGCGCGTTGCCGCGAACCCATGGTTCGGCCATCTTTACCCGAGGCGAAACCCAGAGCTTGGCGGTGGTGACCCTGGGGACGACCGACGATGAACAGCGCATCGATGCGTTGGAAGGCGAGTACACGCGGACCTTTATGCTGCACTATAACTTCCCGCCGTTCAGCGTCGGTGAGGCGAGGCCCCTTCGCACGCCAGGACGGCGTGAGGTCGGGCACGGCGCATTGGCTGAACGGGCATTGAAGCCCGTCATACCGGGCAAGGACGTCTTCCCCTATACCTTACGCATCGTGTCTGAGATTTTGGAATCCAACGGGTCTTCCTCGATGGCAACCGTGTGCGGTGGGACGTTGGCCATGATGGACGCAGGCGTTCCGATCAAGGAGCCGGTGGCCGGCATCGCCATGGGATTGATCAAGGAAGGGGACGACGTCATCATTTTGTCGGACATTCTTGGCCTTGAAGATCATCTGGGCGATATGGACTTCAAAGTGTGCGGGACCAAGAACGGCGTGACGGCACTGCAAATGGATATAAAAATCGGCGGCATTACCACAGCCTTGATGCAGCAAGCCCTGGAGCAGGCGCGGCTGGGTCGCCTCCACATTCTCGGCCATATGGCGAAGGCCCTCACCGGTCCCCGCGCCGACTTGTCGACGTTTGCCCCTCGCATCTACACGATGAAGGTCAAGCAAGACAAGATTCGAGATATTATCGGACAGGGCGGCAAAACCATTCGCGGCATTCAGTCCGATTGCGGCGTCAAGATCAGCGTCGAAGATACCGGCATTGTGACCATTGCGTCTGCGGACGGCACGTCCTTGCAAAAAGCCAAAGAGATCATCAACCGCCTGACCGAGGAAGTTGAAGTCGGGAAAATCTATACGGGAACGGTGAGAAAGATCATGGATTTTGGCGCCTTTGTGGAGGTGCTGCCGGGCACCGATGGGTTGGTCCATATCTCACAGCTGGCGCATCACCGAGTGAAAGCCGTATCGGACGAGGTAGCCGAAGGCGATCAAATTCTTGTGAAAGTGCTGGAAATCGACAAGCAAGGCAAGATCAGACTCAGCCGAAAAGAAACCCTCCCCGCGCCGACGGGCGGCGGTGCAAACGAGTCAGCGGGCGGGTAACACTTGTACCGTAAGCTCATTCTCGAGAACGGGATTCGCTTGGTTTCCGAGCGAATCCCGACTCTCAAATCCGTCACCATAGGCATCTGGGTCAATACGGGCTCTCGCGACGAAAGCCCCGCCCAAGCCGGGTACGCCCATTTCATCGAGCATATGTTCTTCAAGGGGACGACCTCTCGATCGGCCACGGAGATTTCTTGTGAAATCGATGCGCTGGGGGGCGAGATGAACGCCTTCACGACGCGTGAAACCACGACATACTACGTCAAGGTATTGGACCAACATCTCCCTAAGGCCCTCGACCTTTTGGCGGATTTGTTTCTCCGCTCTCGACTCGGAAAGAAAGAAATTGAAAAGGAAAAGCAGGTCGTCCTTGAAGAAATTCGGATGGTTCAAGACGATCCCGAAGATCTCGTTCAAGAGCTGCATACCAAGTTGGCGATGGGCCGACACCCCTTGAGTCGTCCCATTCTTGGCCGCGAATCAACGATCGTCCGGATCAGCCGAGAAGATCTCCTCGAGTACATCGATACACACTATCGTCCGGAAGAGATCGTGCTCGCCGTCGCTGGAAATTTCGACCAACAACAACTCGAAAAAACGATGGCTCGCGCCTTTGGGAAGTATCGTCCTTCTTCGGGCGTCCTTCCTCGAAAACGTTGGCCTCCGGAGCTCTGTGGTGGCGCGATCGTGAAACAAAAGCCATTAGAGCAGGTGCACCTCTGTTTGGGATTCAAGGGCGTGGCGGCCGGTCATAAGGACCGATATGCGGTCTATGCGTTGAACAGTGTCCTCGGCGGTGGTGTCAGTTCGAGACTGTTCCAGGAGATCCGTGAAAAAAGGGGCTTATCGTATTCGATCTACTCATTTTTGTCGGGTTATTCCGATGGTGGCACGATCACCGTTTATGCAGGCACTCAAGCGCGGGAGGTTGAGCGGGTTCTGGAGCTCGTCAGTCTGGAGATCCGGCGCTTCAGCAGAGATGGAATCGATCGGCATGAGCTGAAACGGACAAAAGAACAGATGAAAGGCGGCCTCATGTTAAGCTTGGAAAGTTCGCATAGCCGGATGAACAAGCTTGCAAAAGATGAATTAATCTCCCGTGCCCACACCACCCTCGAAGAAATGATTCTGGAAATAAACGCGGTGACGCCACAACAAATAAGTCAAGTTGCCCAGGATCTCTTCACCCCTGAAAAAATAGCTCTGACAGGCCTGGGGCCACTTTCTTCACGGCAAGTGAAGGCGTTAAGCGGGCAATTCCAAAAATACTCAGCCTGACCACAGCATGTTGTACAGCCGGATAAAACTCGTAACTCATTGTTTTTTTTACGCTGGAAGAGGTCTCTATCTTCCCGTGACAAGTCCGGCAAACATTTTCTTGACAGCGCCTCGGAGTTTCAGTACCGTTCCGGTACCAACCGGACGGCTTTCCGTTTGTTTTTGGGCCGCCGGTTGCTGAAGGATACGGAATTTACTAGGGACTTTGAGTGGCCATCTCGATATAGAGTATGAAAAAGAACAGACATCTCATCGCACTATGTGGCTCAATTTGACGAAGGAGGGATTAGCTATGAAAAAGGCTGTCATTCTAGCTGCCGGGGCACTGGTTTTAGGTTTCGGCTTGCTGGCGGCCGAGGTTTCCCTGGCAGCCGGTGGTATTGAAAAATTAGGACTTGCTGATGCGGTTGTTGGAGGGAAACCTCTGAAGGCCGAAGCGGCCAAGACACTACAGGGCCGTGTGTGGTCGCAATGGGCGGATAACCCGGACGGAGAACTTTTGTTCGGCATTCAATATTGGAATACGGGCGAGCCGGGGTCCGGTGACAGTGGAGGCCGATCATCAACGATGCTTGACGTGAAGCCGCCTGATCCATTGTTCAGTTGTTGTGCCTGGGGATTCTCCGGAGGCAGTGAGAAAAATTCAACCTATTCCGGCTGGTACCATGCGGCCGCGACGGTCCGTCTGGCGGTCAAAGATAAAGCCCTCATGGACCAAATCATCAAAGCCTCTCAAGAATTGGTTGCGATGGAAGTCACCCTGGACGGCAGAACCATCACCGGCTTCAAAGTCATCAAAGACTAGCCACTTTCAAAGCGTACGGATGTTGTTGAAGGAGGACGCGATTATGATGTTACGGAAGCAAGGTGCCGCCGCGTTGGCCGCCGTTGCACTGGTGGTCGGGATGGCTTCGACCGCCTCGGCCATTGAGTCATTTCAAGAGCGGTTCGAGTGGGGTGATATGAGCAAACCGACCACTCTTCAGGGTCGGGTAATCGTGCTGGACCCCTATGACGAAGCAGTGTGGATCCACATCGCCGTATTCGGCGGCAATGCCGAGAGCGGCTTGTACTGGCAAAAAATTCATCCAGGTAAAAATGTGAAGTTCTATGCCGATAAGTCCGCCTGGCAAGAGCTGAAGAAAATGGGTCGGCCCCATGCCGGACCGGCAGCGGCGAAGGAAGTTCCCCCAGGCAGCACGACGGACTTGATCGAATTCGTGGTAACAGAAACCGAACAGAATCATCGGGTGATTTCATCAGTGAAGAAGATTCCTGAAGTATCCGGCTCTGTGGGCAAGCCGTTGAGCATGTCCGCGCTTCGCCTCAAAGAGTGTGCAGGGAAGAGTGAAATTGAGGCAGGTTGCGCAAAAGCCAAGCAAGGCCTTAACTCTTCGCCGGTCAGTCCGGATGGAAGTAATGTGGGCATGCAATACGATGTCATGCTGCCCGGTGGAAAAGTCGTCGGCGGCTTGATTCCATGGACTGCCCAATATAACCTGGCGCACTGAAAACTGTTCCAGAGCGAAACGGGCGGCATTTCCATCGGAAATGCCGCCCGTTTCATTTTCATCATATGGTCGATGCGAGTTATCGATCGGATGGATCGCTGCTCTTTGACCTCGCCATACGCTGCAACTCGGCAAGACGATTCAGCGCATCGAGCGGGGTCATCGAGAACAGGTCGATCTGCTTGACTTCTTCTATGATCGGATGCGGATGCGGAAGGAGTTCCGCTGTCCTCGTACCTTCTTCCTGATTCAACACCGAACCGGCAGGCTCAGGTTGTTCCAGCTGTGACAACACCGTTTGCGCACGGCTGATGATGTCGGCAGGAAGGCCCGCCAGTTTGGCGACGTGAATGCCGTAACTTCGATCAGCTTTGCCCGCCACGATTTTCCTGAGAAACACCACATCGCCATCGCATTCCTGAACGGCCACGCGATAGTTCTTGATTCCGATCCGTTGTGGCTCCAGTTGCGTCATCTCATGATAGTGAGTTGCGAACAATGTGCGCGCACCAAGCCTGGCGCAGTCGTGAATGTATTCCGCAATTGCCCAGGCGATGCTCAGGCCGTCATAGGTACTTGTGCCGCGGCCGATTTCATCCAACAGAATCAGACTGCGGGGAGTCGCATTTTGGAGAATGTTCGCTGTCTCCACCATTTCGACCATAAAGGTGCTCTGGCCCCCGGCCAGATTATCCGAGGCTCCCACTCTGGTGAAGATGCGATCGGTTAATCCGATCGTGGCTTCTGCGGCGGGTACGAAGCTGCCGATCTGAGCCATCAACATAATCAGCGCGACTTGACGGAGATAGGTGCTCTTTCCGGCCATGTTTGGCCCAGTAATGATCAGGAGCCGGTTCAGTTCGAGATCCAACAGTGTGTCATTCGGGACAAATACCGAATCGGTACAGAGTCGCTCGACTACCGGGTGACGACCTTCCTTGATGATGATGGCGCCCCCGTCAGTCACCGTCGGCTTGGTATAGCGGTACAGGGCGGCCACCTCGGCCAATCCGGCCACGACATCCAGGAGCGCAAGGGCAGTCGCCATGGCGTCCAATCGATGGGCCTCTTGAGCCAATCGTGACCGAAGCTGGAGAAAAACCTCCTGCTCGCGAGCCAGGAGATTGGCCTCGGCTCCGGTCACACGTTCTTCCAATTGCTGTAGCTCGGCCGTCATAAATCGTTCGGCATTCACGAGCGTTTGCTTGCGGATGTAGTCAGCGGGCACACGGGCAAGATTGGCTTTAGTGATCTCGATGTAATAGCCAAACACTTGATTGTAACGGACCTTCAACGATTCAATGCCTGTCCGGTCGCGTTCCTGTCTTTCGATCGCCGCGATCCAAGTTTTCCCCTCCTTGCTGGTTTTGCGCAACTCGTCCACGACGGGGTCATAGCCATCGGTGAAGATGTTCCCGTCCCGAATGAAAGGCGGAGCATCAGGTCGGATGGCGCGCTCAATCACGTCGTAGAGATCCTGGCCGCTATCCCATGAGGTTCGTACCTGACAGAGCAGCGGACTCCGCAGCGGTGTCAGCTGGACACCAATTTCTGGTAAAGCCGAGAGCGATTGTTTGAGGGCCAGAAGTTCTCGTGGGCCGGCCAAGCCGAGTACGATGCGACTGCCGAGTCGCGCGATATCCTGGACCTCTCGCAAGGCGGTCCGTATTGCAGTTCTGACCTGCATATGGTCCTTCAGTTCTTCAACCGCATCGAGCCGCTGACGTATCTGGTCGTCGTGGAGTAACGGCCGTACCAGCCACTGGCGAAGGAGTCGGCTTCCCATGGCCGTGGCGGTCCGATCCAACACGCTCAGGAGCGTGGTAGGTTTCGGGCTTGATACGTGCTCGTTCGCCAGCAATGGCTTGAGAATCTCCAGGTTACGGATGGTGGTGCCGTCCAAATGCATGTACTCGTCATTGCGTCTGAGCGTGAATCGGCGAATATGATCGAGAGGAACCGTCGGTTGAGTTTCACGCAAGTACGATAAAACGGCGCCTGCCGCGCTACTGGCAGCGGGGCAGGCGGCACAGCCTAAGGCGTCAACGTCCTGTACGTGGAAATGCTCCGTTAAGGCATGAGTAGCCGATTGTTGGCTGAACGATGTCGGCGGTCGTTCACACAGGCGTGTTCCGACGAGTTCCTTGATCCAGGCGGAACATTCGGGGACGAGGTTTGCCGGAAAAAGCACTTCTCGAGGATCCAGTCGAGCGAGTTCGTTCAATAGTTGCGTGGCCGCGTGGGGACCATAAAACTCCATCCCCCAAAATTCACCCGTTGAAACCTCAAGGACGGACAAGCCGATCGACCTGCCGCGAATCTTGTCTGATCGAACCGCGAAGGCGGCGAGATAATTGAGTTCGCCCGGGGCGAGAAATTCTGTCTCGACAAGCGTGCCCGGCGTATAGAGCCTGACGACTTCACGGCGCACCAGACCTTTGGCGGCCTTGGGATCCTCAACTTGCTCGCACAACGCGACAATACGGCCGGCTTTCAATAACTTTGCGATATAGCCGGTTGCGGCATGAAAGGGGACGCCGCACAGTGGAACAGGATGGGCGCTGTTCTTGTCGCGAGACGTGAGCGCGATCGATAAGAGTCGCGAGGCTTCCCGGGCGTCCTCGTAGAACATCTCATAAAAATCTCCCACCCGAAAAAACAGTATGGCTTCAGGGTATCCCTGTTTCATGTCCCGATACTGCCGCATGAGCGGGCTCAGAGCTGCGTCACTCATCGGCAAGGTCTCTCGAAGACTCCGTCGTGGCGGGAGTCTGGCTGCGTCCGGAAAGTTTCTCGAGGGATTGCCGAAGCCGCTCTAAATTCGCTTCGGCTTCCTGGAGGGCCTTCGTCTTTCGTCGAAGATCGATGCGCCCGCGTATCCAGGGAGGGAACAACAAGATGGCCGAGACCAAAAGGCCGACAAGACATCCGGCCATGATAGGTTTGTAAATGGGAGTTGAGGCTTCGAGCAATCCAAAGAAATAGCGGAGGGTGACTTCCTGTTCCTGGTTTTGAAGAATGAAGGCCAACGAAAGGAGCAAAAGAGTACCGACTAAAATCAGTCGAGTCATCGTGGGGAAGTCTTTCTGCCTCGTTGGAGGCGTAGCTTGAATGATCGCGAGGGGCGAGGCCAGGCCTTCTTGAGGAGCGCGAGCAATGAGCGAGAGCGTGAGCCTCGCGCCTCAACCAGAGCGCGTCTGGTCGTCCTGGTTCGATGGATAAGCGTGACTTCAAGTCGATCTCCCGGAAGCAGGTGGGGAAATCGGTCGGCCCACTCAATGGCGACGGCCGCGTCATCCCTCATCAAGCAATCCGATAGTCCGATCGATTCGGTTTCCTCAGGCCTCTGCAATCGATACAGGTCGACGTGAATGATCGGAAGTCGTCCCTGGTATTCATGGATAAGCAGGAACGTCGGGCTCGTGACGGAAGCGGCCGGCGCTCCGAGCCCGGCCACGATGCCCCTGACCAGTGCTGTCTTACCCGCTCCCAATTCGCCGATCAAAGCGAGCACCTCGCCTCCTCGAAGCAACCGGCCGATGGCGTTTCCGAACGACTCTGTCTCGCGCGGAGATGAGAGGTGAAGGTCCAGAGAACCGACGGATGTCACCATAGGAACGTCCTTTACACGAGATCGTTCCCGATGTTTTGCTTGGAGGTGCTTGAGGGATCCTGACTCATGAGTTTGAAGGCATGGGGAATCATCTCAAGCACATCGCGCGAGATCAATCCGGGTTGCCCCTTTCCGGTCGCAGCCAAATCCCCGGCGACGCCATGCAGGTAGGTGGCGGCACAGGCGGCTTCCCAGGAAGGAACGCCTTGGGCCAAGAGTCCTACTATCATGCCGGTCAATACATCGCCCGTTCCGGCCGTCGCCATGCCAGGATTACCCGTGGGGCAAATCGCGACGACTCCATCCGGTCTGGCGATGACGGTTCGAGCCCCTTTCAGAACGACGAACAGTCCCCGTTGCACCGCGAAGCGGGTGGCGGTGCCGATCCGATCGCGGTTGACGATCTGAGGCGTTGCGTCGGCCTCCAGTCGTGCCATTTCTCCGGGGTGGGGCGTGATGATCGGCGGTGTTTTGCAAGTCGCCAAAAGGGCAGTGCGCCCGGTCAACGCATTCAAGGCGTCCGCATCCAAAACAGCCGGGCGGTCCAGCTGTTTCGTTAAGGCCCGGACCAGTTCAACGGTTTCGGGATGAGTTGATAGACCTGGACCGATGGCGATGGCCGTTCTCGCTTCCATGAAAGCGACGAGTCGATCCAATGCGGTTCGCGACAAGGTGCGTGCTTTGGTTTCAGGCATGGGAACCGTCATCGCTTCCAATAGCTTTGCTTCCAAGACGTCATTCACACTTGTAGGGATTGCAACCGTCACGAGGCCCGCGCCCGCACGCAGGGCCGCTTGAGCGGCCATGGCGGCCGCGCCGGTTTTGCCTACGGATCCCGCTATGATACCGGCATGGCCGAACGTGCCTTTGTGACTCGATGCCCGTCGTTTCGGCAGGTATGCGCGCACCATGTGCGGTGTCATCAAGCTCGTTCGGCTCTGGACCGCGTCGACGTAGGCCGGCGGAATTCCAATGTCGACGAGCGCCACCTCTCCGGCCAGATCGATCCCATCATTTTGATAGAGGCCTAACTTCGGTAGACCAAAGGTCACGGTAAGGGAGGCATGAATGCCTCGGCCTAGGACCGTTCCTGTATCGGCATGGAGGCCAGACGGAAGATCAACAGCCACCACGGGGCGACCGGTTTCATTGATGCTGTCGATGGCCTCCGCGTAGCGGCCGGTTACAGTGGCGGACAGTCCTGTTCCGAGGAGGGCATCGACGAGGATGTCACTGTCTTGTAGAAGTGCCCGCGCCTGAGTCTTGGACCCATAGAGGTAGACGGAGGACCTCCCTGCGGCGCGAACGAATTGCTTATACATGGTGGCGGCATCACGGCTCAGTTCTGACGTGGGCATCACGGTGAGGACGCGCACGTTTGCATGGCGCCGACGGAGGAGTCGAGCGGCGACGAATCCATCCCCGCCGTTGTTGCCCTTGCCGCAAACCACGGTGATTGTTTTGCCCCTCATGGGTCCCCACCGCTGCTCAAGGCAGGAGACGACACCGGTCCCGGCGCGTTCCATCAACGTGGTCGCCGGGATATGGGCCTCTGAGATCGTTCGGAGGTCGAGTGCCTGCATCTGTGCAGCGGTGATGATCTTGGTCATGGCAAACCAGATGTCGTAAACGGGCGGGCCGAGCGGGCCTACGAACCTCAGGTCAAACGAGCAAGGCTTTCATTTCTTTCACGGCTTGGACGAGACCGACGAGAACCGCCCGGGCAACGATACTATGCCCGATGTTGTATTCGACAATTTCGGGAATATGCGTCAGGCGTTTGATGTTGCGGTAATTCAGTCCATGCCCGGCATTGACGCCGATCCCAAGTTTGTACGCCAGCCTGGCGGCGTGGGTAATGGCCTCGAATTCCGCATCGGCTTCTTTGGAGCGGGTGGCATTCGCGTAGCGACCGGTATGCAACTCCACGAAATCAGCGGCAACCTTGTGCGCAGCCCTGATCTGATTCAGATCGGGTTCAACAAAGACGCTGACGGGAATCCCTCCGTTATGTAACAACGTCACGATGTTCTGAATTCGCTCGCGATGCCCGGCGATATCCAGGCCCCCTTCAGTGGTGAGTTCCTGTCGCTTTTCCGGTACCAAGGTGACAAGGTCGGGCTTGATGGTCAGGGCGATCTTCGCGATTTCTTCGTCGGCCGCCATTTCGAGGTCGAGCTTTGTTCGGGTTATTTCGCGAAGGAGTTGAAGATCTCGATCTTGGATATGGCGCCGGTCTTCCCGTAGGTGAACGACCAGGCCGTCTGCTCCCGCCAGCTCGACAAGCACCGCAGCCGCCAAAGGATCTGGATCGGTTCCTCCGCGGGCCTGCCGCAACGTCGCCACATGGTCGATATTCACACCAAGCCGGGCCATCACCCCTCCTTATATCCGGTCAGCCTGATAACACGCGCGCGAGACAGGCCAGATCCATCAATCCAGCGCTAGTAGTAGCAGAAAGGATGGAGAGGGGGCAAGAACGGGTTCGCGGATCGGTGAAGAACCGATTGAAGAGCAGGCGCGTCCGACAAATTCAGAACCCCGTAAGAAAATTAGGCAAATTGACTCGACCAAAGCCCTCCATTAGAATAGGACTCTTTCAAAATCCCTCCACTCATTTTGTCGGGACGAGTGAGTGTGTGGGGATATTCAAAAGTAGTCAAAGGAAGTTCATGGGGTTGGGCGAAGGTTTTTATCGAATCAAGCGACTCCCGCCGTACGTGTTTGCGCAGGTTCAATCGCTCAAGCTTGAGGCTCGCCAGCGTGGGGAAGACATCATTGATTTCGGGATGGGAAATCCCGATCAACCGACCCCGCCTCATATCGTCGAGAAAATGATCGAGGCCGCCCGCAAGGCAAAGAATCATCGGTACTCGGCTTCGCGCGGCATCACGAAACTGCGGCATGGGATTTGTGGGTGGTACAAACGCAACTACGGTGTTGAACTGGATCCGGAGACTGAAGCGATCGTCACCATCGGATCCAAAGAAGGTCTCGCTCACTTGGCCTTGGCCATGATCGGTCCAGGCGATGTGGTTCTGACCCCGACGCCGACCTATCCCATCCACATGTACAGCTTCATCATTGCGGGCGGTGAGGTTCGCGGCATCGAACTCCGTCAGGATAGCGATTTTTTCGAAGATCTGACGCGCGTCTATCGGCAGACGTTTCCGAGACCGAAGATTCTCGTGATCAACTTTCCCCACAATCCCACGACGGCCGTCGTGGATTTGGAGTTCTTCAAGAAGATCGTGGCGTTTGCCAAGGAGCACAACGTCATCGTCATCCATGACCTCGCCTATGCCGACCTGGTGTTCGACGGATACAAGGCGCCGAGCTTTCTTCAGGTCCCGGGCGCCAAAGACTGCGGGGTAGAATTCTATACCCTGTCCAAGGCCTACAACATGCCGGGTTGGCGCGTGGGTTTTTGCGTGGGCAATCGAGAGGTCGTCGGTGCGTTGGCAAAGATTAAAAGCTATCTGGACTATGGTATTTTCCAACCCATTCAGATCGCCAGTGTGATTGCCTTGAATGGCCCTCAGGACTGTGTCAAGGAGACGGTGTTGCGGTACCAGAAACGCAGGGATGCGCTTGTGGGCGGGCTGAATCGGATCGGCTGGCAAGTCGCAAAGCCCCTGGCCACGATGTTTGTATGGGCGCGCATCCCCTTGCCCTATCGCCACATGGGATCCTTGGAGTTTTCAAAGCTCTTGCTCAAAGAGGCAAAAGTGGCCGTTTCTCCGGGAATCGGATTCGGGGAAGGCGGTGATGACTACGTGCGGTTTGGGCTGGTAGAAAACGAACATCGCACCAGGCAGGCCGTCAGAGGAATCCGGAAAGCCCTCAAGCTCGATGGGGATGAGGAATGAGATCGCGCATCGGAATCGGGATCGTAGGGTTCGGGACGGTCGGCACCGGAGTCGCCAAAATCCTTCTCGATAATGCCGCCCTCATTACGCGGCGCGTCGGCGTCCCGGTCGAACTTGTTCGCGTGGCGGATCTGGATGTCGTCAGGGAGCGTGGCGTCGCCTTGGCCGCCGGGGTGTTGACGACCGACAGCAGGGACGTTCTGACTGCGCCGGACATCGATATCGTCGTTGAGCTCATCGGCGGATACGATGCGGCCAAACGCGTCATCCTGGATGCGATCGCGGCCGGGAAGCATGTGGTGACGGCAAATAAAGCGCTCCTGGCGCTTCACGGAGAGGAAATCTTTGACGCCGCCGTGCGTAACGGAGTGGATGTAGGATTTGAAGCCAGCGTCGGCGGCGGCATTCCCGTTATTCGTGCGTTGACGGAAGGTTTAGCCGGAAATACGATCGAATCCATCTATGGCATTATCAACGGGACGTCCAACTATATTTTGTCGAGAATGACCCGTGAGGGGCATAGTTTCGAGGAAGTGCTCACCGACGCGCAACGAGCCGGGTACGCCGAAGCCGATCCGACCTTTGACGTGGCCGGGATCGATTCGGCCCACAAGCTGGCCATCCTCGTCAACCTTGCCTATGGAACCCCGGTCAACTTCAAGGACATCTATACTGAAGGGATTACCAACGTCACGCCGATCGATATCGCGTACGCGAAGCAGTTTGGGTTCACGATCAAGCTGCTCGGCATCGCAAAACTGGTGGACGGAGAGATTGAGGCGCGGGTTCATCCTACGATGCTCCCCTCGACGTCTCCGATTGCCCAAGTTGAGGATGTGTACAATGCCATCCAGCTCGTCGGTGATGCGGTCGGTGACGTCGTTCTCTATGGTCGGGGGGCCGGATCCATGCCGACCGGAAGCGCCGTGGTCAGCGACCTCATTGCAATCGGACGGAATCTTTTAAAAGGCAGCGCCGGTCGCGTGCCGGTGGCGTCGTTCCAGCCGGATCAGCGACGGCCGCTCCGGCTGCGGTCGATGGAAGAGATCAGCTCGCTCTATTATCTCCGGTTTACCGTCGTCGACCGACCCGGCGTGTTGGCGCAGATCGCCGGCGAGTTGGGTCGGTGCGGGATCAGCATCTCGTCGATGGTGCAGCAGGGGCGCCGTGAAGGACAGACCGTGCCGATCGTCATCAAGACACATGTGGCGAAGGAGCGGGATGTCCAAACCGCGTTGCGGGAAATCAATCGAAAGGCGTTCGTCTCCGAGCCGACGACGCTGATTCGTGTCGAAGGCAAGGATGAGTGATCGATGAATCCTTGGCGCGGAGTGATCGAGGAGTACCGTAAATTCCTTCCCGTGACGGAAAAGACACCAGTGGTCAGCCTGGGAGAGGGCAATACCCCTCTGATTCGGGCCACGAGATTGGCTCAAGCCATCGCCCCAGGAGTTGAGCTCTATCTGAAGTTCGAGGGGGCCAATCCGACCGGTTCCTTCAAGGACCGCGGCATGACATTAGCCATCTCGAAGGCGGTGGAAAACGGCGCGCGGGCCGTGATGTGCGCGTCGACCGGCAACACCTCCGCCTCGGCCGCCGCTTACGGCGCGCGCGCGGGGTTATCCGTTTTCGTGTTGATACCAGCCGGCAAGATCGCGATGGGGAAGCTGTCCCAGGCGATGATGCATCAGGCCACGGTGATCCAGATTGAAGGCAACTTTGATCAGGCCCTCGCGCTCGTCAAGGAGTTTTCGGCGACACTGGCCATTGAATTGGTGAACTCGGTGAATCCCTTCCGGATCGACGGGCAGAAGACGGCGGCCTTTGAGGTGTGCGATCAACTTGGCGGGGCCCCGGCGCTTCATGTGTTGCCGGTCGGGAACGCGGGAAATATCACAGCGTATTGGAAAGGGTACCAAGAATATCGTGCGGCCAATCAGATTGCGAAGGTGCCCCGCATGATGGGATTCCAAGCCGCCGGCGCGGCTCCGATCGTGTTGGGCCGGGTCGTCGATCAACCACAGACCATCGCCACGGCCATTCGAATCGGCAATCCCGCCAGCTGGTCTTCGGCAGTCAAGGCGGTTGAGGAATCGGCGGGCGCGATCGATCTGGTGACCGATGAGGAAATTCTCCAGGCCTATACCATGGTGGCGGCAACCGAAGGGGTTTTTTGTGAGCCGGCTTCCGCCGCGTCTGTCGCCGGCGTCGCCAAATTGCATCGAGCCAGGGTTCTACAAGAAGGAGAGACGGTCGTATGTACGTTGACGGGGCATGGTTTGAAAGACGCCGATACGGCAATCGGTGTGTCCAAACAACCGCAGACGGTCAAGGCGACGCGCGAGGACGTGGCCCGGCTGTTGAAAGTCTGAGAGACGTGTGGATCCTATGAAATATGTGATTGTGCATGCCGGTGGAATGGCTGATCACCCGCAAGAGGAACTGGGCGGTAGGACGCCGCTCCAAGCGGCTGCGACTCCCCATCTCGATCGTCTGGCGCAGAGCGGAGAGCTGGGTCAGCTGCTGATTCCAGCCGACGGGATGCGCCATGGCGGTGGATTGATCGGAACGGCGATTCTGGGATATGACCCTAAAAAGTTTTATCCAGGCCCTGGACCGCTTGAGGCCGCGAGTTTGGGCGTGTCCGGGACGGAGCAGGACGTCGTGTACCGATGCACGATGGTCACCGTGGCGCCGGAGAGCGGGAAGGGCGGTGAGATCAAAAAATTAGGTCCACACGTCATCATGGATGATGGGACGGCCGGGCTGATCGAAACCGAAGAAGCCCGTGAATTGATCGAGGCGATCAATGAGCAGCTCGGTTCGGAGACCATCCAATTCTATCCCGGGGCGGGTCATCGCCATCTGATGGTATGGGTGAAGGGGAAGCCGCGAGCGATCTGCACCGATCCGCAGACGATACTTGGTCAATCCATCGCGGATGCCTTACCGAAAGGCGATGGAGCCGATATTCTGCGCAAGTTGATGGATGCGGCCTATTTCATCTTGCGCGATCATCCTCTCAACGAGGAACGGATAGCCGCGGGGAAGAAACCGGCCAATTGCATCTGGCTCTGGGGCGAGGGGCGAGCGGTCATGTGGCCGAGTTTGGTTGAGAAATACGAGGTCACGGGGGCGGTCGTGGCCACCAACGACGTCCATCGCGGGGTCGGGATCTGCGCAGGTCTGGATGCTGTGGATCCTGAGCGGCTAGAAGGTGGTGATCTCCATACCAAGGCGACCGTGGCGTTGGCGGAATTTGCCAAGAGAGATTTTGTGTATGTGCATGCCAAATTGGCCGATGAGGTGATACACGGCACTGACATCAAAGCCAAAGTTCAGGGGATCGAAGAGTTCGATCGTCATCTCGTCGGCCCGTTATTCGAAGGCTTGTCTAAACAAGGCCCCTATCGTTTTCTGGTGATCTGCGATCATACCGCAGGAATCGAAGGCCCGGCGTTCTACGCGTTTGGTGAAGGAGGCGGAAAGGGATCAGAGGCCGTCGGCCGCCGATTCACCGAGGCGGATGCTTTCGCAGCAAACATGCCTGCCCGCGACGCCACCAAGTTTGTCATCAAGTTTTTCTCTAAAAGCTGACGGCTGTGGCGCTGATCGTTCAAAAATACGGCGGAACCTCGGTCGGCACGATCGAGCGAATCCATCGCGTCGCCGACCGTGTGGCTCACGCGCAGCGGGAGGGAAATCGGATCGTCGTCGTCCTCTCGGCCATGAGCGGCGAAACAGATCGGCTGATCAAGCTGGCGCATGAGGTGACGTCTTCTCCCGATGAACGAGAAATGGATATGCTGCTCTCGACGGGTGAACGAGTCACTATCGCCCTGCTCGCGATGGAGTTGCGAGGGCGAGGGGTGAATGCCCGATCCTTTACCGGCCGGCAGGTCGGCATCATCACGGACAGCGCCCATACCAAAGCGAGAATCGCGCGTGTGACGGCGGATCGTATCCGCGAGGCCCTGGACCAAGGAGTCGTTCCCGTTGTGGCCGGGTTCCAGGGGATCAATGAGCGGTCGGACGTGACCACGCTCGGACGAGGAGGGTCGGATCTCTCGGCTGTGGCACTGGCGGCGGCCTTGAAGGCCGATCGCTGTGTCATCTTCACGGACGTCGACGGAGTGTATACGGCGGATCCCAACATCGTGCCGGCGGCGAGGCGGATCGAGAAGATCGCGTATGAAGAAATGCTCGAAATGGCCAGTCTCGGCGCGAAAGTGCTTCAGACCAGATCGGTGGAATTCGCGGCCAAGTTCAATGTCCCCGTCGAAGTGAATTCCAGCTTCAAAGAAGGAAAGGGAACGCTCGTGACGAAAGAAGATACGGACATGGAAGCGGCGGCCATCGCCGGTGTGACCGGGGACCGCAATCAAGCCAAGATTACGGTCATCGGAGTGCCGGACAAGCCGGGGATCGCCGCCAGGATTTTCGGACCCGTCGCAGATGCGCACATCAATGTCGACATGATCATTCAGAATATCAGCCAAGCGGCCTTGACGGACCTCTCCTTTACCGTGCCTCGCGCCGATCTCAAGAAGGCCGTGCCGCTCATTCAAGCGGTGGCAAAGGACATCGACGCCAGGTCTATCTCAGTGACTGAAGCCATCGCCAAAGTCTCGCTCATCGGCGTGGGCATGCGGTCGCACTCGGGCGTGGCGGCCAAGATGTTCGAGGTGCTGTCCCGCGAAGGCATCAATATCATGATGATCAGCACATCCGAGATAAAAATCTCTTGCGTCATCGATGAGAAATATCTTGAACTGGCCATGCGCTCTCTCCACTCGGCGTTCGATCTGGACCAAGCGCAGTCCTGAAACGGTACGGCCAAGATCTCTCTCCAATTCATCCTGCTTCCTATCATTGATTGAGGGTTGACGACCGTTCTTCACGCACTGAACTCTGCCCGGTGCATTTCGACCCTATTGTCCCCTTCTCCTATAGCCTGTATTCTTACGCGCGCTGAGTGCGTAATTCTCAAAAATATCTGTCATCTGCATGAAACTGGATTGTGACCATGAGCAATGGCGATCTGAACTGGATTGCGAACTTCATATGGGGGATCGCTGACGATGTGCTGCGCGATCTCTATGTGCGTGGTAAATATCGCGACGTTATCCTGCCGATGACGGTCCTTCGTCGGTTAGACGCCGTATTGGAGCCGACCAAGCAGGCAGTACTCGATATGAAGTCCTCGTGAATAAGGCCAAGATCGTTCATCAAGATCCGGCGTTGCGGCAGGCAGCCGGTCAGGATTTTTATAACACGTCCAAGTTTACTCTTCGTGATCTCAAGGCCCGTGCAAGTCAGCAACAGCTCAAAGCTGATTTCGGGGCCTACCTGGATGGTTTTTCTCCCAACGTCCAAGACATCCTGGAAAAATTTGAATTTCGAAACCAAATTCCACGCCTCTCAAAGTCCGATGCCCTCGGCACGCTGATCAACAAGTTCCTCTCGCCGGACATCAACCTCAGTCCCAATCCCGTCAAGAACCCTGATGGATCGGTGAAACATCCGGGCCTTGATAATCATGCGATGGGGACGATCTTCGAAGAGCTAGTCCGGCGATTTAATGAAGAGAACAATGAAGAAGCCGGCGAACACTGGACCCCGCGCGACGCCGTGAAACTGATGGCAAAGCTCATCTTTCTGCCGATTGCTGATCAAATTAAGTCTGGGACGTATCTGCTCTACGACGGCGCTTGCGGAACAGGCGGCATGCTTACGGTGGCGGAAGAAACGCTTCAACAACTGGCCGCTGAACATAACAAGAAGGTCGCAGCGCACCTGTATGGGCAAGAGATTAACGCCGAGACGTATGCTATCGCAAAAGCTGACTTTCTGTTGAAGGGTGAAGGCGAGGCGGCAGACAACATCGTCGGTGGACCGGAATACTCTACGCTGGCGAATGACGCTTTTCCTTCACGTGAATTCGACTTCATGCTGTCGAATCCACCGTATGGGAAGAGCTGGAAAAGCGATCTCGAACGTCTGGGAGGGAAGGAAGGGATTAAAGACTCGCGTTTCGTGATCCAGCATGCAGGAGAAGCCGAGTATTCGCTAATCACCAGATCCAGCGACGGCCAAATGCTTTTCCTCGCCAACATGCTGTCGAAGATGAAGCACAAGACCAAGCTCGGGAGCCGAATCGCCGAGGTGCACAATGGCTCATCGCTCTTCACCGGAGACGCCGGCCAGGGGGAGAGCAACATTCGCCGCTGGATCATCGAGAACGATTGGCTCGAAGGCATCGTTGCCCTGCCCCTCAACATGTTCTACAACACAGGCATTGCCACCTATATTTGGGTGCTCGCCAATCGAAAGTCGGCTCATCGCAAAGGCAAGGTTCAGCTGATCGATGCCACACAGTGGTTTAAGCCGCTTCGCAAGAACCTTGGTAAAAAGAATTGTGAGCTGTCGGAAGACGATATTACGCGCATCTGCGACACCTTCATCGACTTCAAGGAAACCGAGCAGTCCAAAATCTTCCCCAACGAAACCTTCGGCTATTGGAAGGTCACGATCGAACGGCCGCTCCGCTTGCGCGTCGATTTGGACGCACAGAGCCTCTCTGCATTCCGAACGATATGCGAGGAGGAAGAAGAAGCGCCTCTGTCTAACCTTGCGGAGAGAGTTGCCGGTCAACTCGGTCCAGGCCCCCACCTCAATTTCAACGAGTTCGTGAAGACAGTCGAGGCCGATGCTGAGAAGCACAACATCAAGCTGACTGGTGCTCGTAAGAAACTGTTAAAGGACCAATTGGCTAAGCGAGATGAGACCGCAGCCGAGGTCATCCGCAAGATCCACAAGCCAGGCAAAAACAAACCAGACCCACTTCGCGGCCTGTTCGAGACCACTATCGATGGCAAATTGTGTGTGACCGAATACGAGCCCGATACCGATCTTCGTGATACGGAGCAAATCCCGCTCTTAGAGGACGGCGGCATCGAAGCTTTTATCCGACGAGAAGTCCTCCCCCATGTGCCGGACGCCTGGTACGACGCGGAGAGCGTCAAGACCGGCTATGAGATCAGCTTCACGCGGTACTTTTACAAACCACAGCCGCTGCGGTTACTCGAAGAAATTCGAGCCGACATCATGGCATTGGAGAAGGAGATGGAGGGGCTGCTCGGTGAGATCATCGGGGATACCAGGCGATGATCGCCGACCTCAAACCCTATCCAGCGTACCAAGATTCCGGCGTGTCATGGCTGGGTAATGTGCCGGAGCGCTGGGAGGTACGGCGGCTCAAGTACTTGCTACGGGAGCAAGACAGTCGTTCTGCAGATGGCAGCGAACAGCTACTAAGAGTGTCTCAATATACCGGAGTGACGAAACGAACTCGCGCGGATGGCAATGCTGAGCCGGATACTCGGGCCGAATCACTTGTGGGCTATAAGTGTGTGGAGCCAGAGGATCTCGTTGTCAATATCATGCTGGCATGGAATGGCAGCATGGGTGTCTCACAATTTCAAGGCATTGCTAGCCCTGCTTACTGTGTTTATCGCTTTAAATCGGAGGCACATCCTTGGTACTTCCATCATCTGCTTCGTTCTCCAGTGTACAAAGGACGAATCAAAGCTGCTTCCACAGGTGTTGTTGAGAGTCGTCTCCGTCTTTACACGGACGATCTTTATCGCCTTGAAGCTCTTCTTCCGCCTTCTCCAGAGCAAGCCGCGATCGTCCAATTCCTCAATCATGCTGACCGGCGGATCAGGCGCTATATCCAGGCCAGGCAAAGACTGATCAAGCTGCTGGAGGAACAGAAGCAAGCCATTATCCACCGCGCCGTCACCCGTGGCCTTGATCCTAACGTCCGCCTCAAGCCCTCCGGCGTCGAATGGCTCGGTGATGTGCCGGAGCATTGGAGGATTGCGAGACTCAAGGATGCTGCTGCAGTGCAAACGGGGCTCACATTGGGGAAAAACTATAAGGGCGTGAAAACAGAGACGCGACCGTATCTCCGTGTAGCCAACGTACAAGTTGGCCGTGTGGACCTAAGGCATATGAAGTGCGTTGATGTTCCTATCGTTGAGGCCAATAGTGCGACCTTACGGGGTGGCGATGTATTGATGACCGAGGGAGGTGACATCGATAAGCTCGGTCGCGGCTGCGTATGGCAAGATGAGATTCCAGGATGCCTGCATCAGAACCATATCTTTGCGGTTCGATGCCGAAAGGATGTTCTGATTCCAGAATTCTTGGTCGGTCTCATAGCTTCAATGCACGGGCGCGCATATTTCCAGCTCACGGCAAAGCAGACTACCAATCTGGCGTCTACAAACAGCGGTACATTGCGAGCATTCCCAATTTTTATTCCTCCTCTTCCTGAACAGCAAGCCATCCTCGCGGAAATCGCCAGCCAAACTGCTGGAATAGCTGCCGCCATAGATCGGGCCGAACGGGAGATTGCCCTCCTCCTCGAATACCGCACCCGCCTGATCGCCGATGTGGTCACAGGCAAGCTCGATGTCCGCGAGGCAGCGGCCAAGTTGCCGAATGAGACAGAAGAACCTAAAGCGCTTGATGCCGACGAAGCACTGGTTGACGCTGAAGAGGATATGGATAACGAAGACGTCGACGCTGTGTCTGAAGAGGCCGAGGCGTGAGCACTGATCGCCCTGCAGACTATCTGGTGAGTCTTGTGCGTGAGCTATGTAAGCTGCCTCACGAGACCGAGTGGATGGAGATCAAGGTCAACAACTCGAACCCCTCTGAGATTGGTGAGTACATCTCGGCTCTAGCAAACTCGGCAGTGCTTTGCGACAAGCATTGTGCCTATGTCTTATGGGGCATCGAGGATGGCACGAGGAGACTTGTCGGCACTAGATTCGAACCATCGACGGTGAAGCAGGGCAACGAAGACGTGGAAAACTGGCTCACTCGTCTGCTGCAGCCACAGGTTCCCTTCCGGTTCTACACGTGTGAGATCGAGGGTGCACGGGTCATACTCCTGGAAATCGACAGACCTCTCCATCAGCCTGTTCGATTCAACGGTGAAGAGTACATACGGGTGGGCTCGTATACAAAGAAGCTCAAGGACCATCCTGAGAAGGAACGCGCCCTCTGGCAGCGCTTTATGACAACCGCCTTTGAGGATGGAATGGCCGCGCAGCGATTGAGCGGTGAGGAAATTCTTCAGCTGCTGGCGTTCCCGTCGTATTTCGACCTTCTTCAGATTCCGCTCCCGCCCAATCAACCTGGTATCCTCGCAGCATTAGAAGCTGATGGTCTCGTTGAGCGGTCCCAGGGTGGCATGTGGAACATCACAAACCTCGGAGCCATCCTCTTTGCCAAGGATCTTTCGAGGTTCGGCGGTCTTCGGCGGAAGATTGTGCGTGTTGTCCAGTATGCCGGGAAGGGGCGTATCCTCACGACGAAGGAGCAATCGTTTTCACCAGGCTATGCCGTGGGCTTTGAGGCGTTCATCCAAAGTGTGATTGCGGTGCTTCCGACGAATGAGGTGATCGAGCAGGCGCTGCGCAAGACAGTGCCGATGTTTCCCCCGCTTGTCATACGAGAAGTGGTCGCAAATGCGCTTATCCATCAAGACTTCTCCATCACAGGTGCCGGACCTATGGTCGAGGTGTTTGACGATCGCGTGGAAATCACGAATCCCGGTCAGCCATTAGTTCCGACCGATCGCTTGCTCGATCAGCCGCCGCGCTCACGCAACGAGAAACTTGCCTCGCTCATGCGACGGTTCGGTATCTGTGAAGAGCGCGGCAGCGGCATCGATAAGGTCGTATTCCAAATTGAGCTATTCCAACTCCCTGCACCCCTGTTCGAGGTTCCAGGCAATTCTATGCGCGTCGTGCTTTTTGGTCATCGTACCTTGAAGGACATGGAGAAGGCGGATCGTATACGGGCGTGCTATCTGCATGCGTGCCTGCGTTATGTGACCCATGAGCCCATGACCAACACCTCGCTCCGGAAGCGTTTTGGGATCGGCGAGAAGAACGCGGCACTGGCCTCCCGTCTGCTTACTGAGGCAGTCGAAGCTGGGGTGATTCTGATACGCGATCCCGAGGCTGGAACCAGGAATAGGACTTATTTGCCATTCTGGATAGCAGCGAGCACGGCGAAGGAAGGAATTGCTTGATGCTTTACCCATCTCTAGCTGGATTCAGAGACGTCGTGCTTCATAACATATTGATATAACGAGGTGATACTTCTCTGCATTGCTTGACGGTTGCTTGATTAGAGCGGGCTTGATAGACGGATCTTGAGGGGCGGGTCATTTAAGCTCGACAAGTTAGAGAGTGCTTGTTACTTGATGGGTACTTGATTAGAGACTTCCCGTGAACACCGACACCAGCGAAAAGGGTCTTGAAAACCTCATCGTCACGGCAATGGCTGGCCAAGCCTCTGGCGAAGGGCCGCCACCTGGCGAGGGCATTAGCCTCATTCGGGAACGATATGGCGGTACCGGATGGATTTCCGGCCAAGCCGAGGACTACGACCGCGAGTTCTGCGTGGACCTTCCGCAGCTCAGCGCATTCTTACACGCCACACAGCCGAAAGTTGCCGAAGCATTAGACCTCAATAACGATAGCCCAACCCGGCGTAAGTTTCTGGCCCGACTCCAAGGGGAGATCTCGAAGCATGGCGTGATCGATGTCCTGCGCCATGGAATCAAGGACGGGCCACACCATGTCGATTTATTTTATGGCACACCTTCGCCAGGCAATGAGAAGGCCGCTACACTGAATGCGTCAAACCGATTCACTGTCACTCGGCAGCTTCGCTACAGTCGTGACGGAACACAGCGTGCGCTCGACCTCGCCCTGTTCATCAACGGTTTACCCATTGCCACGTTTGAACTCAAGAACAGCCTTACCAAACAGACAGTTGAAGACGCCGTCGAGCAATACAAGCGCGATCGCGATCCACGCGAGAAACTCTTCGAGTTCGGACGCTGCGTCGTGCATTTTGCCGTGGACGATCACGAAGTGCGGTTCAGTACGCACTTGAAAGGGAAAGGCTCCTGGTTTCTTCCGTTCAATCAAGGCTGGAATGATGGGGCGGGCAATCCGCCCAACCCTTACGGCATAAAGACCGATTTTCTATGGCGTCGGGTGCTCACTCGCGAGGGGTTGGCCGAGGTCCTGGAAAACTATGCGCAGATCGTTGAGGAGAAGAATGAGAAGACCGGCAAAAAGAAGGCAATACAGATCTGGCCGCGGTTCCACCAGCTCGACGTGGTACGCAAGCTTCTATCCGATGCACGACAGCATGGTATAGGTCGGCGGTATCTAATCCAACATTCAGCCGGCAGCGGCAAATCTAATTCCATCGCCTGGCTCGCCCATCAACTCATTGGTTTACAGAAAGATGATGCACTGGTCTTCGACTCGATCATTGTCGTGACGGATCGGCGCATCCTCGACAAGCAAATCCGCGATACCATCAAACAGTTTGCTCAAGTCGGGGCCACTGTCGGGCATGCAGAACACTCTGGTGACTTGCGTAAGTTCATCGCCGAAGGGAAGAAGATCATTATCTCTACCGTCCAAAAGTTCCCCTTCATCTTAGAAGAGATCGGCAACGCGCAACGTGGGAAGAAATTCGCAATCGTCATCGATGAAGCGCATTCCAGTCAGGGCGGGCGGACATCGGCGGCGCTCAGCATGGCGCTTTCTACCGCCGGAGCAGAGGACGAGGAAGAAACCACAGAGGACAAGATCAACCGGATTATAGAAGCCAAGAAGCTCCTGCCCAATGCCAGCTACTTCGCCTTCACCGCCACACCCAAAAATAAGACGCTGGAGATCTTCGGCGAGGCTCAGCCTCCAGATGCCGAAGGGAAGGTGCAGCACCGTCCTTTCCACAGCTACACGATGAAGCAGGCGATTCAGGAGGGATTCATCCTTGACGTCCTCAAGCACTACACGCCGGTTGAGAGCTACTACAAGCTTGTAAAGAAGATCGAGGCCGATCCGGAGTTCGATACCAAGCGTGCGAAGAAGAAGTTGCGTCGGTACGTCGAAAGCCACGACCACGCCATTCGACTCAAAGCTGAAATTATGGTGGATCATTTTCATGAGCAGGTGCTGGCGCTGAACAAGATCGGCGGACAGGCTAGGGCGATGGTGGTGACGAGTGGAGTCGAGCGGGCCATCCAGTACTACCACGCCTTCCGCGACTATCTGAGAGAGCGCAAGAGTCCCTATCAGGCTATCGTTGCATTTTCGGGCGAGCATGAATACGGTGACACGAAGGTGACCGAGGCTTCTTTGAACGGGTTCCCATCGAGTCAGATTGCGGACAAGATTCAGGAGGATCCATACCGCTTCCTGATTTGCGCCGACAAGTTCCAAACGGGGTACGACGAGCCGCTGCTCCACACGATGTACGTGGACAAGATTCTCTCAGGAATCAAGGCAGTGCAAACGCTCTCTCGGCTGAATCGTGCCCATCCACAGAAGCATGACGTATTCGTGCTCGATTTCATGAACGACAGCGACACCATCCAAGAGGCTTTCGCCGACTACTACCGCACGACGATCCTTTCTGAAGAGACCGATCCCAACAAGCTTCACGACTTGAAGGCCGCGCTTGATGGCTATCAAGTCTATGCGCAAATACAAGTCGACCAGCTTGTTGGGTTGTACCTGAGTGGTGCCGACCGAGATAAACTCGATCCGATCCTTGATGTCTCTGTCGCCGTCTATAAGAATCAGCTCGACGAGGACGGGCAGGTGGATTTCAAAGGCAAGGCCAAGGCTTTTTTGCGAGCCTATGGTTTCCTCTCTTCGATACTGCCCTATACCAACGCGGAGTGGGAAAAGCTGTCGATCTTCCTCAACTTTCTTGTGTCTAAGTTGCCGGCTCCGAAGGAAGAAGATCTCGCCAAAGGGATCTTGGAAGCCATTGATGTGGACAGCTATCGCGTTGAGAAGAAGGCCGCGATGAAGATTCAGTTACCGGACGAGAATGCCGAAATCGAGCCGGCACCAATAACCGGTGGAGGAAGCAAGCCTGAGCCAGAGCTCGAGCGGCTTTCTAAGATTCTGAAGTCCTTCAATGCTCAATTTGGCAACATCCCGTGGGCCGATGCCGACCGTGTACACAAGCTGATTACGGAAGACATCCCGAACCGCGTGGCAGCGGATACGGCCTATCAAAATGCGAAGCAGAACTCTGACAGACAAAATGCAAAGATTGAGCATGACAAGGCGCTGGCAAGAGTAATGACCGCTGTTCTGAAGGACGACACGGAGCTCTTTAAGCAATTCATGGATAACGAGTCCTTCAAGCGCTGGCTAACGGATACCGTGTTCCGGATCACCTATGACAATCGCCCTGGCGCCTCGCCAGGGTGAGTCGGTCTGATACTCGGGAGTCGCCTATTAGAGTAGTGCGATGCTGGTTGCGGCGCGCGGCCGGTTTGCTCTTCACGGATCAGCCCGAAAAGCACGTGACCGGCGCGTGGGTCAAAATCGGCTTCTTCGTGACCGATGACGATCTGCGTTATCAGGACGAAGTGCATGGCAATCTCTTCGGGCAAGTCGAACAGGTGCTCGAATTCCTGCGGACCAAGTACCTCAAGGCGTACATCACCTACCACGGCATTCAGCGCCGTGAGACGTTCCTGTTTCCCGAGTCGGCGTTGCGCGAGACGGTGCTCAACGCTATCGTTCACAAGGATTACAGCCGTGGCATTCCCATGCAGATCAGCGTCTATGACGACCGGATTGCCGTCTGGAATCCGGGGGCTCTGCCGGAACATTGGACACTCAAGAAATTGTTCGGCAAACATGCTTCGGAGCCGTCCAACCCGCTGATTGCCAATGCCTTCTTCCGTGCCGGTTACATCGAGGCTTGGGGCCGCGGCATCGAGAAGATCAACCGCGATTGCCGGGAGCACGGCATTGAGCCACCGGCATACGACGTTGACCTGTCGGGCGTGATGGTGACGTTTCGCGCTAATCCGGCGCACATCCGATCGGCCGGCAAGAGCTTTCCACGCAGCCCAGTCGGGTTGGGTGAAAAGTTGGGTGAAACTCGTGTGGCGATTTTGGCCGCCATGCGTCGGGACGCAACAATCACCACCAAGGTCTTGGCGGAAACGCTGGGGCTGAGCACGACGGCCGTGGATAAGAACCTCCAATACCTAAAGACTCACGGCTACATTCGCCGAGTCGGTCCGGCTAAGGGTGGACGCTGGGAGGTCGCGGAATGAGTCCATTCGCTGAACAACCCCGCTCCGAACGCAAGACGCAGAACCGTGTCATCGCTCTGTTCACGGACAAGGCCCGGCCCGATTGTCTCGGCTACCGCCACCTCGGCGAGTGGACCAAGCGGGAGAACAACCGCTGTATCGAGGCGGATCTGCTCCGCGCAAATTTAATGGAACGCGGCTATTCCGAGCCACACATTTCCGCCGCCCTGCAAAGGCTGATGGCCGCAGCGGACGCCACCGGCATTACGCTCTATCAGGCCAATCTACGCACTTACCAACTGCTGCGCTACGGCGTGTCGGTGCAAATCGCAGCCGGGAAACCACACGATACAGTGCATCTGGTGGACTGGGAGCACCCAGAGAAGAATGACTTCGCCCTCGCCGAGGAAGTGACCTTGCGCGGCGGCTACGAGCGTCGGCCAGACCTCGTCCTGTACCTGAACGGCATTGCCGTCGGCGTCATCGAGCTGAAGCGAAGTTCCGTCGAGATCGCGGATGGGGTGCGCCAGCTCATCACCAACCAAGAGGAAATCTTCAACAAGGGCTTCTTCCCGACGGTGCAACTGGTGCTCGCGGGGAGCGATTCGCAGGGGCTGCGCTACGGCACGGTGACCACGCGGGAGGAATTCTTCGTAGAGTGGAAGTCGGCCAGCGCCGCCAAGCTAGCGCCGGGCACTCTCCTGGACCGGCCACTGGCCGAGATGTGCGAGAAGTCCCGCCTGCTCGATTTGATCCGTAACTTCATCATCTTCGATGGAGGCATCAAGAAAGTGCCACGCCCGCATCAATTCGCCGGTGTGAAGGCGGCGCAGGAACGCATCCGCACACGAGAAGGGGGCGTGATCTGGCATACGCAGGGGAGCGGTAAGAGCATCCTCATGGTGCTGCTCGCCAAGTGGTTGCTGGAACACGATCCCGAGGCCCGCATCCTCGTCGTCACCGACCGCGACGAACTGGACAAGCAGATCGAGGGCGTGATGAAGAACGCCGGGGTCATCGGCGAAGACTCGCTATCACCTCGCATCCTGAACCGGGCAGAGTTTGTGGCCAAGCTGGGCGCCCCCTCGCCCAGACTGCTGTGCGCACTGATCCACAAGTTCGATCCCGCCGACCTCGAAGGCCCGCCGCCGCACGTTCATGGCCGGTTCTACGTCTTCGTGGATGAATGCCACCGCACCCAGGGCGGCGACATGAACCGCCAGATGAAACGTTGGCTGGAGCATGCCATCTTTATCGGCTTCACCGGCACGCCGCTTTTGAAGAAGGATGCTGCCAAACTAAGAACTCGCGACATCTTCGGCACCTACATTCACACCTACAAGTTCCACGAAGGTGTGGCGGATGGAGTCATCCTCGACTTGAAATATGAGGCCGCGACGTGCCGCAACGCATCACCTCGCCCAAGGCCATTGAGGCGTATTTCGAACAAAAGACAAAGACACTGAACAATTTCCAGAAAGCCATCATCCGCAAGCGCTGGGCGACGATGGAGGAGCTGATGAGCGCCGAGGAGCGCAAGGCCCGTATCGCCGCCAGCATCATCCACGATTTCGACACGAAGCCGCGCCTGAACAACGACCGGGGCACGGCCATTCTCGTAGCCGCGAGCATCTACGACGCCTGCCACTACTACCGCATCTTCCACAGCAAACCGTTTGGCCAATATTGCGGCATCATCACGTCCTTCGAGCCGAACGCGACGGCGATCTCGAAGAGCCTGCGAACAGCGACGAACGCTACAAGTTCGACACCTACACGAAGCATGTCCTCAAGAGCGCGCAGACGACGAAAGCCTAGAGGACGAAGCCAAGCGCCGCTTCATCGAGGAGCCTGCGAACATGAAGCTCCTGATCGTCGTGAGCAAACTCCTGACCGGCTTTGACGCGCCGAGCTGCACCTGCATCTACCTCGACAACGAACTGCACGACCACAACCTCTTCCAAGCCATCTGCCGCACGAATCGCTTGGACGGAGACGATAAGGATTACGGCTACATCGTGGACTTCAAAGAGCTATTCAAAGACGTACAGGAGGCCATCGCGGTCTATAGCTCCGACGAGCTGGACATTGATCAGGGCAACGGCGGCACCAACAACGTCGAGCTGAAGGACTGGCTGAAAGAAGGAAAGAAACAGCTTGATGCCGCCCGCGAGGCGCTTCGCTACCTGTGCGACCCGGTGCCGCTCCCGCGTGAAGTGGAGCAGTTTCTCCGTTACTTCTGCGGTGACGCGGCTAATCCTCAGGCACTGGCGAACACGGAGCCGTTGCGCATTTCCTTCTACAAATCCGTCGCCACCTTCGTGTGTGCCTACGCCGACATCGCTCAGAACCTCAGCGCCATCAAAAGGCACTCAGGCGAGGAGTTGGATATCAAGCCCTATGAGGCTGACATGCGGCACTTGCTCAACACCTACGTGCAAGCCGACCCGGCGGCGGACATGGGCAACCTCAATTCGCTGTCACTCACGGAATTGATCGTCGAAACCGGCATCAATGACGCCATCGCCCGCAAGCTGAACGAGAAGGGCAAGCTCTCCAAAAACGCCATCGCGGAAGGCATCATCAACAACGTTCGCAAGACTATCATCCGTGAGCAGCTCACCGACCCGAAGTTTTACGCCGAAATGTCGAAGCTGCTGAGTGATCTGATCAAGCAGAGCCGCGCGGATGCGGCGTCTTACGAGGAGTTCCTTCGGAAAGCGGAAGCCCTAGCCAAGCGGTTGGTGGCGAAAGAACCGGAAGAGGAGGTTCCTGCGGTGCTTCACGGCAACCGGGAGGCCGTCGTGATCTTTCGGAACCTCCCGCAGATCCTCGCGGCTGGCCACGACGCTGCCGATGTCGCCGCTGAATCCCAAGTAGAATACGGGAGCCGACTAGCAAGGCTGGCGCTGGAGATTGATCGTGTCATGCGGGAGCAGGCGCCGGCGGGTTGGAAGGGCGACCATGCGCGTGAGGCGCAGGTGCTCAATGCGCTGTTCCCGTTGCTCGACCGCGATCGTGAGGCAACGCGGGCACTCTTTGAACTGGTCAAGAACCAGCCGGGGTACGGATGAGCGAGACCTTGCAGCTTGGCGACATCTCTATCCAACTGACTCGCAAGGCGGTCAAGCATGTGCATTTGTCTGTGCATCCGCCGGAAGGCCGCGTAAGCTTGGTTGCTCCTACCAGCACACGGGCGGAAGTCGCCCGTGCCTATGCGATCTCGAAACTGGCGTGGATTCGAACACAGAAGGAGAAATTTTCTAAACAAGCTCGCGAAAGCCCCCGCCGGTTCATCACACGGGAGACTCACTACCTGTGGGGGCGGTGCTATCTGTTATCGGTGGAGTACCGGAATGCAAAGCCTAGCGTCACGCTGGGTCATCGGCGTATCACCCTCGTTGTGCGACCAGGCAGCACAACGGCGGTCCGTGCGAGGGTGATGCATGAGTGGCACAAGTCCCTGCTGCACAAGATTGTTCCTCGCCTGATCGCCAAGTGGGAGTCACGTCTCGGACTGCCGGTGGCTGGCTATTTCCTGCAACGCATGAAGACCAAATGGGGGGGCTGCGATCCGCGACGGAAACACATTAGATTGAACACGGAACTTGTGAAGAAGCCGAAGGACCTGTTGGAATATGTCATTGTCCATGAAATGATTCATTTGATCGAGCCTAGGCACAGTGACCATTTCATCGCCATCCTCCAGGAACATTATCCAACCTGGCGCGAAGCGCGTCTCGAACTCAACGAACTACCTTTGGCTGCAGAGGTCTGGGCTGCGGAAAAGACAGGTTATTAATCAAATAGTCGACAACCCAGGACGACGAAGTGCGGAAGGTGTTCGAGATATGAGGTCGCGTGGCCCGCGTGAAGGGGAAGGTCAGGGTTCAGGCTCGCAATGGATCACCTCTGCGACGCCGTTAAAGCCTGCTCACGAACCACTCGACTCGAGAGGATTGCGCCTGTCCCCGGTTCTTCCGTAGCCGGCTGACCAGGCGCGGTTCACAACCCGCGTCCAGACCTCTTTGCGCGATAAACCGGGATCGTATAGCACGGCGTAGTGGCTCTGCATTTCCGCCAGAAATGCTGCCTGCGAGGCGGTCGGAACCCCTGCCAGGACCGCCAGCGAGGTCAGATATTCGCCATTGCCCTGCGCAATATCGCCGCTGACCCCATCATAAGCATAGGCTACGAACCGTTCCAGACGCTGACGGGCCTTGGCAGGACCGGTGAGTGTGCTGTTGCCGGGCAACGTGCTCGACGTAAAGTCGCTGGTCAGTTCGAATGGGGCTACAACGGTATCGGTGGTCGGACCGCAGGCGACTGCACCAACTAAGAGCATTGGAGTCATGAGGGTTGTGCCAGCTTTCATACTGTCCTCCTGGGTGATCCAGAACAAAGGACGCCTATAATCTTCCTGTAGCATGGTGGCCGGTACGGCGGGACTAGCCAATGCCCTGGCTTTGGGTGCCCCTCGGGCTGTCGACAGAGAACCCTTGAACCTGGTACCCTTTTCCTCCATGGCTCGAAAGACCTCTCAATCCGGCTCGTCCCGCGCTTCGCGTGAGCAACAGCCGCTTCTTAAGCCAACACCATCTGCGGATCAGATAGCGTTGTTGGAAATCTATGACACGACGTTGCGCGACGGGGCTCAGGCGGAGGATGTCAGTTTCTCTGCTGAAGACAAAGTGCGAATCGCGCAAAAGTTGGATAGCCTGGGGGTTCATTTTATCGAAGGCGGTTGGCCCGGGGCGAACCCCAAAGACATTGAATTCTTCCGGATGATCAAGACGATTCCACTGAAACATGCCGATGTGATCGCGTTTGGGTCGACCAGAAAAGCCAGTAATATTGTCCGCAAAGACCCCAATCTCCAGGCCTTACTCGCCGCCGAGACCAAAACCATCACCCTCTTTGGGAAGACCTGGTCGCTCCACGTGACCGATGCCCTCGGCATCTCGCTGAGCAAGAACTTAGAGTTGATCGCCGATTCCATCGCCTATCTCCACGGAAAAGGACGCCGGGTGTTCTACGATGCGGAGCATTTCTTCGACGGATACAAGACCAATCCCGAGTATGCGCTAGCCACCATCAGAAAAGCGGTGGAGGCCGGAGCCGAACGGGTCATCCTTTGCGATACGAACGGCGGCACGATGCCGTGGGAAGTTCGCGAGATCTGCGGCGTGGTTCAACGCGAGTGTCCGGTGCCGCTCGGGATTCATGCGCATAACGACTGTGAAATGGCCGTGGCGAACTCGCTTGTGGCGATCGAATTGGGCATCCGGCAGGTCCAGGGGACGATCAATGGGATCGGAGAGCGGTGTGGGAATGCCAACCTCTGTTCGATCATTCCGAATTTAGAATTGAAGATGAAGCGTCCGGCCTTGACCGATCGCTTGAGCCATCTCAAGGATGTGTCGGGGTTTGTCACGGAAATCGCGAATCTGATGCCCAACAAACATCAGCCCTATGTCGGCGATTCCGCGTTTGCGCACAAAGGGGGCGTGCATATTCACGCCGTGCTGAAGAATCCGGCGACTTATGAACATGTCGATCCGGCCCGAGTCGGGAATCGGCAACGGATGCTGATTTCCGACTACGGAGGACGGAGCGGGCTTCTCGATAAAATCGAAGCGTATGGGATCACGCTTGCAAAGGACCATTCCAAGGTCGACGAGCTGATCCATACGCTGAAGGATCGAGAGAGCCAGGGCTATCAATTCGAAGGCGCCGAAGGATCGTTCGAATTGCTCATGCGAAAGGCCATGGGGAGCCATCGGCCCTCGTTTCAATTACTCGGGTTTCGTGTGATTGTCGAGAAGAAGCAGGAGGATGGAACGACTCTTTCCGAAGCCACGGTGATGGTCAAAGTCGGCGATGTGGTCGAACATACGGCGGCGGTCGGGGCCGGACCCGTCAATGCGCTCGACCATGCGTTGCGAAAGTCATTGGAGAAGTTTTACCCTCAGCTTCAGGAAGTGAAACTTCTTGACTATAAGGTGCGTGTTTTGGCGGCTAATCGAGGGACCGAGTCAAAGGTGCGTGTCTTGATCGAATCGGGAGACCATAAGGATAAGTGGGGGACGGTCGGGGTCTCGGAAAACATCATCGAGGCGACGTGGCAGGCGCTCGTGGACAGTATCGAATACAAACTTCTCGCGAAGGGCTAGAGTATTTTCGTAAGCGTTAGCCAAATTTATTCTTGACAGGTTTCGTAACCTCACGTAACTTAAGCAAAACTCACCGCATTGAGAGAAGTAGAACAGGCAGGCAGGCAGGCAGGCAGGCAGGCGGCGAGTTGCGGTGGTCACGTAGGGGGGTGGTATGAGAAAGGCGGATATCGCTGACGAGATTTTCAAGCAAGTCGGCATTTCAAAAAATGAAGCCGCTGATATCGTTGAGTTTGTCCTGAATATGTTGAAGTCGGTCTTGCAGAAGGGAGAATCGGTCAAAATCGCGGGGTTTGGAAATTTTGTCGTCCGCAGCAAGGGAGCCCGGAAGGGACGAAATCCTCGAACCGGAGAAGAGATTGGGATTACCCCCCGTCGAGTCGTGACATTTCGGCCAAGCCAGGTATTCAAGAAGTACGTCAATTCATAGCAGGATGCTGAAAACTACCACCCGCGTCGTTCTCGCATCGCTTCAAGCCTCACCGTACGACGCATTGTACGACTCGGCTTCTCGCTCGCTGCGGCCTTGCGGGCGGTCTTTTTGATCATCCTGCGTAGACAACACAGACAGGTCAACACAACAACCAGCTCGGCTCCGTCAATATATTATAAGGCGCACCGTGAGGCCGGTCATGGGAACTGAACCCAGGCTGGGGAGCAAGGTTTTCTATAAGATCGGAGAAGTGAGTCAGTTGACGAAGCTTCCCGCGTATGTGCTCCGTTTCTGGGAATCTCAATTTACGTTTCTGAAACCAAAAAAGAGTCGAGGGAATCAACGCCTCTATGTACAACGAGATGTCGAAACCGTGCTGGAAATCAAGCGAATGCTCTATGAAGAGGGCCATACCCTCGATGGGGTCAAGCGATATTGGGTACGGCGCGGCCGAGCCGCTTCGCGGAGGCTGCGTCCCAGAGAGGTCGCTAAAAAATTGAGAGGGGATCTTCAAGTTATTCTCAAAATTATCGACTCGCATTCGTCCTGAGAAAAGGGTAGGTTTCACTGAAGACCATCCCTGATGATCGGTCAAGATGCGGACGTCAGGAGTGATAAACATGTCGGGGCGTAGCGCAGCCCGGTAGCGCACTCGCTTGGGGTGCGAGTGGTCGTGGGTTCAAATCCCGCCGCCCCGACCAAATGACGTGAAAGGTGAAGCGTTAGGCGCCTCAAGGAAAACGGGCTCTTCATCCTCACGCCATACCCCTTACTGAATCGCTAGAGCTGCCTCGGGCAGCTCTTTTTGTTGAAAGTCGACCATGCGCATCCTCGTCACCAATGATGATGGTATCCAGTCGCCAGGGATTGCAGCCTTGGCGAAGGCGCTTGCCGCCATCGGTGAAGTCTGGATTGTCGCGCCGGATCGGGAGCGCACGGCCGTCGCCCACGCCGTGACATTGCATAAGCCGTTGCGTCTTCATCAACTGAGCCCACGCACGTATGCCGTGAATGGAACTCCCGTGGATTGCGTGAACCTTGCGCTGCTGAAAGTCATGCCGAAACCGCCCGCCATTGTCGTCTCCGGTATTAACAAAGGGGTGAACCTCGGCGATGATGTCATGTATTCAGGCACGGTGTCGGCGGCGATGGAAGGGGCCATCCTTGGCATCCCGTCCGTAGCCGTATCGCAAGAGGGGCAGGAGAAATTTCGATTTGAAATCGGCGCGATCTATGCCGCGCGTGTCGCGCGTCTGGTCCTTGCTCATGGACTGCCCGAGGAGACCCTTTTGAATGTCAATATCCCGGATCGCCCGCAACGGGGAATTAGAGGCGCGCGGGTCACCTGTCTCAGCCGAAGGCGGTTTGATAATCCCATTATCGAAAAACTGGATCCGCACGGCCGCAAGTACTACTGGATTGCAGGAAAGCGGGTCTCGTGGAGTCGCAGTAAGGACGCCGATCATGAAGCGATTGAAGAGGGCTTTGTTTCCATCACTCCGATCCGCCTGGATAGCACGAACCATGGCGTGCTGGATCAGTTTCGCGCATGGGAGCCGATCATGACCCATGGAGTCAAGAAACCTCAACCGCTCGCTCGTCGATCCCTCCATCCAGGACAACGAGAGGCGTGATGGGAGGGCTGATCGAAGCCATCATCGGCGAGTTGAGCCGATTCGTCATTGCGTGTATCTCACGATTTGGCTATGGCGGGATCCTCTTCACGATGGCCGTCGAAAGCGCCTGTATTCCGCTTCCCAGTGAAATTATCATGCCGTTTTCAGGCTATTTGATCACGACAGGACAGTTTACGATGCTCGGGGTCACGCTGGCCGGGGCAGTCGGCAATGTGCTCGGTTCGATCGTGGCATACTATGCGGGGGTCTGGGGCGGACGACCGTTTGCAGAGCGCTATGGGCCGTATGTCCTGGTCTCGCGCCACGATCTGGATGTGGCCGATCGCTGGTTCGCCAAATATGGAGAAGCTGCGGTCTTTTTCAGCAGAATGCTTCCGGTCGTGCGGACGTTTATTTCGCTCCCGGCCGGCATTGCGAAGATGAATTTCCCGCGGTTCGTCGTCTTCACCTTTGTCGGAGCGTTGCCCTGGTGCTGGCTGTTGGCCTATATCGGCCTTCGCATGGGCGAACAGTGGGAACATCTGCGGGATTACTTTCATCAATTTGACATCGTCATCGGGTTTTTTCTGGCGCTTGCCCTCGGGTACTTTCTCTGGTCCCATTGGCCGAAGCGTAGCCCTACGACTCCATGACGGGTCTTCACATGCTCAAGATCTACAATACGCTGACCGGAAAGAAGGAGCTGTTTGAGCCGATCGCGCCGAAAACGGCGAGGATGTATGTGTGTGGCGTGACGGTCTATGACTATTGCCATATCGGCCATGCACGGAGTGCCTTGGTGTTCGACATGCTCCGGCGGTACTTGGAATACAGCGGCTATGCCGTGACCTTCGTGAAGAATTTCACCGATGTCGACGACAAGATCATCAAACGAGCAAACGAACAAGGCATCTCCTGCGGCGCGATTACCGCCAAGTACATTCACGCCTACCATGAGGATATGGGTAAACTGGGCATCCGAGCCGCGACGGAGGAGCCGAAGGCCACGGAGCATATAGCCGACATCATTCACCTCACGGAGCAATTGACTGCGAAGGGGTTGGCTTACGTGGTGGATGGAGATGTGTATTTTGAAGTCTCCAAATATCCGGAATATGGACGGCTGTCAAAACGACGACTCGAGGATTTGCAAGCCGGTGCACGTGTGGATGTGGATGAACGGAAACGCCACGCCATGGACTTCGCCCTATGGAAAAGCAGTAAGCCAGGTGAGCCGGCATGGGAAAGCCCCTGGGGACTCGGTAGGCCCGGCTGGCATATCGAGTGCTCCGCTATGTCGATCCGGCACCTCGGTGAAACCTTCGACATCCATGGCGGGGGGATGGATCTCATTTTCCCGCACCATGAGAACGAGATTGCGCAATCATGCGGAGCGACGGGAAAAGAATTCGCGCGTTATTGGGTCCACAACGGATTCGTGCAGATCAATAAAGAAAAGATGTCGAAATCGTTGGGGAACTTCTTCACGATCCGCGAGATTTTTGAAAAGTCGGAATGGCCGGAAGAAATCATGGGAGAAATTCTCCGATACTTCCTCCTTTCGACGCATTACCATGGGCCGCTCGACTTCTCCGATCAGGCCTTGAAAGAGTCAAAGAACGCGTTGAATGGCTTCTACGATCTCTTTCAACGGTTGGACGAGCCGGAAGAGAAAGCCACAGCCGATCAGGAACTCCGTGAAGTGATCGAACGGTGTCGAGTGACGTTTCAATCGACCATGGATGACGACCTGAATACACCCGAAGCGATCGCCTCCTTACAAGGCCTGAAAGCCAACGTCAATAAGCTGCTCAATCAAGGTTTATCCATACCCGCACGCAAAAGGGTCAGGGAAGAGTTTCGGAGTCTTGGAGAAAATTTTGGACTCTTTCAGTTGGACAAGTGGCAGTTTGGGCCGTTTGTTGTGCCAATTGGCCAAGCCAAGGAAGCCGACGAGGCCATGCCGATCGGGGTGAAGACATCCGGACTCGCTGATACCGAGATCGAAGATCTGTTGCGTGAACGAAATGAATCCCGCCGTAGAAAGGACTTTCAGCGAGCGGATGAAATAAGGAAGTCGCTTGCTTCGCAGGGCATCATCATTGAGGACAAGCCCGATGGCACCACCCGGTGGAAGCGCTGAGGCGCAGGACATTCTCTATGGTCTCCATGCCGTACGCGAAGCGCTGAAGGCCGGAAACAGACCATTGCAACGCATGTTGGTGCTTCGGACCGACAAACAGTTCACCGACCTGGTGCAACTGGCTCGATCACGCCGTGTTCCGATTCATATTCAACCTCTGACCTCTTTCGACCGCCTGGTTCCCAACGGCAAGCATCAAGGCGTCGTGGCCTTTACCTCGGCAAAGGCTTATCAGACGGAGGAATCGATCCTCGCTCGAGCCGTCCAACGGCATGAGGCGCCCCTGTTGGTCATCTTGGACGGAGTTGAAGATCCACACAATCTCGGCGCCGTGCTTCGGACGGCTGAGGGCGCCGGCGCCCACGGGGTATTGATCCCTGAACGACGGGCCGCCGGACTGACGTCAGTCGTGGCCAAAGCTTCGGCCGGAGCCATCGATCACATTCCCGTTGCGCGTGTGACAAACATGAGCAGGTCGATCGAGTCGTTAAAGACGGCTGGAGTGTGGATCTACGGAGTGACGCCCGCCGCGAAGAAGCTATTTACGGATGTCGACCTCCGAGAACCGGTCGGTCTCGTCCTGGGAGGAGAGGGAACGGGGATCAGACCCGGCGTCTTGCAACATTGTGATGAATGCATCCGCATTCCTCTGAGAGGCCAGATCGAATCGTTGAATGTATCCGCGGCGGCGGCCATCGTCCTATTTGAGGCGGTTCGTCAACGCCGCGCAGCCCAGAGCGGGCCTGACGCTACCGGATCTTGAGTACGCCACCCTGGATGGCCGTCTTCAGCAGTTGAGCGGTATTCGACACGCGCATTTTCTTCATCATATTGGCGCGGTGGGCTTCCACGGTTTTGACGCTGATCCTCAACCGTTGCCCGATTTCCTTGTTCTTAAATCCCGCCCAAATCAATTCCAAAATTTCCTGTTCGCGTGACGTGAGAGACTCCGGCCGTTTTGAACGCGCCGGAGGTTCGAGATTGGCAAGAGATTTTCGAGGCCGTGGTTTTCCAGTTGTCTTTGCCATAATAACCGGTTCTCCATATTACGTAGGTCTATGCTTCAGGTATACTCATATACGCAAAATCAAATCTCGTCTATAAATCATAGTCATTATGGAGTGATCATTCCAAAATGTAAAGAAAGGCACTCGGCCCTAGTAGGGTTACTGGGTAGGGAAAGAACTCTGGGCAATTATGCATGATGGATCAATTCTGTTTCCGCTCCTGATCGCCGGCCTTTTCGGTGCCTTCATCGGCAGTTTTCTCAACGTCTGTATCCACCGATTGCCACGGCAGGAATCGATCGCATGGCCCGGCTCTCATTGTCCCCAATGCTCTCATCCCATTGCCTGGTACGATAACATTCCTCTCGTCAGTTATTTGGTTTTGGCTGGACAGTGCAGGCATTGTGGCGCGCGCATTCCTTTCCGCTATCCCCTAGTCGAAATCTTGAATGCGTTAGGCTACGCCGGGATTTTCTGGTTCTTCGGCCCAGGCTGGGTTGCAGCGGCCTACGGGTTGCTCTATTCAGCCCTCCTTGTGGTAGCCGGGACGGACCTGTCTCATAAGATTATCCCCAATGCCGTAACGTTTCCAGGGATCATTGTAGGTCTCGTCTGTGCCACCACCATCCTACCCCTCGGCTTCCTGGATAGCATGCTGGGGCTTCTCGTCGGTGGAGGAATTCTGTGGCTTTTGGCATGGGCCAGTCCCTATCTCTTCGGGAAAGAGGGAATGGGGGGAGGGGACATCAAGCTTTTGGCGATGATAGGCGCGTTTTTGGGCTGGAAGCCTGCCCTGATGACGATCATGCTAGGATCGTTGCTGGGATCACTCGTGGGAATTGCCCTTATCGCCACACAGGTGATCAAGCGCGAAGACTATATTCCCTTCGGACCTTTTCTGGTATGCGGTGCCCTGGTGGCACTATTCTTTGGGCAGTCTCTCCTTGACTGGTATCAAGGACTCCTGGCCGGATAACGGCTCTCCTGGCCGATTCCCCCCATTTCGTACTGTATCTCTTCCGTCAAGAACTGTATCTCTTGAGGTACTGCTCTTCTCCACGATTATCTCCTCCCAGATGGAAGTTGCACCTTCCAGGTTATTTCAGACCCGTCTCATATTGGTTCCATCGATTCAATAGCTTAGGAGCTTTCAATCAGCCCTTGCTTGGTAAGAGTTGATTCATGAGGTCTTCAATTATAAGTGGCATGAGGCTTGATATAGGGTCGGGCTATCGAGTCACTGCGGACACAGTGAGGAAGCTATGAAGCAAGAAGGCAAGACATTGACAGAGCTCATGGTGGTTGTCGCGATCATGGGGATGGTTGCCACGATGGCCCTCCCCAACTACTCGGTCCTCGACTCGCGCACGCAGGTCCGTTGTACGACCGAGGAAATCGCGTCGGAACTGCGCCTTGCACGCCAGCTTGCAATGACCTATCGAGATCGCGTTCGAATCATCGTCGATCCAGAGCAGAAGGCTCTTACCACTCAGTTCGTCAACACGGTAACCACGCATCATGCGTATCACTATGGAGGAAAGGGGATTGTGATCGAAGAACCCAGCGCGGGGCCCGAGATCCTCTTCCATCCTAGCGGACGCTCGGCCAGTGCCACGACGATTCGACTACACAGCCTGGAAGGACAGACCCAGCAGCTCACCGTGAGCATCACGGGTCGGGTATCGATCCTATGAGACCAATGATGATGAATGGTGGGTTCAGTCTGATCGAAGTAATGGTGGCCATGGTGATTGCCGGGATTGCCCTGATGGGTGTTCTGGGAGCAGTGGAAGTGTCATCCAGGCATCTTCAACAGGGCGGCTTGAATAGTAAGGCGATCGAGTTGGCCCAGGCACGGTTGGAAGCGAAACGGTCCGTTCGTTGGCAATCCCTTCTTGAAGATGATCTCGATCGCGATGGGACTTTCGAAACGCTCATGATGGATGACGGCCAAGGCCCTGATAGGACTGCGGGTGATGGGGTCTATACAGCCGGCTATGAGCGTGACGGGATGACGGTCGTGTGGACGATTGAAGCCGAACGCACAGGGCCACTGCGTTCCGCCCCCATGGTGAGGATTCGAGCGGTCGCGTCTTATTCTGGTCTTAACGGGCATAGAAGACACGTGCAGGTGGCGACCATTCGAGCTAATCCAAATTTTGTGGGGCAACGATGAACCAAGGAGATGTCACCAGATCGGACAAGCGGCGCCGGCGCTCCATCGACATTGGACTCGACACGCGCGGTATGTGTCTGACCGAATTGATAGTTAGTTTGACGGCCGGAGTGATCGTATTGGCTGCCGCATTGAATGCCTTCACTGTCGCGCAGGCCCATGTCAGCAAACAGCAAAAGGACCTGAGACACCAGCAGGACCTCAGACTGGGGTTAGAGATATTCGAACAAGAAGTCCGATTGGCGGTTGCCGAGTCGATCGTGTCAGCGACGGCGAATGACTTTCACTTTCACGCCAATATCGGTGCCTATCACACGATGACCACTAGTTCGGTGGTGCCGGGTCAATCAGTTGTGACAGTGCAGAATGGCAGTGGATGGAGTGAGGGAAAGACCGTCATCATTTGCGGTCAGCAGGCCTGCGAAGAGCATCGACTTTCCCGTTCAGGGCAGCGTTATCAGCTGACCTTGACCGAGCCGGTGGCCACGGCTTTTCCCGCCGGTGCCTCCGTGGAAGTGAAGAATCGGGTGATCTATTACCCCAAGCGAGATGAAAACGGAAGGGTGAGTCTGATGCGGATGGTCGACGGAGGAGCGAATACGCTTATCGGAGATTTGGACGATCTACATTTTACATACTGGGACGAGTATGGGCACGTCACGCAGCAGCCATCGCTCGTGAAGCGAGTCGTGCTTGAAATCGAGTCTCAACGCTCCCTGCATAGAATGCTGCGGGAAGTAAGTCTTCGATCATAGGAGTAAAGACATGTCGCATATCACTGTCAAAGACGGTCAGCAGGGGATTGCACTTCTGGGAGCGATGGTCGTTGCGCTCATGCTATCGCTGTTGGGTGTGACCTTGCTTAATCTCGCCGGGCAAGAGGCCGTCAGTGCTGGATTAGCAAACGAGGCGTCGGTTGCTCAGCAACTTGCTGATGGAGCCGTAGAATTGGTGACGACTTGGTTTCACAGTCCCCAGACAAGTGCGGACCTCCCTCAGCTATCGTCTCTTCGTGAACGAAGAAATCGCGATAAGGAAGGAGCGCCATCCTTCTTTGATGTATCCGGTCGATCACAATTCGTCGGCACTACGGATCAGCCGGATGTACGGTTGCACACGGGCAATCCCTCGGATGATCGACTATTGAACGATCCTGAGACAGGGATGTTTCGCACCATGACCCATCTTGGACAGGTGGAAGAACTCAAAGTCTACGCGCCGACCAAGCCGGGCCTCCTGTGCACCATTGACGCCACGGTCGTAACAAACACCAATCCCCCAGCCAGGCAATCGATACGCATGCAGTTAAGCGCGTTGGACGTACCGCCGCTCAGAGCCGCTGTGCAGGTGGGCCGGCAGCTGGGCCGGTTTGTACCAGGAAGTGAATCACCGGTCTCTGTACATTGGGGTGAGTTAAAGGTGGGAGGTGATCTGATTCTCGCACAGATTGATGAGATCCCACTGAAGAGTACGCTCGCTCGAGTCACCGGACAGACCTATGACGAAATGACGCCACGAGAAGATCGATGGATGGAAGCGTGGGTAGGCGGGGCGGTTCAGCTGACACAGGTATCATCCGAACAGGTTCCTCATTTTCCGCATAACCTTCACGTCGGGCAGAATCCGATCCCGGGCGTTCGCCTTGATCAGTGGACCTATGAACACCTCAAGCGAGTGGCTCAACGATTCGGGCGCTATTTCGCCATTGATCGCGAAGGCCTTCTGTATCCACAAGGCATTGTAGAGCCAGGTCGTGGCATCTCACCAGACGAGGTATTTCGATCACAGGGAAACGGCGATCAGCAGGGTCTGATATTCGTTGACACGCTCGATCAGACGGCCCCCCGTCCGGACAATCTCGGAGTGGTCAAATTGCAGGTTCCGTACTTTGAAGGTATTGCGGTCGTACAAGGCCATATTGTCCTGGCTCCTGGTGGGCCAGGACAGTCCATCGGGGCACTGAGTCCTCCACAATCGGATCAGACCACAGCTGTTGCTCGGCCGTCCGTTCAACTCTCCGGCATGCATGTCAACGGGGTGCTCCACGCAAGCGGAGATATTACGATAGCCGGAAGAGTCCGAATGTACGGCGCAGTGACAGCAGGTGGGACAATTGCCTCAGCTGGTTCGGGCAGCACGTTGGAGGTGTGGTATGACCACGATCTCAGTCGAGGGTTCTATCGGGGATTGCCGGTGGTCTATCGTGCGCCAGGTACATGGATGACACGATATTGAGTTGTAGACCAAAGGTTGAACGATATCGGTACGAAAGAGAGCGAGACGCAAAAGTAACTTCTTATTGTCGCTGTGAAAGGATGAGATAGAATGATCACGCAAAGCGCTGAGACTCATCAGAAACGGCAGGTCCTCTCGGCTGCCAGTCTGAAAAAGCTGTCGATGGCCAAACAACCTCGCAAGATGACGATGGGGCGCAGTCTCTTAGACTGTATCGCCTATCGTGGGCTCATCAAACAGGCGGATCTCGATGCTGCGATAGAAGAATCCCTATCACGGGAAATCGATCTCGAGACTCTCTTGCTCGATAAGTACCGCGTCCCGAAGCCTGCACTGGGATCGGCGCTCAGCGAATTCTACCAATGCTCATACGTCTCCTATGATGAGCGCACCGTCATCGACCCAGAGCTCTTGAAAAACCTCAGTTGCGATTATCTCAGACGCAATTCGTGGATTCCCTTGAAACGACAAGGGGCTGTTCTCGATATTCTCATCAATGATCCGCACGATCTGGAGCAAGGACTCGATATCCGACGCGCGTTCCCCGGCACGACGGTACGCTTCTCAGTCGGGCTTCGGCGGGATATCGAACAATATCTCCTTGTCGCAACAGGGCAGGCCAACGGGGGATCGATTACCGAGATTCTCGGAGAACTCGTCGATGAAGCGGGCATCGAACGGAACGGCGAGGCCGAATCAGGAGAGATCGACGAAAACGACTCAGCCATCGTGCGCCTCGCGAATCAGGTGATCGCCGAAGCGTATCGATTGGGCGCCTCTGATGTCCACATCGAACCTTATTCGGATCGCAAAGAAACGGCCGTACGGTTTCGTGTCGATGGGACCTGTTTTACCTATATGCGTATTCCCGCCGTGTATCGGCGTGCCATTGTGTCGCGGTTGAAGATCATGGCCAACCTCGATATAGCTGAACGACGGAAACCTCAGGATGGAAAAATCCGCTACAAATTGGCGAAAGATCGTGAAATCGAGTTGCGGGTAGCGACGTTACCTACCGCAGGAAATAACGAAGATGTGGTCCTGCGTCTTCTCACGGCAAAAGACACCATGCCCTTAGAGGCCATGGACTTTTCTCAGAACATTCTGCAGGTCGTCAAAGAACTGTCCGAGCGTCCGCATGGAATTTTTCTTTGTGTGGGACCGACCGGCTCCGGAAAAACCACCACGCTGCACGCCGTTCTGAAACATATCAACACCGATGAGCGAAAGATCTGGACCGCAGAGGATCCCATCGAGATCTCACAGGAAGGTTTGAGACAGGTTCAGGTGCACCCTAAAATTGGGTTTACCTTTGCTGCGGCGATGCGCGCATTCCTTCGAGCCGACCCGGACGTGATCATGATCGGGGAGATGCGCGACAAGGAAACAGCCGATGTCGCGATCGAAGCGTCGCTCACCGGTCATCTGGTGATGAGCACACTCCATACCAACAGTGCAGTGGAAACAGTCACTCGACTGCTGGACATGGGTTGCGACTCGTTCAACTTTGCCGACGCGATGCTGGGGGTACTGGCTATGCGCCTCTGCAAGCGTATTTGTGCTCACTGCAAAGAGGGCTACCACCCCACTCAGCAAGAGTATGACGAACTCGTGCAGGGATATGGCCCGTGCTATTGGGAGAAACTCGGCGTTACGTATACCGACGATCTGACGCTCTATCGCGGAAAGGGTTGTGACGTCTGCAATCAAAATGGGTTTAAGGGGCGTGTGGCGTTGCATGAACTTCTGGTGGGAACAGAAGAGATCAAGAACCTGATTCAGGGGAGGGCGCGAACAACCGAAATTCTTAGTGTGGCGATGCGGGATGGAATGGTCACCTTGCTGCAGAATGGGATCCAGAAAGTGCTGGCGGGTCTGACGACTTATCGGCAAGTCCGAGCCGTTGCGATAAAGTAGCTGTGGGTGGAGAGAGGCAACCAGTTGAATCTGCTAGGATGTCTGCTCCAACAACAGGGTGAACGCTTTTAGTTTCATGAGCATATTAGGTCTAACGCGGATGAATTCAAGCCCGCATCGGTGCCCGGAAACCCAGCGCACTCCAGCCAATTCGATCGTCGCTGGGTCCTCACTGCTGAAAAGATCGATATCGAGTGAAATATAAGTTGAGACCGACGGAAGACGCTCCGTCGTTATGGCGCACCCCTGCGCCGAAAGGTTTAGGACTGTTCCGTTCGACTTCTCCTCATTGCTCCACACTCTGCAGGGAAGTTGGACTGCAAATCGCTGGATCTTGCGAAACTCTCGGTTCATACGACGCCTTCTCCTCTGCAGATTAAATACTACACGATCGTACACATCTTGTCCTAACCCCCTATCGTCTAGAGAAAGTAATCACTCAATCAACATAGCCACCCTGCTGTACTAACCAGTACAGGGCTTTAGCCGAAAATTGTCGTGCATGAGTGCGAAAAATGACCGCATTTCATCGGTCTTGCGCAAGAAGCGAACTCGTCAAATCAAGAGGTTACAAGGGCTTACAGCCTCTATTTTGAGCGGCATGCCCCTTGCTCGATCAGGGGACGCCATGGTGCAACCCACAATAGAATTAAATCCAGGACGGTTTGGGCAGAACGGCTATACACTCCTGGAATTGATGATCGTTGTCGCGATCATTGGGGTGATCGCAGGCATTGGAGGAGTCAATTTTGGAGTTTGGAAATCTCGCGCGGATTTGAAAGAAGCGATTCAGCTTGTCAGGAACGAATTGGCTGTCGCGCGCATGACATCGATGAGCCGAAATGTATCTGTCACCACGAATATCACAGTCGTTCCTACGATGGTCACCGTGACAACCATCAATGCGAACACACTCGCTGTACTTTCCACAGTATCGAGCAAGATCACACACATGAATGGCATAACCAACCAAACCGGAGGTGTGCCTGCTGCACCTGTCTTTGCGGCAGCTCCAGTTGCCACCGTTCAGTTCAATTCGATGGGATATCGAGTCGGAGGGGCTGTGCCTGGCTCACAAAACCAGGTCATTGGTCTTGTCAATGACCTGGGGACCACATATGCCATTCGCATCAATTCGCGTGGCGTGGTGGACTGGTGTCCAAGCCAATTCTGTATGGGGACTCGTTAGCAGAAAGAGATCATGAAGATAGCACGAGCAGAATCGGGATTTACGCTACTGGAAGGCATGATTGCTACCGTGATTTTGTCTGTTGGCGTGATCGCCATGACCGCGATGCAAGGGATCGCCATTACGCGCAACGTCGATTCGACGGAACTCACGCTCGCAACCAATCTGGCTTCTGAAATGCTGGAACGGATCCAGTTCAATCGTCGGAACGTCACGGCCTATGCCGGCCTGGACATCAACACCGCCAATCCTCCTCCCAATCCATGTGTTTTTCCTGCAAATCAAACGATGGCTCAGGGAGATTGTGTGCAGTGGCAAGCGATGATGACCAACCAAGGAGCCTCAGGGATCAGCCAGGCTTCCCAGCTGAACGGAGTACGAGGGGTGGTGACGGTAACTCCTGTCGTGACCATTCCGCCGCTGAATCAGAGCAGGGTGAACGTCGTCATCACGTGGACTGGGCGAAATATGGGGACAACTGCAGCCGCCCCGCGGAGAGTCATGTTGGATACCACCATAGCACCGGAGTGAAGGGATAGTTGGCAGAACATGGGAAAGCCTAAGTTCCAGACGAGTAATCAAGGCGGGATGACGTTGGTCGAGCTGATGTTCGCGGCGACCATTGCGGTGGGTATCGTGGCCGCCGGACTTGCCGTGGTGACGTCGTTCGAACGGTCCAATGCCACCACAGGGCAAACGGGAGAAACACAGCAGAACGTGCGGAACGCCATGGAAATGATTTCCCGAGATATCAGACAGGCAGGATTCGGATCGATAGGGGCAGTCGGCAATTGTCCAACAGCCATTGTCCCTCAGGATAATGCCGTCGCCGGGCCTGACACAGGTCCGGATCGTATCAGCCTGGTCGTGCCGCTTGGAAATCCAGTGGGAACGGCGACCAGACCGCCCTGGGTACTCCAAGGGGCAATCGGCCCCGGCTTCAATGCATTTACACTTGCTTCAGCTCAGGCCGTAACAGATATGACCGCCGAGTGGGGCGGAGCCAGTTTGGTAGGAGCTACGGTTAGTGTGGCAGGGAGCTCGACCGCCACGGTCACCGCAGTCGGCGGATCGACAATCACCATCACGGCGGTTCCAGCTCCAGTGGCATTTGGCGCGAACGCACCGGTATATCTCCTCCAGTGCGTCACCTATCAAATCATTCCGCCGCCAGATGCGAATGGGCTCTGTGATGGTCGCTTCCCATGTTTGGTACGGGGCGTGGGCACAGGGGGCCTGGATTGCAATACGCCAAACAGTCGCTGCCTGTCCATTGCCGATGAAATCGAAGACATGCAATTTACCTACGCCTGCGACGGGTGCTTTCTGGCGCTGAATGGAGGCATTCCCGACGGCATCATTGACAATCAGGTCGGGAGCGCCGCTGGGTTCGATCAATTGGATTTCATAAGCAATAACGCATGGAATCTTGCGCCTATGACGCCGGACAAGATCAGTTTAGTGCAAATCAGCATCGTCGGGCGTGAACGCTTCGTAGATCAAGGATTGGGAGAAGGGATCGTGGCCGGCCGTGTCGTCCAAGCACAAGCCATGCAAGTTTCAGATCACAACCATGGAGCCGGGCTCTTTGCGGCGGGTGATTTCGCAGGGCTCAATCCACCCTATACGTCGACCCGACGGCGTATGTTCACTCGAACGATAGAGGTGCGCAATCCAGGGCGCTAGTGATGCGAAGGAGATGTAGCGTGGACACAATAGGCTCGAAACCAAGACGGTATGGAGTGCTGAACAATGAGCGAGGCTTTGCTCTCTTTGGTGTGTTTCTGACCATCCTCATGATGACGGCGCTCGGGATTGCCGCGATGACGATGACGGGGCTGGAGAATCGTATGGCTGGATTCGCCAACTCCACGGACGCAGCTGCAGCTGCAGCGGAGTCCTGTATAGGGACCGGCGTCAACGTGATTATGCAAACCTTGCAGGAGCGGCAAGTCCCTCTCGGCTATGTCGGGCCCGCCGCGGTGATTCCCGCGAACGCCGAAGGCGCGATAGCACCTACCCTCACCCAAGAAATCATGGGGCAAGCAAACAATAACGCAGACGTCTCCGTTGGAGCTGGTGCGTCTCCCGATATTCAGATGACTGCCGGACCCTTTGCAGTAGCTGGCGACATCGATCGCCTCTACTACAAGAACAAGGTCGGTGGATCGTTGCAATTTGCGGCTGGATATGAGGGAGCCGCCCAAGGTGCAGCAGGCGGCGGCGGCGAAGCCATTTATCAAATCGATTGCACGGCCACACTGACGTCGACCGGCGCAATGAGTCGGATTCAGGCGGTTTTTGCCTGTGTCAGCGCGGGGGGCGAAAGCTGTCAGCGGAAGATCTAAGGGAGGCGTCGATGGTATACGAATGGGCACAGAGGAACAGACAGGCATTGAGACCATATGTGTTCGCAAGTTATTTGCCGATCCTGTGCTTCGTCGGTGGTGCGGGAGTTGTCCCTTTTGTGACCGTCTCTCAGGTGTTGGCTCATGAGGATAAGAATCCCTATGCGAATTTCAAGACCGGCGAGGTGACGGGCATTCAAGGGGGTGGGATACAAATCGACAACGCGAACTATACAATCCTCTCAGCGGTCACGATCACAGATCAATATGAAAATCTCGTGAGCTTGAAGGACATCTCTCAAGGGGAGAGGGTGCTCTTCCATCTCGATCACAAGGGACGCATTGATCGGCTCGTATTGTGGGTTCCAAGCTAACGGGAGAGCCAAGCTAGACCGAAGACGCTGGTAAGGAGAAAATCATCATGAATGGTCGTACCATCGCCACCTCTATGCACGTCGTTCTTGTTGCAGGGAGTCTCTGGTGGAACGCATCCTCGGTCTCCGCTCAGACCTTGTCACAATATACAAGTGAACCACCCTTCCTGACGGAGGCCGTCGCGCCGAACATCCTCCTCCTGATGGATAACTCAGGAAGCATGGATAACTCCGCCTACCACCATGCCAATGAAGCCTACAATCCTGCCAAGTCCTATTACGGATATTTTGACGCGACTCGCTGTTATAGCTATGGATCCAATCGTTTCCAAATCGGAACTGCAAGAGCAGCAACGGCGCCGACCTGTAGTGGCGCTTATCCCTGGGACGGCAACTTCCTCAACTACATGACGATGTCCCGCATGGAGGTTGCGAAGTGGGTGATGATGGGCGGTAAGTGTTCCCCACGAGCAGTCAATGGAACCTGTTACCCTGGGGGAAAGCTTAACCATGAAACAACCGACCGGTTTACGGCGTTCACGGCCGATGCAACGGGAGTCACGTCCTATTCGGGCACGAGGTGTTTCGATCGAGGCGGTAATAGCCTCATCGTGTATGGTGGAGCGGCTTGTGGCGGAGGCAGTACGTCCCACTCGCTTGTTGTCGACATCGCTTCTGAACCGATGGGTGTGATCCAGCAAGTAGGAGACAAGGCGCGATTCGGACTGATGGAGTTCAAAGGAGCGGGTGATGGAGGGAAGGTTTTAGCGGATATCGGTTCCGGCATGACACCTATGGTGAATGCCATCCAAAACACCCCCGCCTCTACGTGGACGCCCTTGGGAGAATCTCTGTATGAAGCCACGCGATACTTCGCTCAGGTCCCCCCGGCATATAACAATTCAGACTATTCCCATAATGTTCTAAACAAAGACCCGTACTACTACACTTCTCCATGGTCAGACGTTCCTCAGTATGTGAAATGCTGTAAGAGCTTCGTCATGATTTTTACGGACGGGCAACCGACCCAGGACTTAAATGTCCCATCGACCATCATGGATAAGGCGCATGTGGCAAATGCTCATGCGCCAGTCGGGTTCATTGGCCATTGCCCAGGCGCCGCTGGTTGTACCGTGGATCATAACTCACTTCCACACAGCGGTCATGGTGGGGGGATGGTCAACCATGATGCGAACGGACAAGTAGATCACCACGATAATTGTTCAGCGTACTATGGAGGTATTGCCACATCCAATGATGTCTGTTGGAGCAATGGGTCTCATTATCTTGATGACGTGGCGTATTATGCCCACACGACGGATCTTCGGCAGGCGACCATTCCAGGCCTGAATCTCAATGGATCGGACGCAACGGGAAAAGACATTCCAGGTATCCAAAACCTCGTTGTCTATACATTTTATGCGTTCGGCAATGGCTCGAGGCTTCTTCAGGACGCTGCCAAGATGGGAGGCTTTGAAGATCGGAACAACAACTTGGTGTTTGATGCGGGCGATGTGTGGGATCAATACAACAACTATACCGGTGGGTTGGGTGCCGATGGCGTTCCCGATACATATTTTGAATCTTCAAACGCCGATGATATGCGCGACCGCTTCATTGCAGCAATCAATAGTATCCTCCGTCGGAGTCAATCCGGCACCTCTATTTCGGTTTTGGCGACATCCGGGACGGGAGAAGGCGCGCTCTATCAATCGTTTTTTTACCCCAGCACGGCGGAACCAACAACCAACGCGGATGTCCGATGGACTGGATTTACTCAGGGACTCTGGGTGGATAAGTTCGGAAATATCCGCGAAGATACGCTGGAGGATAACAAGCTCACATTGGCGGACGATTATATCGTGAAGACGATTATCGATCCGACGACCGGAGATGTCGGCGTTCAACGGTTTGTGGACGGCGACGCTGACGGGAAAGCCGACAATCCGACAGCGCCTCTTCCGACCATTCCCTTGAAAGAGGTGAAGGGGATTTGGGAGGCCGGCAAGCAACTCGCCAAGATAGACCACGCGAGTCGTCGAATCTTGACCTGGGTCGATGTCAACAATGATGGAGTGGTTGACTCGGGGAAAGATACGAAAGGCCAAACGGACGGGACTCATACAGCGTCGGGAGAAGTGATTCCATTCACGACGGCAAGTGCGGCCTTGTTGAAGGAATATCTCAGGGCCGATGCCGATTCACCGACCACCAATCCGTTTAAATCAACCGATATCATCCAGTTCATTCGAGGTTGTTATGACACCAACGCTGGTGGGCCTTGCCCAAAGTCGGCTCAACTCCGTGATCGTCGTTTAACGGTGCCTGGAGTGGGGCTGTCCGTATGGAAATTCGGCGACCCAGTGCATTCCACACCGACGATCGTCTCCCAGCCGAGGGAATCGTACGACTTTATCTACGGCGATCCAGGCTACTTGAATTTCTTCAAGCGATGGAAGAACCGAAGGCATGTCGCCTATGTGGGAGCGAATGATGGGATGCTCCATGCATTTAATGGGGGATTTTATAACCGAGGCGACGATGCCAGCACGTCCGGGGTAGTGGAACATGGATGGTTCTCCAATACTCCGACGAGTGATGGACGGGGACAAGAGCTCGGCGATGAGCTCTGGGGCTTTATCCCCTATCAACTCTTGCCGCATCTCCGCTGGTTGGCACAAGCCGACTATACGCATGTGTACTATGTGGATCTCAAGCCGAAAGTGACGGACGTTCGTATCTTCACTCCCGAGCCGGCCTGCAGTAATCCAGTGGCCGCGGGCTGTAAACACCCGAATGGATGGGGCACCATTCTCATCGGGGGATTTCGCATGGGTGGGAGCTGTGGGGCTTGTGGCGCAGGTGGCGCTGCTCCCATGACAGTGAGCATCGGAGGAACCAACCGAACGTTCTACACTGCTTATTTTGCACTCGATGTTACCGATCCTGACGAAGAACCCAAGCTGCTTTGGTCGTTCAGCGATGCAGGCATGGGATTATCAACCAGCTATCCCGCAATCATGCGAATGAATCCGCCTGGTTCGAATACCTGTCCGCTTACCGGTCCCTGTGATGATGTGTGGCTTGCCGTTTTTGGATCAGGTGCAACCGGATATGAGGGCCAAATTGGGCAGACAGGGAAATTCTATGCGGTTGATATCAAGGTCGGCCCCAGGACGGGCACAGGGGGCAGTGCATCCAATGTTTTCACAACGTTTCCCATAAAGAGTGCCTCGGGAGGAGATCTCAATACCTTCGTTGGTGATTTGGTCAGCGTGGATCGTGACTTGGATTTTCGTGCCGACGCCATTTATGGCGGGTCAGTGATCAATGACAATAGTCTTCCCTGGCGGGGACGGATGTATCGGTTAACCGCCGGTGGATGCCTCATTGCCCCCTGTTCGCCTTCGACGTGGGGATACAATTTATCAGGAGAACGCGTGCCCACCGAGGTGTTGGATGACTTTTCACCCTATCCCTCCGGGACTGCGATACAAGCCGGGCCAATGGTAGCCGCTCCAGGCCTTGCGGTCGACGATGCAAACAAGTTGTGGCTGTTTTTCGGAACCGGGCGGTTCTTTGGCAATTCCGACAAGACCAATTCCGAATCACAGCGGTTGTACGGCGTTAAGGATTCGGTATTGAGTTATAGTTGCATAGAGGGAAGCATAGGCGGTTGTAAGACGACAAGCCTCGTGAATGTCTCCGACGTTGCGGTATGTGTCGTCTGCGAGACAGGGAAAAATCAAGTGACCTCGACAGCACTTTCAGGAGTCGAAAAGGTTGAAGGAAAAGATCCAACGACGACCTTGCAAGGCCTGGTGCAAACTAAGGACGGTTGGTTTACCAATCTCACGGCCACACGCGAGAGGTCGATCACCTCGCCGACCGTACTCGGCGGAATCGTGTTTTATCCCACCTATGTGCCGCAGGCCGATCTCTGCATCTCAGCTGGTGATGGGTATCTTTACGGTCTGTTTTATCAAACCGGGAGTGCCATGAGCACCCCTGTCCTTGGGACCTCCGCATCAGGGAGCAGTACGATGGCGAATGCAAGGGTCGACATTGGTCAAGGCACGGGAATGCTTTCGGTGATGGCCGTTCACATCGGTGCTCAAGGATGGGGCACTGGTGGTGCCGGCACCGGTGGAGGTGGGTGTCAGTCAGGCATTACAGGGATGATGCAATCGAGTGCGGGATTGACCAATACGATTTGCACGAACCCTGGATCTGTCACTAGTCGGTTCATCGCTTGGATCAATCTGCGCGAGTGAACGAGTGCAAACCAAAGGGACGCCCACATCCTGCAATCTGTACGGCTGTTTTTCTCAAGCATACTTGAGGAAAACGATCGTATGGTCGTATTCGTGGAAACGATTGCGGAGAGGGGTAGGGGCAGTATGTGTTCTGTTAACGATCATATCTCTGCCCGTCTCTGGCTGCACCTCACGATCCAGCGAGCCTTCCAAAGCTAATCAGCCGCCCGTCATTCACTCCATTGTTTTGGGGCCGACACCGTTCGATCGGCAAACAGATCTCATCGCGCAGGTCAACACGCAAGACCTCGACAGTGATATCGTCCAAGTTCGATATCACTGGTATCTGAACGATCAGGTAATCGAGGGTGAAAAGAGTCCAACTCTTTCGGCCTCTCTTCTAAAGCGAGGAGATCGAGTTCATTTGGAAGCGGTGCCGTTCGATGGCAAGGTTTCCGGGTCTAGCCGAACATCTGAAGTCATTACGGTGGGCAATACTCCCCCGTTAATTGCTCAGGTGGGTATTGGTGTGAACTCTGACGAACGAGGAGACCGTCTTCAAGCACTGGTAGACGCCTCGGATCATGATCAGGACACCCCACAGTTTCTGTATCGATGGATTAAGAACGGACGTGTCGTTAAAGAGGGTGAGGAAGATTTTCTCGAATTAACTGAGGTCAGACCGCACGATCTCGTTGTGGTCGAAGTCAGGCCGCGCGACACTCAGGCTGCCGGGAAGATGTCGCGCTCGGATCCCTACACGGTGGGGAACAGCGCACCCAAAATCGTCTCATCTCCACCAATGTCCATAAATCACAATCGATACGAATATGTGGTGAAAGCTGTAGATCCAGACTCCGATTCGGTGCACTTTCAGCTCGAGGTGGCTCCTCCCGGTATGGCGATCGATCAAACGACGGGTAACATTCTTTGGGATACCGGATATGTGAAACCGGGAGTGCACCGAGTAAAGATCGTAGCGACGGATGAACAAGGAGGGTTTTCCTTTCAAGAGTTCGAACTGACCATCGCAACCGCTGAAACACCCAAGCCGGAGTCTTAGCCTGCGATGGGCTTTCAGTATTCCGTGTGCTTGTCTCGACTTTTCTGAGTCTGTTACAATCCCTTCACCATGTAGGAGGGAGACCACTCCGGACTCGTGCGCAAACTCAAACTACGAGAAGGCACCAATACCGCCGTCCTGTTCGGTCACCATGACCGACATCTCAAGCTGATCGAAGACGAATTGGGTGTCCGACTCTCTGCTCGCGGGGAAGAACTCACGCTCGACGGTCTTCCCGAGGCTGTTCGTCAAGCGGAACGCATTCTCGTTGAACTTGCCTCTCTGACCAACCAAGGGATATCACTCCAAGCCGAAGATGTCACCCATGCGCTCAGCGCATTGCGCCGAAGTCCCGAGGCATCGCTCAAGGACGTGCTCGGCGAGTCGGCCATGATCGTGACGAAAAAACGGTTTGTCGGTCCCAAGTCGCCTACGCAGAAGGTCTATATCGAAGCGATCGAGCAGCACGATATCGTCATCGCCATTGGACCGGCGGGAACGGGAAAGACCTATCTCGCTATGGCCATGGCTGTCAGTGCGTTGATGAATAAAGAGGTGAGCCGGATTATTCTTGCGCGGCCGGCGGTTGAGGCGGGGGAAAAGCTCGGGTTCCTGCCCGGCGATATCTATGAGAAAGTGAATCCCTATCTGCGGCCGCTCTATGACGCGTTATTCGACATGATGGATATGGAGCGAGCGAATCGCTTGATCGAGCGGGGCGATATTGAAATTGCCCCCCTGGCGTTCATGCGCGGAAGAACGCTCAATGATTCGTTTGTCATCTTGGACGAAGCACAAAATGCCACGGCAGAGCAGATGAAGATGTTTCTCACGAGGCTGGGCTTCCATTCCAAAGTTGTTGTAACCGGTGACATCACGCAAGTCGACTTACCGAGTGATCGGGTGTCCGGCCTCATTCAAGTAAAAGACATTCTCCACGACATTGAAGGAATTGGGTTCGTGTACTTCGGTGAGAAGGATGTGGTCAGACATCGACTGGTTCAAGAAATCATCAAGGCCTATGACCGGCACCAGCCGGTACACCGTGGTGATGCTCGACATGCTCGAGGACAGGTCTCGTCTCACAAGCGTCCATCGTCCAATCCTCGCAAGTCGTCTGCGTCCGGCTCGTCGCCGGGCGATCCCGCCAGTAGTTCACATTGATGGCGGTCTATCTGCGCGTACGTCTCAGGCGGTTTGTCGTTCGACAAACCGCGCTGGTGCATTTAGCCGAACGTGTCTTATCGGCAGTTGGCGAATCTCGGTCCGAATTGAGCCTGGAATTGACCGGAGACAGACGTATGCAACGGCTGAACCGTGAGTATCGCAAGAAGAATCGACCTACTGATGTCCTGGCTTTCCCCATCCGTGAAGCCGTGATGCCTCAAAAACTGTATCCTGTCACCCACATGCTTGGGGATGTCGTGATTTCCTTACCCACTGTCGTTCGCCAAGCAAAGGAAGCCGGGCGATCGATCGACGATGAGCTGGCGATGTTGCTGGTTCATGGGGTGCTCCATCTCTGCGGGTACGACCATGAACGTAATCCACAAGAAGCAGCGCGAATGGCGCGTCGTGAGCGAGCCTTGCTTCATCGGATTTCACCTGTGCCTGGCATGGTAACGGTTCGCATTGCACGGCGAACAAGGAGTCGTTGACGATGGGATGGTTTCAACGGCTGAATGAAGGACTCGGCAGAACACGCCATGTCGTGCAGCAATCGCTTGACCGATTCCTCGGACGTGCACCGGACGAAGAACTGCTTGAAGATCTAGAGGCAGCGCTGCTCGCCGCCGACCTTGGCGCCCGTGCCGTCGATCGTTTGATACGGCAGGTCCGGGAAGAGACACGTGGAGCGGACGCAAAAACATCGGAAGGGGTGCAGAATGTCTTAAGTCGGTCACTTTATAATATTCTGAAAACCGTATCAGGCCCTACGATCGATCAACTGGTCACCGAAGGCCCTAAGCCGTTTGTCACCCTTGTCGTTGGCGTCAATGGCGTGGGGAAAACAACCACCATCGCAAAAATTGCGCAGCGGATGACGCAGGGCGGGCGGCGGCCGCTCCTTGTCGCAGGAGATACCTTTCGTGCAGCCGCGATTGATCAACTTCAAGTGTGGGGAGATCGGGTCGGAGTGGAGGTCATTCGCCAGCGACATGGCGCCGATCCGGCTGCCGTGGCCTTCGACGGCATCGTTGCCGCCAAAGCCAGAACGGTGGACATGGTCCTCGTTGATACGGCCGGCCGGTTGCATACCAAGTCCAATCTGATGGACGAGCTGCGGAAGGTCAAACGGGTGATCGGCCAAGAATTGCCTGGGGCACCGCATGAGGTGCTGTTGGTCCTGGACGCTACGGTTGGGCAGAACGCGCTGGCACAGGCCCGCCAATTTCACGAGGCCGTCGGTGTTACGGGACTTGCTCTGACGAAGCTTGATGGGACCGCACGAGGGGGGATTGTGGTAGCGATTGCCGAAGAACTGAAGCGTCCCCTGCGCCTCATCGGTGTAGGAGAAGGAGCCGATGACCTCCAGGACTTCAATGCCGAGGCCTTTGTCGCGGCTCTGTTCGGACAGCCGACGTCTCCTCCATAAACCACGCATTGTCTTCTCATTATTTACGGTCCCGTGCTATTCTCTTTTCACAGGAATAGTTTCAGGTTGAGGAGGAATAGCGGCGATGGTCAAAGTCTTGATCGTAGACGACGATCAGATGAATTGCGATCTGTTGCAGAGCGTCTTCACCCGTCACGGGTGTCACGTCATTTCAACGACCAATGGACAGGAAGGTCTTGATCTCTTCCGCGCGCACAATCCACGAGTCACTCTGGTGGACCTCCGCATGCCGGAGATGGACGGATTGACCGTCTTAAAGGAAATCCGGGCCATCGATCCTCATGCGTCGGTGATTATCCTGGGTGGTGGAGCCACCGAAACTCAGGAAAATCAAGCACGAGCTCTACGAGCCACGGATTTTATCAGAAAGGGATTGTCGCTGGACGTCCTTGTCGAAGCCGTCACTCGACTCTCACAGTTGCCTGAACCGTCGACGATCACGCAGCCCCCTCGTGACAATGGGAATGTCATCGAACAGATCGATGAAACGGTCTTGGTGGTCGACGATGAGCCGCTCCTGTGCGATCTCTTGGTCCGGTTTCTCACTCTGCGCGGTTATCGGGCGTTTGGCGTCACAAATGGCGACGAGGCTCTGCGGATCGTCGAAGAGATGCCGCCCGATGTGATCGTGCTCGACCTGGTCATGCCTGGCGTGCCGGGGGTGGAAGTGCTTCGCACCTTGCGCGATAAAGGCTATGCCGGTGGTCTCATCATCATGACCGGAAGTCACAATGAGGAGTTGCTTCAAGAAGCTTGGAGCCTGGGCCCTCAGGAGATCCTGATCAAGCCGGTCGATCTGGAGCGCCTCTTAACCGCGATCCAGCTTGTACTCGTCTGCCGCGAGTGCTAAAACGCTTTGTGATGCCCATCAGGAAGCGTCTTCTTCGCTCTTGCCTCATCGTCCTGCTGTCGCTCTCCATCGTTCACACGTGGGGCACGTCGGCCCTGTCCGCTCAGAAGAATGTCACCCACATTCATCACGCCCTCTCGGTCGAGTTGATTCCCGCCACACATGAGCTTGTGGCGAGCGATCTGATCGAATTGGAGGTTGATCCACAGGTCACGTCGGTCACGTTCAGCCTTGCCCATACGCTGCATGTCGAGGCCATCGCCATGCGTATGCATGCAATCTCGGGTGGACAGAGCAGCCAGGACGAAGTCGTTCCCTTCACGACAGTGCGTCTTCCTGAGACCAGGGTCCAGCGCATTGTCGTCTCTCTTCCCAAAGACCATGGTCGGAGAGTGGCATTGGTCATGAGCTATCGTGGGCAGATCAATGACCCTCCCAGAGAGCCGCGGCACTTGAGATTCGTGACACCCAGTGAGACAGCCGGCCATATCGGTATGGAAGGTGTGTACTTGAGCGGTGAAAGTCGGTGGTATCCCGATGTCAGCGGCTCCTTCGGCACCTATCGGGTGACGGCTCAGGTTCCACTGGGTTGGACGGTGGTGGCATCCGGACGTAAGGAAGGCGAGACGGCGAACTCGGGAAAGACCTCGTCAATCTGGATCGTTCAGGACCAGTCCGAGGCATTCACACTCGTGGCCAACAAGTTTGTGACGACATCGCGAGAATGGAAAAGCCCGACCGGGCAGCGCGTCGAACTCCAAACCCATTTCTTCCCGGACAATGCCGGCTTGGCGGATGAGTACCTCGATGCGACCGCACGGTATCTCGAGGCATATGTCGGGATCCTCGGGAGCTATCCATTCGACAAATTCGCAGTGGTCGAGAATTTTTTTGCAAGCGGCCTTGGCCTGCCGTCGTTCACCCTCCTCGGCAGCGGGAGCATCAAGCGCCACTATATTCAACCCTATGCCTTGGGTCACGAGATCGTCCATTCATGGATCGGCAATTCCGTGTTCAATCGCGATGACCACGGCAACTGGGTCGAGGGCATGACCACCTACTTGGCTAATTATTACTGGCACGAGGCGACGCAGGATGTTCCGCAAGCCTTCGAGCAAAGACGAATGATGCTTGACGGGTACAATCTCTATGTGACGCCCGAAACCGACTATGCGGTTTCTCAGTTTCTGAGGAAGCATGACGAGAAAGATAACGCCATCGGGTACCAAAAAGCGGCCTTTGTGTTTCACCTCCTTCGACAAGCAATCGGAGATGAGCCGTTCTGGCGAGGCGTGAAGACCTTCGTGAGCAGCTATCGCAATCGTCCGGCGGACTGGAAATCGATCGAGGAAGTCTTTGCGCGGGAAAGCGGGCAGGACTTGCGGTGGTTTTTCGAGCAATGGGTCGAACAGCCCGGTGCGCCACGAGTGTCCTTGCGCAATGCCCACGCCCGTCTGATGAAGGGAGAGGGAGACGAAGAAGCTTGGCGGCTGACGGTCCAAATCGAGCAGGCCGAGAAGTCGTTTCGGATGACGATCCCCCTCCGCATCGTGATGAAGGAATCGACGGACATCAAGTCGATCACGTTGAGCCAGTCTCGAACGAACGTTGCCGAATTGGTGCTGCCCAGCCAGCCGCTGCGGGTAGAGCTCGATCCACAGCTCATGACGTTTCGCCGTTTGACGAGACATCAGCTGCCGCCGATGCTGAACGTCTACGTGACGGATCCACGCAAGACGGTGGTGCGGGCGTTTTCCGACCCCGCGTCGCCGCTGCAGCAGGTTGTGTCTCGCATTGCCGATCATGAACTCACGGGATCGCTTCGAACGACCGTGGTCTCGTTCCAAGAACATGCCCTCCCCCATGAGGGATCGCTTCTGGTACTGGCGGGAGTCGACCAGCGACAGGCGGTCCAATCCGTCGTGCAGGAGTCTTGTGGTGATCGCGTCGCTCTTGGAGAGAGGGGTTTCCGGATCGATGGTCAGACTTATGATGGGCCGACGATGGCGGTGCTGTTTTCCTGCCATCGGGCCAATGTGCCCGGCAGTGTCATCACCGTGCTGTATGGCGTGACCTCGGGCGCAGTCGAGAAACTGTCGCGCTTCCTGTTTTATTATGGGTGGCATAGTTACATAATTTTTCAAGATGGAGCCGTGACGAGACGCGAAGTATGGCACGGTTCGCCGGATGTCAAGGAGGTCATGATCGATGCAACGTCGTAAGGCCGGGGGAATTTGGCTATGGGGATTCTGTGCCTTGATGGGGCTTCCCCCATGTGCGTCGGCCGCTGATCAACACAAAGAGTCTGTGGCGCCGGCGCGTTCGACGGAACGGCACCTGGCCAATATCCGCCAGCTGACCGTTGGCCGTCAGAACGCCGAGGCCTATTTTTCGTTCAACGGGGGGAAGCTGATTTTTCAATCCACGAACAACTGGATCAAGGATTCGTCCGCCTCTCCGCGAAAACCCGCCGAGTCGGGCCTGGGGTGTTATCAAATGTATGTGATGGATGTGGAAAGCGAGACCGTCCGCTTGGTGAGTACCGGGACGGGCGCCACAACATGCGGCTACTTTTTCCCCGGCGACAGCCGGGTGCTGTACTCATCCACACATGCCGTCGGGCCCGATTGCCCGCCGAAACCCAAACGTGACGGCGCCTATCGATGGGCGCTCGATGATTATGACATTTACTCGGTCCAACTCGATGGGCAGCACCTGCGGAGGTTGACGTCATCACCAGGCTATGACGCGGAAGCCACGATCTCGCCTGACGGGAAGACCATCGTCTGGACTTCGGTGAAGGATGGAGATCTTGATTTGTATACGATGAATCTGGACGGCGCGAACGTTCGTCGCCTGACGGACGATATCGGATATGACGGCGGCGCCTTCTTTTCACCGGACAGTAAGCGAATCGTCTATCGGGCAGCTCATCCGACTGATCCGTCCGAGGCGGCCAAATACAAGGAGCTGCTGGCACAACGGCTGATTGAGCCTGGTCAGCTTGAAATTTTCGTCATGAATGCCGATGGGTCCGGGAAGAAACAGGTCACCACGACCGGCGCGTCGAATTTTTCTCCGTATTTTCATCCTGACGGCAAACGCATCATCTTTTCCTCCAATGTCGAAACGAGAGGGGAAGGGGGACGTCCCAGTTTCCACCTGTATCTGGTGAGTGACGACGGAGCCGGGTTGGAACGTCTCACCACGGAAGGACACTTTAATAGTTTTCCCATGTTTTCCCCGGACGGCAAACGTCTCGTCTGGGTTTCGGATCGCTATGCCAAGGAGCCCGGCGAATTCAACGTGTTCCTGGCCGATTGGGTGCCGTAAAAGCACGGTGATCAGTGATGAGCGATTGGTGATCAGGTCCGACATCCAGAGAGCCTCGCTACCGATGGTGGCTTGATGGGAGCCCCTTCTCAGTCATCCAAGAACATGGCGGCATCGCTCGCCGTAGTCGGTTGTTCCTCCGCCGCGCTGGCGATCAGCTTTCTTGGCATGGCCCAGTTTGATTTGCCGATCACCAAATACGTGCGATCGGTGACGATCCATCTCCCCTGGGACCAACTTATTGTTCCATGGATGGCATTTACCAGCGATATGGGAGACTGGGTCGGCCAGGGATGGCGGCTGGCAACCTTGAGCATTCTCCTGCTCGTCGTCGGCTGGGTCTTCGAAAAGCCGCCCATCAAGATGGTGGCGATCCAGTCGCTGATCGCTCACGGGCTCGCCGCATTGCTCGCCAACGGGCTGAAACACCTCATCGGCAGACCTCGGCCGAAGTTTGTCCATTCGGGAGATTGGCAGATGACCCTTTCCTGGGCGTCGGGGCTGGACTCCTTTCCCTCGGGTCATAGCACGGCGAGTTTTGCCGTCGCGACGGTGCTGTCGAAACGGTTTCCCCTCTTCGCGCCGCTCTGTATTCCGATCGCGCTATTCGTGGCACTCAGTCGTGTTCTCCGAGGATCGCATTTCCCGACCGATGTCCTCGGAGGGGCGGTGATCGGCATCCTCACCGGTTTCATCGCGATGAACCCATTACGACAGTGGCGCGCTTCCATGCAGGATGGACTACGATATGCGGCGATGGGCGCTTCGGCGGTATTTGCCTTGCTCTGGGTTTTATCCCGGCGAATGGAGGATGGCCTGGCTGGCATCCTCTTCTTGGCGCTCGGGGCAGGCGCGGTAGCGGGCGGCCTATGGCTCCGACGCACTCATTGGATTTGCAGGGGACAAACAGGAGGGGGCAGGCGTTCGACTACATCAGCATTGTTGATTGCGTATGGCCTGGCTGCCATGACTACCTCGCCCCTCGTGCTCGCTTCGGTCGGATTCGCCTGCATGGCATCCTGGCTCGATGCGATAAGTCGGCACGACGACCCAGCCGAAACATCACCTGGGAGGTTCCTGATGCTGGAAAGTGCCTGGCTTGGAGGCTTGGCCTTCGCCATTCTGATTCTCGTGGATGCGCGGGGAGTGTTGCCATTTCAATGACCACTGCGCCGGTTCGGCATGCTCGGCATCTGAAGGCAGCGCGGGCCACCGCTTCGAAGTGGTCTGAGCCCAGTTGATCGTGTTTCCTCTCTTCATCTATAGGCTCGTGCGTCCGATCTATTGCCGATCCAATATCCCGCGCACCGTTTGTGTCAACGTTGCGATGTTGAATGGCTTGCGTAGGAAGTCAAACCGGGACGACTCCACACCCTGCTGAATCACTGCGTCATCAGTGATCCCGGACATAAATAACACCCGTAGACCAGGCCTGATGGCTGTCAGCCGATCGGCCATCTCCCGACCGGACAACTCCGGCATGACTAAGTCGGTGATCACCAGATGGATCGTTCCCCTGTGGTTCGCTGCCGCCGCCAGCGCTTCCGATCCGTTCGATGTCTCCAGCACGTTGTAGCCCTGTATTTGGAGGACGATCGTGATCATGGTCCTGACCGTGTCACTGTCCTCGACGAGCAGGATCGTTTCTTGGCCCCTCGCCGCCGGCAGAACGCCAAGGCTGCTTGGCTTGGGTGGCAGTGTCTCGGCGACCGGAAGGTACACACGGAAGGTGGTCCCCTCCTGCACTTTACTTGAAACATCAATGTGGCCTCCATTCTGCTTGACGATTCCATATACTGTGGAGAGGCCCAGGCCGGTGCCCTTCTCGGCCTCCTTCGTGGTGAAAAACGGCTCGAAAATGTGGGATAGCACATCATCGGAGATGCCGCTTCCGGTGTCGCGCACCGACAGCAGGACGTAGAGGCCCGGTATCACGTCGGGATGCTCCGGACTCGTTTGCTCGCTCAACTCGGCGTTCCTGGTGGTAAGGATCAGCCGTCCGCCTTTCGGCATGGCGTCACGAGCGTTCATCGTCAAGTTCAAGACCACCTGCCCTATCTGCGACGGGTCGGCTTTGACGGGGGCGATGTCCGAATCCAGGTCGACCACGAGCTCGATCCTCGCCCCGATGAGGCTCTTTACGATCGGCCCCATGTCTCGCAAAATGGTGTTCAAATTCAGCGTACAAGGCATGAGGGGTTGCTTACGGCTGAAGGCCATGATCTGCCGGGTCAGCAGGGAACCCTGCCTCACGGTCCCGATGATGTCCCGGGCGAGTTCTTGTCTCTGTTCAGGAGCCAAGGATTCGGAGAGCAATAATTCCCCGAAAAACATGATGGCAGCCAGGATGTTGTTGAAGTCGTGGACGATGCCGCCTGTCAGCTGCCCGAGGGTCTCCATTTTCTGCACTTGCCGCAGGTGCTCGTCCAGTCGACGACGCTCACTGATGTCTCGGAAGACCAACACCGCCCCGTCGACTCTGCCGCTTGCGTCCCGGATTGGGGCCGCGACATCGTCGACAGGGAATTCCGTTCCCGCCTTTCGGATAAGGAAGGTGTTCGGGGAAAGATCAGCGGGAACGCCCGTCTCTAGCGCGTCATAGACCGGGTTTGGGACCGGCTCGTGGGTCTTCCCCTCGACGATCGGGAAGACCTCTCGCAGGTCTTTGCCGAGGGCGTCGGCTTCTGTCCACTCCGTCAACCGCTCCGCTACCGGGTTCATGAACCGCACCCGTCCCTTCTGGTCCGTAGCGATCACTCCGTCGCCGATGCTTGCGAGTATGCCCGCAAGCCATTGCTCGCTTTCCCGCAGCCGACGCTCCATTTTGGATTTGTACAATCCCATCTCAATGGCGGTGTGGAGATCCCGATCCTCGTAAGGTTTGAGGATGTAGCCGAAGGGCTCCGTCACTTTGGCCCGCTGAAGCGTGGCTTCGTCGGAGTGAGCGGTCAGGTACACGACGGGAATATTAAACCTGGAACGAATTACATCCGCCGCCTCGACGCCGTCTATGCCGAGGCCAAGATGAATGTCCATGAGAATCATGTCGGGCCGACCTTCTGTCGCCTGCCGGATGGCTTCTTCCCCGGTCGAAGCCAGACCAGTCACTCCATACCCCAACGCCTTGAGTTTCTTTTCAATGCCCTTCGCGATGATCCGCTCGTCCTCGACCACGAGAATACTGGTTGTCGTCATGCGACCCACTCCTTCCATCCATCAGGACTGGGGAAGGTGAGGATGACCACCGCTCCCCTCATATGTAACAGCTCGATCTTGCCCTCCAGCTGTTCGACGAGGGTATTGACCAACTGCAATCCGAAGGACGTGGCGTGGCGAACATCGAGGTCCGGTGGAAACCCGACTCCGTTGTCAGCCACGGTCAAGACGTTGTTCGAACCGTCGCCACGCCACGTCACTCTGATCCAGCCCAGCTCGGTATCCTTGAAACCGTGTTTGAGACAGTTCGACAGGAGCTCGTTCAGAATCAACCCGCAGGGGATGGCTATATCAAGAGGCAGCGGCGGTATGGTGACCTCAACGTGCAGCGCGATATCGGCATCCGATACCTTATAGGTGCGGTAAAGGTCTTGTGCGAGTTGCTCGACATACTCGGAGACATGCACACGTGCCAAGTCCTGTGACCGATAAAGCCGTTCGTGGATCAGCGCCATCGAGCGCACGCGTCCCTGACTCTCCTTGAACATCTCTTGCGCCTGTCGGTCGTCCGTGTGGTCGGATTGGAGATCGAGCAAGCTGGAGATGATCTGAAGGTTGTTCTTGACTCGGTGATGGATTTCCTTGAGCAGGATTACCTTCTCCTCAAGCGAAGCCCTCAAGCGCGCGTCGTGCTGCTTGCGTTCCGTGATGTCCCGTGTGATGCCGGTAAAGAGCCGGTGGTCGCCAAGGCGCACCTCGCTCACGGCGAGATCAAGGGGAAACGTAGAGCCATCTTTGCGACGCCCCACGACTTCGCGTCCGATGCCGATAATTTTGGCCTCTCCCGTATGTCGGTAGTGAGCCAGATAGCCGTCATGCTCGCTATGATAAGGTTCGGGCATGAGAATCTTGACGTTTTGCTTGAGGACCTCGGATGCCGCATAGCCGAAGAGTCGTTCGGCTGCCGGATTGAAACTCTCTATCATCCCTCGCTCGTCGATGGTGATGATCCCGTCCACCGCATGATCGACGATCGCGCGCAGTCGGGCTCCCTGTTCATGCACCGCCGCTTCCGCTCGTTTGCGAGCAGTGATGTCTTCGAAGGTGGCGGTATGGAATTGAGCCTTACCATGGGAACCTTTTACGGTCGTCATATGAGTCACACAAGGGAAACGCGTACCGTCGTGGCGGATGTGGATCGACTCGTACGTGTAGTCCCTGCTCTGGCGAGCGGTCTGCGTGTGCGTGGTCCACTCCAAGCGGCTCTCCGGAGCGCATACATCGGCTAGGGGCCTGCCGAGCAACTCCTCGACGGTGAAGCCGTGCATGGCGGCAAAGGCAGGGTTGACGGCCTTGAGTTTGTCGTCGATGGGATCGGTCACGGCCACCGCCCAACTCGCCTTGTTGAAGACGGACTCCCACTGACGGGCCTGGCTTTCCGCTTCCTGGCGCTCGGCAATCTCCGTTTCGAGCTGCGTCCGTCGCAGAGCGGCCTCCGCTGCGGCGACTTCGGCCGCTTGTCGCTGTCGATGCAGCGACTCGCTGAGCGAGCTGACGGTGATGCCGATCCCGGCAAACAGGGCGATTCGCACCCATTCACTTTCCATGATGTGTGCGCCGTCGTCGGTATTCATGGCAAAGGCGATGCCGACGACCAGGTTCAGCAGTGTGGCGAAGAGGCCGCACCAAAGGCCGCCGTGCCACGCTGAAACTATGACCGCGAGGATGAACGGCAGCAAGAAGTTGAATTGTGCGCCGAGGAAGTAATCAAGAAGATATCGTACGGCGACAACGACGACTGTGGCGAGGAGCGCAAGTGCGTAACTAGCCCCGCCCTTCACCAGCATCTTCCACCCACGACGAAAAGCACGCCCTTGCTTAATTTGGTAACCGGGAACCTCCTGACGAGTAAGACGATTGTGTAGTACCCCTAACTTACCGCTGGTGTCAAGAATGAAGGGTGAAGTCGAAGAGCTACAGAAACGCCACCAGTCGCGCCACTCATCTGGAAGATGAAGCGGAGGTCATTGGACGAGTGTCAAGGAGTCTTCGTTGGGTGTGGTGAAACAATCTTCGGGGCCTGAGGCAGAGTGAGCATCGGTTGATTGCCTAACAACACATAGCCGTACCGCTTAAGAATCGGCTCAAACCCAGCCGCTTCTTCAGGCAAGGCATCCTGAACGTATTCCGGGAGTAGGATCATCGTCCGGCCCTCTTTGCGCAGCGCGGCACGCAGCCGGTCGATTTCGTTGGATGGGATAAAGGTCACGGTTCGTCGCGCATAGAAGGCGATCGATGGTCTGGTCGAACCGAAGGCGATCAGTTGGTCGGTCGGATTCAGGTTCAACCCGGCCGCATAGGCCAGTTCCTGCGGCGGCGCAATCGCGTAGCGGTTGAGTCCTGGAACGACCACCAGAATGGCGACAAGGAACACGCTCGCCAGCGCGCCTCCGGCCGCTCCAAAGACGATACTCCGCCTGTTGTCGTTCAAGCCAAAATACCCGATCAGTCCCATAGCGACCAGGATGATCGCTGCGCCGATGTAAGGCCCGATGCCCAGATCGAATTGACCGGCGAGCGGGAACTCTTTGACCATCTTCCCGGAGAATTTGATGAACAGGGAAGGCGCGCTCGCAAACCCGACCGCCAAGAGATAGCCGATCCCCATCAGGAAATGGATCGACCCGCGCAGTCCCTTGGTCGAAGGATCTTTCATGGCCTGAGCCCAATACGAAGCAGCCAGGAGGGCGCAAGCGGGAAACAGCGGACCGATGTAATGAGGCAGCCGGGTGGAGGATAGACTAAAGAATATGAACACACCGACGATCCAGAGCCCTGCGAACCACTCCAGCTCATCCCCCGAGCCTAATGGCGTTTCTGATCCATCCGGTTCCTGTCTATGGTTTTGCAGTGCGCGGGATTCTCGCCAGCTCCGATAGGCGCGATAGAGTCCCGCCGGCAGGAATGCGCTCCAGGGATAAAAGCCCAGCAGCAAGACTGGAACATAGAACCACCAGCCTACGCCGTGACCCTCCATCGGAGCGAGAAATCGCCCTACCGTGTGGACTTTCGCCTGAGAAGAGTAGGCATCTCCATGGAGGATGAACATGGCAACATACCAGGGACCGGCGAGGAGCAGAAAAAGCATCGTGCCGCTGATCGGCGCGCCCCGGCGCCAAAAAGTGAGCCATCGCCTGGTGGCGGCGAGATACAAGAGACCAGTAATCAGCGGGACGGCGAATCCCACGGGCCCTTTCGTTAAGGTGGCCAAGGCCATGCCGGCATAAAAGGCCCAGATCCAATGGCGCCCTCGGCCTGGTTCGTGGAGGCCGAGCCAAAACCCGTAGAGCGACAGGGTGGTGCAGAAGATCAAGACACTATCGGTGATCGCCATGCGCCCAAGGGCCAGTACCTCGATGTTCAGGAGCAACATCAGGGCGCCATACAGACCGACGGTCGAGCCACGCAGCCGAGTGAGAAACAGATAGTGCATCACGATCAACCCAACCCCGAACAGGGCTGAAGGCGCCCGCGCCGCAAACTCACTCACGCCGAAGACGTGATACGACATCGTCATCAGCCAATACACAAAGACCGGCTTGGCGACGCGTAGCTCCTCGTTGAAGGTCGGGGTGACGAAGTCGCCGGAGGCGAACATTTCCCGACCGGCCTCGGCATTGCGGCCTTCGTCGCGATCTGTCAGGCCCATGCTGCCGAGCCCCGTGAAGAAAAGCAGCCCAGAGAGGAGCAGGAGGAGCAACAACGGTATCGGTTGAGCAGACGTGCGATCCATAGTCGGATGTGGCTATTGCCAGTGGGTTGTGAAAGGCGAGCGGCGGTGGGTGTTGCTCCGGCTCATGCCTGCGGCCGAGGCTCGCTCTTGGTTTGATCCGCGCGGTGAATGAGGACCAGATTGCGTACGTAAACGACCGCCCCGAGCGCCTGTCCTGAGATAAACACAGGGTCCATTCGGTAGATCGCGTAGGTCAGCGTAATCAGTCCTCCGATGAGACTCATATACCAAAAGGAAATGGGGACGCGGCTTTCGGCAGTCCGTTCGGATGCAATCCATTGCACCAACCAACGGCCAAAAAACAGTCCTTGGCCGAGAAAACCGATACCAAGCCAGATGGTTTCAGTGGTCATTGAAGTAGTCGGAAGGAGGCCGGCATCAGCATATCAGAATTGTGGAAGTCCCGCCTCGGGATTGGTCGCGCGAGTCAGTTGTCACGGAATTTGTAGCGCAACACTCGATGCTGCATCCATCGAACCGCGATCAGATCATAGAGCGACTTGAACAGGCGGTTCCCCATGCCGTATTTGGAGACCCCATGAATGCGCGGATAATGCCGAACCGGCACCTCGGTCACGGTAAAACCATGCATCAAGGCGAGCGCCGGAAAAAATCGGTGCATTCCCTCAAACAGGCGAATCCGCTCCAACACCGGGCGCCGAAAGACTTTGAGAGGGCAGCCTGTATCATGGACACCGTCATGAGTAAACACGTTTCGAACGCGGTTCGCGATTCGCGAGGAGAGCATCTTCACGAAGCCGTCCTGTCGTTGCTGCCTCCATCCGCAGACCAGGTCATGAGAGGCGGTATAGGGGACCAGCTTCAAGATATCTTCGCTGTCCTGTTGAAGGTCTCCGTCGATCTGGATGATGATCTCGCCTGCGGATTGCCGAAAGCCGGCCTCAAGCGCGCAAGTCTTGCCGTAATTGCGGTCGAAGTGAAATACGCGGACCTGAGCATGATCGCGAGCCAATCGGTCCAGCTCGTCGCCGCTTCCGTCGCTGCTCCCATCGTCAACGAAGAGAATCTCGTACGGGCGGGTGCGTGATAGTTCGTGCGAATCCATGACTTTCAACAGGCTTGCTATCAGAGGAGATAGGTTCTCTCGTTCATCCTTGATCGGGATGATGACGGAGGCCCAGGGATTGGAATGAGAACCGGATGGCGTCTTCATAACAGCAAAAATTCGAGCTGCGGTCTGAGGTTACGATAAAAACTGGCGCATTCTAACGGAAGGCGGGGAGAGGGTCAAACATGTGCCGGGGAGGCTCGGGACTGATCGTCAATCGGGCGAGTGGCCGGACGTAACAATGGTGAACCGCATCGTGCCCATGAGGCTCATCTCATTGATTTGCTCGCCCGTATGGATTTCGACTTTGTAGCGCCCAGGCTTCCAGCCCTTGTGTGGGGACGACAACGTGAGATACCCGCTTTCATCCTCCAGGGCAATGTGCATGGCGTCTTCGCTGACGATCGTCTCGGGTAGGACACCGGCCACCTGTTCGGGCATGCAACGGCCGAAGACCGTGAAGGCTTGATAATGTTGATGCAGCGAAAACACGATGAAAATGGCGGCCACATCCGCGCGAAAGCGCTCGGTTGGTTTGATCGGCACGATTTCATGAGTTCGGAGAGGCCCTAGACGTTCTTCAAAGTCTTCCGCCATGGCGATTGAGCGAAACATGCCCTGCGGAGGAGCATCGAAATCGTAGGTGTTGATGTCCTCCGCGCGGTTTTGAAACTCGGAGATCGGGACGTTCTCGGTGAGTGGGAGCTCTTCGGCAGACGTTGCCGAACACCACAGCAGCGCCGCCGCCGTCACACCGCCGACCAGATGAACTCCTCTGATCATCATGGCTGTCTGCTACACCGGTCGAGGGGACGCTGTCAAGAAATCGACGAGGAAGCGGACCATTGCGGCATTTTCCAGCCATCTGTTAGGATTCGTCCACTGAAGGACAATTCGTCGAACATGTTCACTGGTGACCCAACGTGATGTTGCAAGACGCCGACGCCCTTCCCCAGTTAATCGGGGAATACAAACCGCTCGATCAATGGCAGATCCATCTCAACCAGATCTTTTATGGGCTGCGAGGGGACAAACTCCGTTCGTACTATCAAACGTTCGCCTCGGCCGACTTTCGGCTCGCCCATGCGCTGGCGGCCGACTATTTCGAGCGCGTCACCAAACGGGAAAAGACGAGAAATCGTCAACCGGGTGATTCCTCGCGCGCGACTCCTCATCCCTCACCCCTTACCGTTCTAGAGCTGGGGCCCGGCAACGGCAACCTTGCGGCCTGCTTTCTCAGCCATCTTCAGGCCCTCGACAAAGAGGGCGCGGTCTACCCACATGTGCGGTATGTCATGGTCGATTGGGAAGAGTCGGTGTTGGCCGGGGCTCTGGCCCATCCGGACCTGGCAGTGCATCGGGATCATGTGGATACCCATTGTGGATCAGTGGAGCAGGTGGAGGGTATAGCTGATGGGACGGTTGACCGGATCATCTGTAACGAGCTGTGGAACGATCTGCCGACAAAGTTGTTGGCAAAACATGACGGCGAGGTCGAGGAAGAATATCTCCGTCCCAATCTGAGCGAGGCACTCCATGCCAAGATTCAAGATTGGTCGGCCTTCGTCCGGGCTTTTCAAGAGAAGGACCTCATAACGCTCAAGACGTTCCCTCCGTTTCTTGATGAACTGGTCTGGGAAAAGGAATACCGCAAAGTCGAATGGAAGGACATGCCCTATCGGAAAACGATCGTCGAATTTCTCCAGTCTATCGACCAAGAAGTCTTGGTGCCGGCCAACGTAGGCGCCTTCGCGACCCTGAAAGAGGCCAAGCGACTGCTGGCTCCGGACGCGATCGGATTCAGCGCCTTCGATGCGGGGACCGCCGATAGGGACGTCTTGAACGATCCCGAAAAGCCCTGCTACGGCCAGTTCGGCGGGCAATATAGTTTCATGATCAACTTCGCGCTAGTCGACGCTGTGGCCAAACAGCTGGGTCTCAAGCAGACGACCTTCGAACCACAGCGGGAATTTGTCGGGCGATCGTTGAATACGAACGTGATCACGCTTATGGATCTGCTGGCGACCCATCCGATCGCGGGACCGAAGCTTCGGCCATGGGAACAAGATAGGCTTGTGCTGAAGACCATCAGTGCATTGAACGAAACATTCGAAAGTCCCTACCGTCATCGGCTCGAGTTTCCCTTAAGCGCCCATATGCCGCCGGACGAGCGAGAGACCTTGGGCGCGATCTTACGCGCGCTCACAGACCACGGCATTCCCGACACCGTGGCCTACGTGACCGAAGAAGAACTCGCCCGTGCCCAAACAGATCTGGAAGCGATCGGCTACGAGAGTGATGCTATCCGCATGGCCTTGAGTGTCCCGCCGAGCCCGGTTGAATACTGCCACTTCGCATGTCGGTGATACGGCAGGTGAGCGCGATGCCGACAAGGATGGGCCCAGCACTCGTCGTTTCATGAGAGGGCTCGCGCGAGCGTTCCAGAGTTCAAGTTCACGATCAATCGCAGCGCAAAGCCTTGGCCGACTGTGACCACGCCATATGGATCGGTAGGGTTTCATCATCCTGTGAGAAGGAGTAGAATTTCCTCGGGGAACGTCCCAGCGGATTGCCACAGCAAGATGTTTGCAAGAGTTGGCGGGCGCGCTTTCCGGTGCCACAAGCATGGTCTCTGAAATTCATGAATGACAGGGGGAGAGGGCTATGAGTCCGTTTGGGACGAGTATTGCCGGGCTTGTGGGTGGAGTGGTGCTTCTGATGGGTCTGTTTGCATTGTTCCAAAGGGAATGGAAGGCAGCCTGTGCTTGGTTTCTTTCGGGCCTGGCGCTGATCGCTCTGTTGACGTTTCTCGACAAACCAGGCTCTCACCCATCAGAATCCTTTGAAACCCGCGAGACGCGCTGATCATCTCGATTGAATTCAGACGGTGCCCCGTCTTCAGCCTCAATCACGCCCTATGCGCCGTGTTTATCACGTACGGTGAAGACCAATCCGCCGGACCTTCAGCATTCTACTAGCCCGCACTATTCATGACAGCGCGGGTTAGCCCGTCGGAGTCAACGGGGCAAACAGCAGAGAGCTCAAGGGGCTGGCAAGCAGGGGGGCGAGCATGAGTCCGAACTGGGGGAAATGGTCCTGCAACGACAGGAACAGGCCATGGTCCTTCAGCCATTGTTCCGGTTCCGGCTCGGACTGATTCGAGGGACTTTCCTGCAGCAGAGTTTGGGCTCGCTTCGCCAGGAGGAGCGCGGCGGGGAGATATGTGGAGACCAGCATCAAGGTAAAGGTCACGCCCCAAAACAGAGTAATGGCTAAAGCCGTTCCCAGCACGGCTTCGTGCGCATCTTTGTCGGCGATCAATGCCGCCGGCCACCGCAGCCAGGCTCCCATGTGCAAGACTCCTGCGACAAGAATCGCTGAGGCCGCAGCCAGCACTTCTTTCAAGCGCCTCATCTGCAGCGCATAAAACTCGGGATCCGGCTGAGCCCCCGCCATCGGCGGCGCGAGCGAGCTGCATGCTGCAAGCAGAGCCACCACCGGCACCACCATGGCTTGCACATTGACGATGGACACAACCACCATCGCGTACCGTAAGAGATGTTCTCCGATCCGCTGAGGTCCGGCCTGGCGCAGGTTGTCATAGCTGAAGCTGAACACGGCTCGGTAGAGCGCATGGGTGTCATCCAACGACCAGATAAAGGCCAGTCCGATGGAGGCGAAAAAGATTCCTACGGCTGTGACAACCAGCAGCCGCGGTCGCGGAAGCGATTGGTAAATGATGATCCCGCACACGATCAAGGCGTAGAGTCCGGCCACGAGGGCCACCACCACCGTCGTCAGCCAGATATACCGGGACTTGACCTCCACGAGAAAATGGGTGGGGTCGAGGGATTCCTTCGACGATTCCGACGCGCGGTGCATCAGCCGGCTCGTGAGGTGATGGAAATTGTCCACGGTGATATTGGAACTGAATTCAAACAGGCCGACCGCGAGCGACAGAATGAACAGCGAGGGGACCATGAGGAGCAAGAAGCGATAGTCGGAAGCTGGTGAGGGAGCCCGGGGTGTCATGGCATCCACATGCACGGAATACAAATCACCGGCGCACGTACAGGAAGGCATCCTAGCACAACTACGCAAAGGGGACGAGTCAAGAATAGGCGTGACGGACACCGCATCCGGTGGCCATGACGCTATCCGCCGATCCTATTGAAACCGATCTTCCTCGTCTGAAGAAAACAGCGGTTTCGTCGGGAGATCATTGGGAGCGATAGGATCCTACACTGCGTTTCAAAAGCCACGTCCATCTCGGATGAGACTCTGAGGGAAAAGTGAAACGTTTGCAGAGGTGTCTATCGCTCCTTCAATCGGCCGAGCGTGCTTTCCATCGACCGCTCGAGCTTGTCCGCCGCTCCGCTCAACGCCAGTTCGACCGTCGAGGCCTGATGGGTCACGGCGATGGGCTGGTGACCGGCTAGTCTGGCTTCCAGGACGCAGCGGATATCGTCATCTTTTGTTTTGTGGCTGTTGGTATCGCTGAGATGCGCTTCGACCCGTGTAATCCGATCACGAAATCGGCCGACGGCTCCTTCCACACTGGTCTCGACAAGAGCGACAATCTCCTCACGTCCATGGATGTGGTTATCCGTATTGACCTGAATCTGCATCCGACTCCCTCCCTCGCAGGAATTAATTGAAGAACGGACCCTACTCGCCAGGGGCAAAAAAAGTCAATCGAAGCTACGGCTACGGAGGAAGTCTCATTTGGGGTGCCTTGAGAGACCTTGACTTTGGTATATCAAAGTAATAGGCTTTCAATAAATCGTTCCAAGAGGGAAACTAGGGTTCCGGCTGCCTTTAGCGGGAGCGTCTGGTCCAAGAGTTTCCGGCCTCGCATAACGAGGCTCCACGGAGGGATAAAAGCCCGGGAGATCATGTACTGAGGTACATGGCCTTTTGGGAGTTTAACCTTTCGCACGGGAGGTCTTCGTTATGCAATTTCATTTATATTCCACAGATCTTTCCCTCCCGGATCCATCTGGCCTGCTGCTCAGCCGGAGAGGTCTGTCATGGTCATGAATGAACCTTCGACTCCGGTTTTCCTTTCTGCCGTTGAAGATGCTCCCAAGACACTCAACCGCAGCCTCAGTCTCTGGAACAGCCTCACCATCGGCTTCGCCACCGTCTCACCGGTGGCCGGATTGTACGCCATTATCGGTGTGCAGACGGTCGTGACGGGTGGCGGGTGGTTTGCGGCGTTGGCGCTCTGTTTGGTGATGCAGCTGCTGGTGGCAACCGTGTACGCGGAGTTGTCCTCGCAGATTCCGATCGCGGGGGGCGCATACAAATGGGCGAGACAGCTCGGAGGCGCCACTACCGGCACCTATGCCGGGGCCATCTACGTCAGTTCCACGATCGCGATGCTCACCACGACCGCCTATACCGGCGGGGTCTGGCTGGCGATTTTTTTCGGATCAGGAAGCGGAACAGGCGTCACGCTCGTGATATGGGGTGCGGTGTTTATGCTGATCTGCACCCTCCTCAACCTGATCCATGTCGCCGTATTCAAGTTCCTTATTTCTCTGGGCGTCTATGCGGAAATCGTCGGCTCGTTCGGCGTCGCGCTGTTGCTGTTCTTCTTTTTTCGGCAGCATGAGTTCTCCGAACTGTTCGCCCATCTGGGGACAGGAACCGCACCCAGCCACACCGCGGCGTTTCTAGCGGCGCTTGCCATTTCCGGGTGGGCGTTCATCGGCTTCGATGCCTGCTCGACCATCGCCGAGGAAACGCATGACCCCAAACGGATGGTGCCGCGAGCGATCTTTTTCTCTCTCTGCATGGTGGGAAGCGTCGTGCTCTTCAACTCTGCCGCCCTGACCCTCAGCTTCAACCGCGAGACGTTACAGCACACGAGCGCCGCGTCCGATCCCGTCACACCGGTGATCGTCGCCAACTTTGGCGCTTGGGCCGAGACTCCCTTTCTGGCGATTGTCATGATCGCGTTCCTGGCCTGCGGGTCATCCATGGTCCAGTACACCTCTCGTATCGTGTTTTCCATGGCTCGCGAAGGCAGTATGCCGGCCGTCCTCAGTCGGGTGACTGCCGCCGGCGCTCCGCGGAATGCCGTGCTGTTCACGGTACTGCTGGCCGCCCTGGGATTACTTTTCGGTCTCAATGATGAAGCCGTCGCCACGGTACTGGCGTTCGGCACGGGCGGATTGTACGCCATGTTTGCGATGACCACGGGCGTCGGACTCTACACCCGTCTCACGGGTCGCTGGGACCCTTCGCAAGGCCAACTGAAGCTGGGCTCGTGGGGGTTACTGATCAATGCAGCGGCGTTTCTCTGGTCACTCTTTGAATTCGTCAATATCGCGTGGCCACGTCCCTATGCCGTATCGCCCGATGCCCCTTGGTGGCAACTCTGGGCTGTCCCGCTGGTTCTCGGAAGTATCCTAGGTGTGACCACGCTGTATCTCCTGGTCGTGAGAACGACAAGTAGCGACGCTCTGAGTCCGCGGGAGTCGACACCAACTCGAGAATGAAAGATCGGTCGTTCGCCAAGTCTCGTACAGCAAGGAGCGCTTCACAGAGAGTCAGAATCCATTCATCCGATAGAAAGGAGCATTCATGGCAAAGAAGAGAACATACCAAGGCAAGGTTCCCCTACATGACAAATACGGGCCAGAGGCGAAGTTCGCCGTGGAAGCGGAGGCGCTGCTGCCGACGACGAAACATGAAGAAGAAGTGGCTCGAGGTCTCGAATTGGGCCTGCAGGGGGCTGATTCCATCAAAGATCGCCGCATTCCCACCTTTAGTCGCGGAGAGCTCCCGCACTTCGCGGGCATCAACACCTTCATCAAGGCTCCCTATGTCGAGGACGTTCGCAAATGCGGGGCATACGATGTCGCTATTCTCGGCGCGCCGTTTGATGGCGGGACCACCTATCGGGCAGGTACCAGGTTCGGACCCCAGGGAATTCGCAAGATCTCAGCGTTGTACGGCACCTACAGCTTTGAACTCGGTGTGGATTTGCGTGAATCCATCTCCATCTGCGATGTGGGCGACGTGTTTACGATTCCCGGCAACATCGAAAAGACCTTCGATCAAGTCAGCAAGGGCGTGGGCCATGTCTACGCCAGCGGCGCCTTTCCCGTGGTGCTCGGCGGAGACCATTCCCTGGGCTTCGCCACCGTGCGGGGAGTGGCTCAGAATATGAACGGCAAGAAGCTCGGCATCCTTCACTTCGACCGGCATGTGGACACGCAAGAGACCGATCTCGATGAACGCATGCATACCACGCCCTGGTTTCATGCGACGAATATTCCCAACGTGCCCGCGAAGAATCTTGTTCAGATCGGCATCGGCGGTTGGCAAGCGCCAAGACCCGGCGTGAAGGTCGGCCGTGAACGCCAAACCACGATCATGACCGTGACCGATTGCGTGGAAATGGGCATCGAGAACGCGGCGAAGCAGGCGCTCGAAGTGGCGTTTGATGGCGTGGATGCCGTGTGGTTGAGCTTCGACGTCGATTGTTTGGACGCCGCATTCGTGCCGGGCACCGGCTGGCCCGAGCCGGGAGGGTTTCTCCCGCGTGAAGTGTTGAAGTTTCTCCAGATCATCGCGGACACGAAGCCGTTGGCGGGCATGGAAATCGTGGAATGTTCACCGCCCTACGACGCGGCGGAAATTACGAGCCTCATGGCCACGCGGGTGATCTGCGACGTCCTGGCCTGCCAGGTGCGATCCGGCAACTTGGCTAATCGGAAGAAACGCTGAGAGATGCTGGTTTTGGAATGACAAAGCAGCGAGGTGAGGGGCTTGCACCCGTGCAAGCCCCTTCGTTCGCCGGATTCATTGTACACATCCAGCTGGTGATTCCCATCGATACGGCTGATTAGGAACTATTCATATCACCGACGATGACTTTGCCAACTGAATGCAGGCATTGCTAGTACCGAAGGCAATGCACGAATGACCAGTCTATACACATGCTGATCCTACTTATGTGTCACTCTGTTCCGGGCTTACTCTCGGATACATAAAGCAGTCATGTTGTTTGAAGAACAAGTTGTTGAGCTGCTTAGGCGGTGTGAGAAACTCGTTGGGAAAGAACTGTCCCAAATACGAAGCGACCTCAAGTCAGCACAAACTCGTGGCGCAGCTGTCTGGGAACTGCTCGTTATTGAAGCGTCCGCTCATATGGGCGCTCTTCAACACGAGCCAAGGCAAAATGGGACTCTAGATATATAGGTAAGTCGTCCAGAGGGTAGGCCCATATGGGTGGAAGCCACATATCTAAATTCGAGATTTCTGGATCAAGAACGGAGGTCGGACGCTGTAAAGGCTTGGTTCTTTCAAGAGGCAAGTCGTCGCAAAATTCCTTTGTCCCACATGTCGGTTCGCTTTGATGGACGAACGACACAAGCAGGGACAGCAAGAGCTCTTCCGGAACTCAATGAACGTCCACAATTCCTCAAAATTGCGGAAGGTCCGAGACTTCTTTGAGGCGATCGAATCTCAGCCGAATGATTCCCATACGTGCACATTGTCTCAATATACAGTGTCGGTCACGTATACACCTATATCTCAAGGACCATGGGTTTCAAGCTGCGGGCTGGCAATGGAATCGGCTAAGTCATTAAAACAGCACGCCGTATATCTGAAGTTGAAAAAGAAAGCCAGCCAGGTCTCGCTGGCAGAACCCATGATTGTTGCGTAGGAAGTGACACCAGCCCAGCGTTTTCGCGCCTTCGGGCTCCAGGGTCTTCCTCTATAAGAGATGCAGTCATGGCTGCCTTTAGAGAGCATTCGTCGCTGTCAGCCGTTGTGCTCGTTTCCATAGGGATCGATATTGGTTCGTTCGAACGTCGGGTCACAGTTCAATTGTGGGTCAATGATTCAGCGAAATATTCACTTTCGGATGACGAAGTAGAACTTCTAAACCAAATGAACTTTAATCGTTGGAAATACACGTACCCGTTTGCGAACTGGGATCGAGCAGGCACTGCCCAACCAATGGTTGGTACGTTGACTACAAAGGTGAGGACGATGGAGATAGAAGTCGAGATTCCGTCATCAATTCTTATGAGTTTCTAGCAGGACGAACATGCTTGTCGAAATCCTACAAATGGGAACATCCTTATGTGATTCGAGCCTTAGAAGAAGGATGGGCAATAACTGCCTGCTCCTTAAAGGATGGAGATATCGAGTCCGCTCAAACACCCAAAATAGTCCTGAAACTCGTTTCACCTTCGCGGTTCGTGCGGGCAAGTAAACCAAAATCGAGCCCGATGGCCTGCTGCTCCTCCACGTGCTGTTCATCAAGCAGCGCGTGCTTTTCTCCGTACAGGCAACTTGCCCCGCAGTCAGATGGCGGAGAGCTGCCGCGTATTCCAAGGTGCAAGATGAAAAGATTTTCACGAGGCATTCATATTCCCTTCATCCAGGGCTGTTATACAGAACCATGTAATGGGTATTTGGAAGATGAGGAATTCCTTGGTTCCCTTCATCGTACTTCAGCCGTATGTTGTCGATGCTGAAAGAAAAAGAAAAAGGAGGTCTGACGTCATGACGGCCATAATTCTCTCCGTGTTTATGCTGGGCATCATGTTTGGGGTCATGTACAAAGCGTTTAGTACAAATTAGTTGAGCTGCTGGCCGAAAGTTCGCATGTGTTCAAGTGAAATTATCCGTGGGAAATTTCACGGCAAGCGCGTTCATCCCTCCTCATGCTGCGGAGTTTCAGTTGTCCAAACAATTAGACGATCTTGAGGACCTTATCCCCACGCTCCCAACTGTTGACTATTCCGCACTGCCGAACTGCCGAAAACAACTAATAATAGAGAGTCCGCGTGTGGTCGCCGTCAGCGGAGCAAGCACGATAGTTGCTGAGAGACAGGCTTGAGCTTGAGGCGCTTGATTCCACGGCGAGTCATGTTTCGAGAAGGAAAGGTGATAGGCACATGATGATCAAGTATCCGGTCATATTGCGAGCAGGCCTGATTTCAGTGCTGTTGACCGCATCCGCACTGTCGGATGCCGGCGCGGATGCCGTTACCGACTGGAATGAGCGTGCCGGAGAGATCATGGTAAGCGCGCACATGGGGCCATTGCCGGCGGCTCGAGCGCTGGCGATGGTTCAAGCATCGGTGTATGAAGCCGTGAACGCCATCACGCAGCGGTATCCGATCAGCGATCTGAAACTGGAAGCCGCATCCGGCGCGTCAGTTGAGGCGGCGGTCGCGGCGGCCAATCATGCGGTTATGACCGAGCTTATTCCTTCTCAGCAGGCCGTGATCGATCGGGCCTATCAAACCGCGCTGACGGCAATCGCTGATGGAGCAGCCAAGACCGGCGGGATCGCAATCGGTGAAAAAGCGGCGGCGGGCGTTCTGGCGTGGCGCGCCGATGACGGAGCCGCAGCAGGCGAATCGTATCGTCCTTATACAAGCGCAGGAACCTATGTGCCCACCGTCATACCGGAAGTTCCCCAGTGGAGGAATCGCAAGACCTGGTTGATGACCGGCCCGGCACAGTTTCGTCCTGGACCACCTCCCGAACTGGGAAGTGAACTATGGGCGCGTGACTACAAGGAGGTGAAAGCGCTGGGCGGAAGGCAGAGCCGCCGCCGGACCGCCGAACAGACCGATATTGCGCGGTTCTGGGAAGAGGTCATGCCGCCGATTTACGATGGAATCGTGCGTTCGGTCGCGAAAGGCTCGGGGAGAGACATCACGCGGAACGCGCGCTTGTTTGCCGCAGTCACACAGGCCGCGGATGACGGCTTGATTGCCGTGTTTGACGCCAAATATCACTATGAGTTCTGGCGGCCGGTCACCGCCATTCGCAACGGCGATATCGACGGCAACGAGGCGACGGAACGAGAAGAATCTTGGGTGCCGTTCATCGATACACCCATGCATCCGGAATATCCTTGCGCGCACTGTATTACTGCCGGCGTCGTCGGTGCGGTATTAAAGGCGGAGATCGGCAATGATCGAACGCCGGTACTCACAACGACCAGCCGCGCGGCAGGCGGGGTCGTGCGCAGCTGGACCACGGTGGATGATTTCATGCAGGAAGTCTCGAATGCGCGTATCTATGACGGCGTTCACTATCGTAACTCCGGGGAAATAGGGACCGAGATGGGCAAGCATATCGCCCAACTGGCGATCGCCAAATACATGTTGAACCAAAAATAGAATCTACGGTCTCACTGCTCCGTGATGATCATCGCTCAACCGATTTCTCCTCTCCTTCGCTCCTGGCCGTCACTGTAGATGACGCATTTTCCCACAGCGACGGTCCGATCGGTGGGGCTCAATGCGCCAGTTCTTAGCTCTCAACCTGCCTCTCGATCGGGTATATTGCAGCGGTGATTTCTGGAACATGACTTGCGAGGTCTTGCGGTATGCCAACGTTGAGCAAGCACTCATTGGAAAAGTATCTGCGGGCTCGTTTCGGCCCTCAGGTCGAGCTGTTGGCTTATGGAGTCATCGGCAAAGAGAGCTCCAAAGGAGAGCAGAAGCGGTATGGGTATGGCACGCCGGTCAAAGTGACCTTCCAAATCGGACGGCGGGTTCAGTCCGCGGTGCTCGAAACGATGAAGCCGGGTCCGTTCGGGCACGAACATATGGCCGATCGCGCCCAGGCGATGTTGTGGGACTACGATTCGTATGGACGCCTTCCGCGCCATGTGAAGGCTCTCGATGTGGGAGCGTTCGACGCCGACCAGGCGCTCTTTTCCTTCGCGGAGGCCCGCGAGTTCTTCGTGCTGAATGAATGGACCGATGGAGCGAGCTATCATGCGGATCTTGCGCGGCTGGCGAAAGGCGGGAGCTTACGGAAGTTGGATCGACAACGCACCGTCGCATTGGCTCGTTATTTGGCTCAAATCCATGCCAAGAAACGACGAGACGCGGATCTGTACAAGCGTCGGTTGCGTGAATTGATCGGCCACGGCGAATGCATTATGGGGTTGACCGACAGCTATCCCAAGCGTTGCGGCTTTATCACAGGCGATCTGTTGCGAACGGTCGAGGAAGCCTGTAACCGTTGGCGGTGGCGCCTTCGTGACAAGGTCAATCGTCTTTCACAGGTTCATGGGGATTACCACCCCTACAACGTGCTGTTCCGTGCCGGGACGGATTTTGCGGTGTTGGATCGATCACGAGGGGAATGGGGCGAGCCGGCGGACGACGTGACCGCGATGACGATCAACTATCTCCTTCACTCATTGATCAGCCGGGGCAAGCTTCAAGGGTCGTTCGAGATCTTGTTCCGATTGTTTTGGGACACCTATGTGGAGGTCAGCGGGGACAAAGCAGTTGCGGAAACGGCTGCGCCGTTCTTCGCCTTTCGTGGCCTGGTCGTGGCCAGCCCGCTCTGGTATCCCAATCTGTCGATCGACATCCGGCGCAGCCTCTTCCGTTTCATTGAAAACGTACTCGATGTGCCGCGCTTTGAGCCGGAACGGGTGAATGAGTATTGCGGGGTTTAAACAGTCATGGGTCAATCGTCATGAGTCATTGGTGAAGAGTGGAACTGTTGCGAAGCGAGGACAATCCTGTTGGGTCCCATTGGCAGGAATCACCACCCGAGCCTATCGACCGATGACCATAACCATTAACCATTCCCATTGACGCATGCCCATTGACCATCCCCCAAGCTTTGCCATTTGGCTCACCGGCTTGCCCGCTTCGGGGAAGAGCACAATTGCAGCCGCGCTAAAGCCAAAGCTGGAAGAGATTGGTCCTGTCGAAGTCCTCGAATCGGATGTGGTCCGCAGGATTTTGACGCCTCATCCGACGTACAGTGTTGCGGAACGGGATCTGTTCTATCGTTCACTCGCGTTCATGGGCGCAAGACTGGTCGCTCATGGCGTCACCGTCCTCTTCGATGCCACAGCCAACAGACGCGCCTATCGAGACTTTGCCCGCGGCCTGATTCCTCGGTTCATCGAGGTCGCCGTGGAATGTCCGTTGGAACTGGCCATGCAGCGTGACTACAAGGGGACCTATCAGCGAGGCCGACAGGGAGAATCTTCGACCGTGCCGGGGATGCAGGATCCCTACGAAGCGCCGATCCATCCTGAAGCGGCCATAGATACAACGAAGCTCTCCGTGAACGACGCGGCAAGGAAAGTACTGGACGTCGTGAAGGAGAAATTCGACCCACCGTATTCTTGAGCGTTTCTGTAAGCGCCCATATGCAGCTGCGCGAGCCATCGTCCCACGTTGCTTGATGAGGCCCTCTCCCGGTCGCTATAGTGTCGCACCATGAGTAAGATGCCTGCGTCCCGTCGCAGAGGGGGGAGTGGCCCCCTTTCTGAAACGAAGGAGAGCCTCTTCATTCCTACTTCCGCCTCGGCGGCCCTTGTTGCCGCATTCCGCGCCCTTACCGTCAACGATCTCTACACGATGGCCCCTAAAGAGACGGTGCTCAGGGGATATGACTACTACCGGCAGCAACGGCTTCAGCACTATGTCTGGGGTAAGGACGGCGCCATGCTCGCGGCGCAGGTGCAGGGAACCAGCCTGTACGAGGTCATCTTTTCTCTCGACGAGGGGTTTCTCGCTTCGTTCTGTGACTGTCCGGCCTGGGATTTCGATTGGCTGTGCAAACATGTCCTTTGCGCCTGCTTTGCCGCCAAACATCTGCTGTCGCCCGAGACGTTCCCATTGTCCGATCGGCAACAGGCGCACCTGGCCGCGCTCCGAATTGAGCTGCTCGGCGACCTCGCCGAGGCGGGTTCCATCAAGGGGATGGTCCCCTCCTGGAATGGGGGCGGTCTCTCTGAGTCGGGCTATGAAATCGTAATCAACGTCGGCCAGCCGTATCCGCAACTTGTGATCCATCGGAACGGTGTGCGGCTTCCCGCAGGATGCACTCCCGCGTTACCGCCGGAGCTGCGTCCACTCCTGAATCCGTCTTGGTTTTCGTCAGGATATGGGGACGAACCCTTACAGCGCTATCTCCTTGTCTCCAAGCGCCGGTTCCCGATCGTGCTGAAAATCGGCCTGGAATCTATCGCCCTGGACTGGACTCCGTCGGTGACCTGTCGGAGCAAGACAGAGATCGCTCTTGCCGGTGATGATGTGAGGATTCGCGCGGTCTGCATCGCCGACGGAACGGCGCTCGACAGGATCGTTCGCATTCGCGGCTTCGTGGTCGACGTGACCGGCCGCCGCTTGCTCTGCTTGGGGGATGAAAGCGGATGGGCTTCGTTTCGTGCGTTACGCAACGGTTTCCAAGGGTTCAACGCCGATGCCCCTGGGGGCGGACCGGCCGGGACGTTGTGCGCCGTGACCTTACCCGACGGCCGGGGCCATGGGCGATGGCAGGGCCTCCACCATGAAGTGGAGTTCACCGTCTCACGGAACGAGTTCCGGTCCGCGCAGATCGATCTGCTTCAGGAACAGGCCGACAAGATCTTGCGCGATCTTCTGCTGCGCGTGGATGGGAACGAGGCGCCGGTGCATTCTTCTGACCCTGCGTCGGGGGTCGAGGAGGTGTCGTACGCGTTGATTCTGGCGCCGCTCCCGGACGAGGCCGGCGCGCCGACCACCGCATGGATGCTGCGGACGGAATGCCGGCGCAGTGACGCCCGGTTTGCTCCGAGCGCCTCGACCTTTTCCTTCATCCGGGCGTTGGAACAGGGCCGAGCCGTGTCCGCGCCGTTGCGGGCACAGAAGCGCAAGACCATGCTCTATGATCTGTTCTTCGCGTTGCTCACGGTCGGCGAGGCCAAGGAACGAGATCGTCGCATCAAAACGGCGCTGGATCAGACCGATTGGGCGAGAAGCATCCGTCTTGAGGCCGCTCAATGGCTGAGACACCATCTGTCGGTGTACGCCGGTCAAGATGTACGGTTGCAGGTCGACGAGAGGCGGTGGACACTTCGCGCGATCGACAAACACCGCGAAGCATTGCTGTACCGGATTCCATTCGAGGTCTTCGGTCTAGAGGCGTTTCGCGGCATGCCCTCGTACGACGCGATGAGGATCGACCCGCTCGTGCTGTTCCAGCGATTGCCGGATCTTTTGGAAAAGCTGACGGCAGCCGGGATCACATTGCTGTACGAAGACAAGCCGCTCCGGCCCATTCAGTGGGACTGCACTGTCCAAGTCGGGCGTCAGGATCGAGAGGGGACCGGGATCGACTGGTTCGAGATCCGGCCGGAGATTCGCTGCGACGGGGTGGTGATCGACGAGACGGAATGGCGGGCGGCCGTCCGGCAGGGCGGAATGATCGATACCGGGCACGGTCTGCGGGTCTTGGATGGGCAGACCATGGAGCGGCTGCGCGCGATCATCGGCCTCACGGGTGATGCGACGGAGGATCGAAAAACAGCGCAGGTCGTGCATGTGCCTCGGTTACGGATCCTCGATTGGCTGGCGCTGCGCGAGCAGGGCATCCCCGTGTCGCTGCCCGCTGAGGATGAGGCGGTGCTGGCGCGATTGCTGGGGTTCGAGCGGATCGAGAAGCCGCCGTTGCCGAAGGCCCTGCACGCAAAGGTGCGTCCCTACCAGCAGGACGGCTACGCCTGGCTCGCGTTTCTCTACGAGCATCGATTCGGCGCCTGCTTGGCGGACGACATGGGATTAGGCAAGACCCTCCAAACCATCTGCCTGCTGGCCGCCATCAAGGAGGGATGCATCAAGACCGCTTGCGGGATAAAGGGGCCTCATCTGGTCGTCGTCCCGACGAGTCTGCTCTTCAACTGGGAACAGGAGCTCGCGCGCTTCGCGCCCGGTTTGACGGTTCATGTATATAGCGGGAGCGAGCGGACGTTCGAGGCCGGGGACGGCGATGTGGTGCTCACGACCTATGGGTTGGCCCGCCGGGATATCGACAGCTTGGAGCGAACGGCGTTCCATGTGATCGTGTTCGACGAAGCCCAGGCGGTCAAGAACATTCGGGCGGACACGACAGGCGCGGTCCGCCGGCTCAAGGGGCGCTTCAAGATCGCCCTGACCGGCACACCGCTCGAAAACCATCTGGGCGAGTATTTCTCCGTGATGGACCTGTGCGTGCCGGGCCTCTTAGGCGAGTACGATGGCTTCAAAACGGATCTGAAACGTATCGAAGGTCGCGCGCTCGATCAGGTGCTGCGGCGGACGCGGCCCTTTATTCTGCGGCGGACCAAGGCCGAGATCCTTCAGGACCTGCCGCCGAAAATCGAACATGAAGTGTTTCTTGAGTTGACCGATCGGCAAAAGGCGCTCTACAAACAGACCGTCGATCAGGTTCGCTCAACGATCGACGACGCCTATCGCACCAAGACCTCCGGGCAGGCGCAGCTCATCGCGCTCACGGCCATCCTCAAGCTGCGGCAGGTCTGTCTTTCGCCACGCCTCCTTACGAAGCAAACCGATGAGACCTCCCCCAAGCTCGGCTTCCTGGTGGAGCGGCTCCAGGTCTTGCGCGATGAGGGGCACAGCGCCCTGGTATTCTCGCAATTCACCAGCTTTCTGGACCTCGTGCAGGAAGCATGCATCCGCCATGGGTTGCCGTACCATCGCTTGGATGGGTCCACGGCACCGACTCTGCGCAAGGCCCGCGTGATGGCGTTTCAGACCGGTGAACAGCCGAGCGTGTTTCTCTTGAGTCTCAAGGCGGGAGGGCAGGGGCTGAATCTTACCCGAGCGAGCTATGTCTTTCATCTGGACCCCTGGTGGAATCCGGCGGTGGAGCGTCAAGCGTCGGACCGCGCGCATCGCATCGGGCAACGGCAGACGGTCTCGATCGTGCGGATTCTCATGCGCCACAGTATCGAGGAGAAAATGGTGGCGCTCAAACAGCGCAAGCTCGAGTTGTATGATGCGGTCATGGCCGGCGTGGTGCGGGGTTCCGGACAAGGCGTCCTGACGAAAGCCGACTTCGATTTCCTGCTCTCGCCGAGTGGGTGACCTCGTGGATTATCGCACTTCCGGCTCAGGGAACCGGGGACTGTTCTCGTTCTGATCCTCCCAATCTCACGCTGCTTTCAGGTATTGGTGAAACCACCCGCCGGCATGTTCCGACATCTGTTCTAGAGTTCCGGGCTCTTCGAAGAGGTGCAATGGGACCAGGACGATGGAGTAGGTTACCGTCTGAACAGCCGCACATAGTCGTCGAAGATAAAGAGGCGGTTACGTCTCTGACCGGTGAACTCTTTCAAAATTCCGAGCTTGACGAAGTCGTCGATGAGCGCGGCGGCGGTGTTGGTTTCGGCTTTGATGAGGCCAGTCACCATCTTAATGGTGGTCACTGGAGACCTGTAGAGCGATAGCATGAGTGTCTGTGCATTGATCTGGCGGCGAGCATGGAACGTTGGCATGTGCTTGCGTTCGATGCGTTCTTTCAGCGCCAGAATATCCTTGAACACTTGGATGGAGAGGGCGGTCGTCTCTCGCATGCCAAATAGAAAGAACCGCAGCCACGGTTCTAACTTGTGTGTCGTTCGGACAGCCATCAGTTGATCGTAATACTCGCCCTTGTGACGCTCAAAGAAATCGGAGAGATACAGTGCGGGTTTCTGCAGAAGGTTGAAACCGACGAGATAGAGCACGATGAGCAGGCGGCCCAGTCTCCCATTTCCGTCAAGAAATGGATGGATAGTCTCGAACTGGTAATGTATGAGCGCAACTTTGATCAAGTGCGGAACATGAATTTGGTCGTTATGCATGAACTTTTCGAGATCGCTCATGAGGTCTGGCACATGTTGGTGGTGGGGGGGGATAAATGTGGCGTGCTTGAGACTGACGCCGATCCAGTTTTGGCTGGTGCGAAATTCTCCAGGCTGTTTGTGCTTCCCGCGCACACTTCGTAATAACATCGCATGGGTCTCCCGCAAGAGACGGTTGGATAGGGGAATACGGCTCAACTCTTCGATGGCAAAATTGATCGCTTCGATGTAGTTGTGTACCTCCTGCCAGTCATCTCGTTTTTCCGGATCAACATCGAGTTTGCCGACCAATGCCTCTTCAATATTCGTTTGCGTGCCCTCTATGCGGCTGGAGGTGGTGGCCTCCTTGGTGATGTGCATTCGGATGAAGAAATCGACGTCCGGGATGAGCTGAGAAAACGCGTTCAACTCTCCAATCCGACGATTAGCCTCTTCTAGGAGAGTGAGGATTTCCGGATTGGACACGATCCATTCCCGGTTAATCGAAGTGGGTAAAAAGCTCCGGTATTCGTATTGTTGTTCGGGCTCTCCTGCTTTGAATTCACTGATATTCATAGGTTTTCCGGCTTTGTCTTTCTGATTTGAACTAAGGCTCCTCGCTATGTCAAATAGACGGGGGTAATTTGATATAAACAATGGCGTATGTCAAATGCTCGAGCGGCCTTAGGAATGGGTTAATCCATCACTCGCTAGCTGACCAGCCCCTGTATTGAGAAGGCTTTTATTGCGATTTGATGGAAAGGTGGTTACGTGTGAGGTGCAAGTAGTGCCGGAACCACTGCGTCGCATGCTCCGCCACCTGTTCTCACGCACCTGGTTCTTCGCGGGCGCTGAAATATCCGATCTTCAGATGCGGGGGCCGAGGTTCTGCTTCCAGCCGGCCTCTCGTCGGTAACAGCCGATCTGCCAGCAGCCGATATCAAACACCTTGCGTCGGTCGTCCGCTTCCTCTTCGGTCAATAAGTCCAGCAGCAACGTGGCAAGTCCGTCGTTGTAATCATCGCACCTCTTTCTTAATAGAGCTGCAGGGAGCGGGACGATTGAGACCAGGCGGTAATTTGGTCCGTTCGTCGACGCAGGCGGCATTGAGTTGGGGCTGCGTGAGACCGATGACGGACGAGAGGTTGGCGCCCGTGAAGGTCGCGCGACGCAAGTCGGCTGAGTCCAGTCGAGCACCACTCAAATTGACGGAAACAAAGATGGCATCTTGCAGATTCGCGTCCTGAAGATTGGCGTGAGTCATGTTGGAGTGGCTGAAATTCGCCCCGCGAAGATCTGCGCCGACCCAATTGGCCGATTCCAGATGGGTCCTGTTGAATTGTGCAAACTGGAAAGAGGATTTCGGAGCGTAGATGTCGCTTAGATCGCCGTTCATGAAGTTGATGCGCAATCCCTTGGCCCCGATCAGGACCGCGCGATTGAGGTTCGCGTCCATGAGATTGGCCTCATCAAGGACGGCATGATGGAGAATAGCCATTCGAAGTTTCGCCGAGTGCAGATCCGCCTTGCCCAGAGCAGCTTCTTCGAGGTTGGCTCCTTCCAAGTCGGCGTCCTGCAGGTCTGCCCCCTGCAAGTCCGCGTACCGGAGATCTGCGCCGCGAAGAATCGCTCCCTTCAGGTTTGCGTCACGCAAATTCGTTTCGTCCAGATAGGCGCTTTCCATGTCGGCTTCGATGAGGCGGGCTCCTTCCAATTGCGCATGGTCCAGCAGCGCGCCATGAAGAGTAGCTCGATGCAGATTCGCATTGGTCAGGACGGAGCGGCGCAGGTCGGCGCCTGTCAGATCAGTATTTACCAGGATCGCACCTTTCAGGGTTGCTCCGTAAAAATACGCCTCGACGAAGTTGCCGTCGGTCAAGTCGGCAGAAGTGAGATCGGCACCCTCCAATTGCGCCCGCTCGAACGAGGCTTCGCGTAGTTTGGCGCCGACCAAGACTGCGTCAAAGAGCGCAGCTTCATCGCCGATGGCACGGGAGAGATTTGTTCCAGTGAACCGGGCACGGCGTAGATCGGCACCAGAGAGATTGCCGTCTTCGAGGACAGCTTTGGTGAGGTCAGCCCCGGCAAGGCTGGCCTGAGCGAGGTTGATCTTGGACAGTTTCGCCTGGCGCAGAACTGTGCCTTCCAGATCGGCCCGTTCGAGACTCGCTCCCGCGAGTATTGTCCGGCTCAGGTCCGCTTGGCAGAGCTCCATCCGCTTGGCATCCGGGTTGCCTCGATATTCCACCCATCGTTCGTGCGAACGCACGAGGGCTTCCAACATCTTGGCAGGGACGGACTTCTGTTTGTAAGGGCTCTTGCAGAGGGGAACCGCGAGCGACGTCGCGGTGGATGCAGATGAGCCTGCCGCCTCGGCCCATGAGGCGGGGAGTCCGATGAGGATGATCATTCCCGCAAAGACGGTCGATATGGAGAAACGCTTCATCTTGGGTCTCCTTCGATGTTAGATCTACGGTCGACTGTCCGGGCTAAGCGTGGCAAAGCCATGGAAATCCGAGCGGCATAGGCTCAAGCGCTCACAGGGACTCAGGAATCCGTCCACCTGCGCGGTTCGGCCGAGTTTGATGATCAAGCCGAGTGGGGCAGCGAATAGTGGCCAGAGTAATGGGAAGACCGCGTGCCTGAAACCGCTGAATATAGTTCTCTATGGCAAACAGAATCGTAGCATCACCTTAGTGGACCGATTGTTGCCCTTGTTGCGACAGAAGGCGAATGTACGCCACGGCGTCTTGCATTTCTCCGTCGGTGAGCTGGCCGCGCCAGGAATGCATCGGGCTGAAGACCACACCATGTTCGATGGTTCGCAGCAACTCTTCATCGGATTTCAGGAACGACCGAAAGCGCTGAAAATCGGTCGGTGGCACTTTCAAGGAAGCGGCGGCAGGTCCCTCGCCTCGACCGCTCGGTCCATGGCAGCTTTGACAATCCCGCTCGTACACGGCTTTCCCGCGCGTACGGTCTGGAGGATAGTCCTGGGCGTATATGGGGGACAGCAGCGCCAAGCTAATTGGAGCGAGAAAAACGCACAGCGTGTTCAAAAAGTTCGTCCAGCAAGGCCGCAGCGAGAGAAGGGCCGAGGCGTACCCTCTGGGGTACGTTGAGGCTCTGAACGATGCGAGAACGCCGCTGGCGGACTTTTTCAACACGCTGCTAACTCTTCTTCGTGGTGCGAGCGATGAATGGGCTGAACAGTTGCTGCAGTTTCTTGCTTCCGCATCCAGGACAAGCGACCTCGCCTGCAGCATGCTCTTTCAATGTTACCACGATCAATGATTCCTTCCCGCAATCGAGACACTTATAGTCATACATCGGCATGGTGTACACCCTTTCGACAATCAGCCGAAAATCATGAGTGGATAGGTCCCTTGGTGTAACAACGCATGGGATACGCTGCCGAGCACCATGCGGGTGATGCCGCGACGTCCACGGGATCCCGCGAGAATAAGGTCGGGATTCAAGGTTTTGGCTTCCTGAAGAATTGCCTCGACCGGGGTGCCTAACGTAGTCGCCACGCGGGTTTGGTAGCCATATGCTTTGAGCTTGGCGGCTATATCTTCAAGGAAGTCCTTCGCTTTGCCGAGGGAATGGGTTTCCATGTGCTCGGCCGAGACCGCATCGACCGGCCAGGGTGGCCTGGTATGGGGAAGAACGGTGAACAGCGTAATCGTGGGGGGATGGCGAAAGGGCTTCTGTTGAAGGAAGGAGAGCGCGTGGTCTGCATCATAGCTCCCTTGCAGGGGAAGCAAGATATGATGAAGCGCTTTCAAGGGGCCGGGAAGAATCAGTTTCGCGCCGGGCCCGAATGTCAGCACTCGGTGCGAGACACTTCCAACGAGCCGTTCTTTGACCGGTCCAAGGCCTCGGGCGCCCAACAGAATGAGATTTATTTTTTGCTGTTCAGCCAAGGCCACGATCTGATCCACCGGAGATCCGACGACCAAATGCTTCATCACCGGTCCGGCATCCAATGGGAGCAACGACACGATGCGATCCAATAAACGAGTTCCGTCATCGCGCATGTTGCGCTCAACCGTCTCGTACAGTTCTTGTGCCACTTCCGGCATCATCATGGGATAGGCTGGACTCGGGACATCGAGTATGTGCACGATGTGCAGTTTCTCGGCACGAGCCAGGTATTTCAAAGCGCGCACGGCTTCATACGAGTTGTCGGAACCATCGACTGCGAGCAAGATTTTCATAAGCATCCCTTTCTGTCACGGCCTTGCTGTCCGCTCACATATGAATCATAGGGGCAGCAAGGCCGTCGCAATCATCAGATAAATGCCCACGCTCAAAATGTCTTGCACAACGGTCGCCACCGGGCCGCTGGCTAGAGCCGGATCCGCCCCGAGACGCGCCAATCCCATGGGCAGGAGGCTGGCCATTATGGTGGCGACGACGGCAGTCACCCCCAGCGAGGCTCCCACGACCATCGCCAAGGCCGGATGTCCGTTCCAGAGCCACAATCCTCCGCTTGCCACGCTTGCGACGATCGCGCCGATGCATGCGCCGATCACGGATTCTTTCGCTAATTGTTCCCACAACGACACTTTTCCATAGGCCAACCGACGCACTAAGACCGTTTCCGTTTGGGTGCCGACGGCATCGGCCATATACACGATCAAGGGAAGAAAGAACGCGAGGGCCACTTCGTTCTTCAGCGAGGTTTCGTACGCCGAGGCCACGCCACTGGCCAAGAATCCTCCGCCCAGGCCGACCATCAACCATGGAAGACGCGAGCGCACAGCGGTGAGCGTCTGTTGCGCGGTGAGCGACAAATGGAGATGGTCCATTCGGCTTACGCCGCCCATTCGCAAGAAATTGTCCACATGTTCCTCATGCAGCAGGGCCAAGAGCCTTCCGATCGGAATGGCGCCCAACAACCGGCGACGGTTGTCGATGACGGCCACATCGGCGTCATGCCGTTCGACCGCGCGCAGCGCGACTGTCTCGGCCGCATCGTCAGGAAAGACTTCGATTGGAGGGGAGCCTTCGAGTTCCGCTAGGTAGGTCTGTTCCTTCGCCTGGAGCAGTCGCTCGATCGGAACCTGGCCGACGAGCGTGGCTTGATCATCAACAAGGTAGATATGCCCCACCTCGTCCCATGTATGGTCTCGAAGCGCCGCGACCATGTCTCCCACTGTGCGGTGTCTGTCGCTTCGGGGAATGTTCAGGGTCATCAGGTCTGCGGCAGTCGCCATCCCGCTCCTTCTAGTTTACCGACAATCTGCAGGGCAGAAGAAGACAAAATAGATCACGATCGCCAGGCCCAATCCTACTGCTCCCATGAGGAGCCACTGCGCGCGTGTCATTCTTCTTCCCCTCGATAGATGCTCTTCAGCAAGTCCAATGCCGTCCTAGGCGGGAAACGTGAAACGTGAAATGTGAAAGGAATCCGGGGCGGTTTAGAGACACTTGTTTCTCGCCTCAACTTTTCACTTCTCACGCGTCACATCCTATGGCGCCTTCTGCCACAGGGAGCGAATGGCTGCTGTAGCAGGGAGCCCCTGCTTCCAGACGTGGCTCCATAGCCAGTAGCTGATCACGAAAGGAACCAACTGCAAATCAGTGGTTTCTCCAACCTCTTCATTATCTCCGGAAGCTCTTCGTGGGTGGCATCGCCCTTGCTCAAGCTCAAATCGTAGGTCAGGAGGATCGTGCATGGAATATGAGAGAGATCTCTTCAAGGCCATTCTGGTTCCTGTGGACTTCTCCCCCTGTTCAGACGAAGCATTCAGGGTTGCCTGTCAGGTCGCGCGGCTGTGTGGGGCGAGACTGCTTGTTCTGCACGTGATCGACACCAGCGCGCTTGCCGCATTCAATCGATTGGGTTTGCTGGCTGTTCCGTCCGATGCCGCGCCACAGCGCCGCCGTTTACGCCATCATGCGCGTCTAAACGTGAGGCAGTTGTTGGAGTCGAAAGTAGCCCTGGATGTGAAGATCACACGCCTGATCGTGGAGGGAGCGCCCTTTGTCGAGATCGCCAAAGTTGCGCGCACGGGGGATATCGATCTGGTCGTGATCGGAAGTTACGGCGGCCGGTCCGGCAGCGTGGACAAGATTTTCTTCGGCAGCACGGCGGAAAAAGTCGTTCGCACGGCCGGATGTCCCGTCTTGACCGTGCCGCTTCCCACATCCGCCCCACGGCAAAAATCAACGCGTTGACGAACAGAGAGAGGAGAGCATGATATGAGAGGAAATCAGGTTCGGTGGCGGAGCGTGGGGATGGTTCTATCCATGACGTGTCTGGCCTGGATCTATGGCGCAACCCTGCTGGCGCAATCGGAACAAACGGTGGAGGTGACGATCAAGGATTTTCGTTTCGTGACGAAGCAAAGCTCGTTGCGCTTGGGGTTTCCCACGGTCATCAAGGTGCGGAATGAAGACGCGGAGCGACATGATTTCAGCTCGACCATGTTCGAAGGGATTCCGACGCAGATTGAAAAAGACGGGGTGATCGTGTATGGACGCGGGGTGGGGGGTGTCTTTCTCGATCCGAAACGGGACGCCACGATCCGATTCGACATGACGCGACCAGGCAGGCACGTCTTTCGATGCTCGATTCACCCGACGATGAGCGGAGAGTTGCTTCTATTGAACGCAGAGGCGGTGTGACTGTGCCTGCAGGGGGATTGAGCATTCTCTTTGCCACCGACGGGTCACAGGGATCGGCGCGGGCAGAGGCCTATGCCTGTGCGCTCGCCCGATCGTGGGGGGCCTCGCTGACCGTGATGAGCGTGCTGGAGTTTCCGCCGGGGATGAACCCGGACTATGCGGTGAATCGATTGTACCTCGATGAATTGATGCAGGAAACAACGACCAGACTGGTGGATGTCACAGCACGGGCGCGTAGCCTCGGGCTATCAGTCCGGTCGCGCATCGCAACCGGAATCCCGAGTAAAGAAGTCATAGCCGTCGCAGGGGCTGAAGAAGCGGATCTGATCGTGGTTGGAACGAGAGGCAAGACCGGTCTTGAGCACGTTTTGCTGGGAAGCACCGCTGAGCGAATCATTCGGACGGCGCCCTGCGCCGTGTTGACGGTCCCGGCGGCGAAAGAGCGGGCAGAGGACAATCTGAAAGTCTCGGTCACGAGAATGCTCGTGCCCGTCGATTTCTCAGAGTGCTCTCTTGGCGCGCTGGAATATGGAGCGTTGATCGCGCAACGGGCGAACCTCTCCATGACGCTTCTTCACGTACTCGAACCGGTGTCGTACGGGTTGGACTTTACGCTGCCCCATATGGCCCAGCGGGAATCGAGCAAGACAGCCATCACGAAACGGTTATCGGATCTCGTCTCCGCGCTCACGTCCCTCGGTCTTGCGTCCGACTGCCGGATGGCGGGGGGGCTGCCGGTCGATTCCATCCTTGATGCGGCTCGAGCTCAATCGGTTGACATGATTGTGATGGGGACGCATGGCCGCCGGGGGTTGTCTCATGCGTTGTTCGGCAGTGTCGCGGAGTCCGTCCTGCGGAGATCCTCGTGCCCTGTTCTCACCGTGCGGAGCCCGAAGTTCCCGCCAGACCATCGTCGTGTCTTCTCGGGACTATCAATGCCGACCAATGTTTAACCCAGGAGCAAGTCATGCGAACGCGAAAAACAACAACCGGTAAAGCGAAAGGCCGAGTCGCCCCCAAGATCGGTCGAGCCGCGAAACCCATTGAACGACCGGACGGCATGTGGGAACGGATCTCGCAGAAAGCGTATGAATTGTGGGAACGGCGCGGCCGTCAAGAGGGCAACGCGTTTCGAGACTGGCTTGATGCCGAGGCAATCGTCATGGAAGAAATACATGAAGCTCGCGAGTGAACAAGCAACGGGGTTCTGGACTCCCCGGCCCGCGCCTCTTGACGCGCTCCTCGCGCGCTTGGAACGCCTCTCCCTCAAGCCTGAATTTCGAATGCAACGCGAGGTGGCCTACGCACGCGCGCTCAACTCGTATTTGGAAGGCGGAGCAGGGCGAATCGTCGCGCCGCTGGAGCAGGAAGTGGAACTCGCGAAACTGTACCTCTTCTGCGACTACTATCCTGAAGACGGGCAATTGACGCTGATCGAACAGTTGCGGGACGTCATCACCGAACATATCCCCGAAGAGGAGCGCCGGTGGCTCGATCCCTTGAAACATTCTTATCTCGACATGCTGGAACCGACCTCCCCGCCGAGGCCCGGGGAACAGCTCACCGTGCGATCGCTCGGAGATCGAACCGCATTTGTGGTTCCCGGTCATGAATCCATCAGCGACCTTGCGGCCGGCCAGGTGTTGCTGACCCGCCTCGTCGTCGCTCCGGACGGCGGCGGATCAGGCAACGCGGTGTGGGCGGGCTGCGGAATCGTCTTGTCTCAGGCCGATGCGAAGGCGCTGATCGAGATGACCGCGGAATGGCGCCGAGACATGGAGATGACCACCGGATCCTTTGCGTTAGGGGAGTGGAGGGAGTTTACCAAGCGTTTCGGGTATATGTTTCTCTGGGCATTCGCGCGGCTCCGCACGGACGCGTTGGTGGACGCCGTCGTCCATATTCGTTATCGCCGCCCCGATGGCCGGCCCTATCTCTATGCGGTGGCCCTGTACGATCACCATGAGTATCGGTTCTTCGGCGATGGGTTGTCCGAGATGAGCGAGTTTGCATCAGAGCAGGTGGCGCCGCAGTCCGGCGGACAAGGCCAGAGCGACGAAATCCCTCCGGCTCGCACATGGGTCCAGCGGGATTTGAGCGGCGGGACCGACGCGATCGTCGCGAAGGTGACACTGACGTCGTCTCAGCTCATCGTGGAATGCGATAGCCCGGCGCGACTCGACCAAATCAAGCATCGACTCGCGGCCTCTTTTGGATTCTCACTGCATTTCCGCAGTGAGACGCTCGTGCCACCCGCGCGGAAATTATCGATAGCCGAACTCATGTCCGATGAGCCGCCGCCGGTGGTCGTGCCGCCGGAGGAAGACCGGACGCTGCTCAACCAATTCCTGGAAAAAGCCTACTTGGAATGGTCGGATCAGCCCCACCTCGCGCTCGGCGGGCAGACGCCACGCCATGCCGCCGCATCCGCCGCCACGCGCGGCAAGGTCGGTGCCCTCATTGATGAAATGGCCCAGCATGATCCGGGCCGTCAGCGATGTGGCCGACCGGCGTTCGAGTACAACCGTCTTCGCGCCCATGTGGGCCTGGAAGACCTGCCGGAGTAATTCAAGCCGTACCCCTTGCCTCTCGACGAGATGGAGTATACAACCATGCCGCAGATCATGAAAAAGCCGGGAGACCGGTGGAACCCTCTGTAGGGAGAGCAATCGATGACGGATCAGCGAACGACGGTCGGCATTCTTGTCGGCGGCGGGCCCGCGCCCGGAATCAATAGCGTGATCAACGCGGCGACGATCCGCAGCATCCTCGGCGGCGCGGATGTGCTCGGAATCATCGATGGGTTCAAATGGCTCATGGAAGGGGGCACGGGACAGGTCCGGCCGCTGTCGATCGAAGACGTCAGCCGGATCCATTTTCGAGGAGGGTCCTACCTGGGTACGTCGCGCGCGAACCCGACGAAAAGTACAGAGCTGCTCGACAATGTCTTGTTCGGACTGTCGAGCCTCGGAATCACTCGGTTGGTGACAATCGGCGGAGACGACACCGCGTTTTCAGCGATGAAGTTGGAGGAACGGTCTAACGGTCGACTACAAGTCGTCCATGTTCCCAAGACGATCGACAACGACCTGGATCTTCCTTTTGGAATTCCGACGTTCGGGTTTCAAACGGCCCGTCACATCGGCGTTGAAATCGTGAAGAATCTCATGGTCGATGCCCGCGCCACAACGCGGTGGTATTTGGTCGTGACCATGGGGCGCAAGGCCGGCCACCTGGCCTTGGGCATCGGCAAGGCGGCCGGCGCCACCCTGACGATCGTTCCGGAGGAGTTTCGAGACCGGCCGGTCGGACTTCAATGGGTCGTGGATCTCTTGATGGGAGCCATAATCAAGCGGCTTGAACATGGTCGGGCCGATGGAGTCGCGGTGCTGGCCGAAGGGCTGATCGAAATCATTGATCCTCGAGATCTTGGTGGATTAGAGCATGTCGAACGAGACGAACACGGCCATCTACGAATGAGCGAGATAGACATCGGTGACGTGCTGCGGCGTGAGCTGACGAAGCAGCTCCGTCAGTTGGGGCTTGCCGTCAGTCTGGTGGCGAAGAACGTGGGGTATGAGCTCCGTTGCGCCGACCCAATTCCATACGATATCGAATACACGCGCGATCTCGGCTATTGCGCCGCTCAGTACCTGCTCGACGGCGGGACATCGGCCATGGTCTCGATTCAAAACGGACGGTTCACTCCGATCCCATTCACGCAGATGGTGGATTCCTCCACCGGACGGACCAAAGTGAGGATGGTGGATATCGAATCCCAGTCCTACCAGATCGCCCGGCAATACATGATTCGACTCACGGAAGCCGACGTGAACAATCAGGACGCGCTGGGCCGCTATGCCGCTTTGACAGGCCTGTCTCCGGAGGCGTTTCGAGAACGGTTCGGCACCGTCTGTTGAACAACATGGATCGAGCCCACATTATTCATGAACACTTCGGCTGCAATCGCCGATCCGCTGTTCCGACGAGCCTGCGGCTGGCGGGCTCGTCCCTCGGACCCTCGACGTACTGCACGAGTATGCCTCAGGTCCTCTGGGCTCCGCGCGCCGGTCTCACGACGCGGCTTGGCGATTTCGCGACGAACTGTCATGAATAATGTGGGCTAACTCGTCGAACAAAGGATATCCGATATGAAGATTCTCGCGGCAACTGATGGATCGAAACATGGCAAGTGGGCGATCGAATGGTTGGCGGCAATGCCGTTCGCGGTGCAGCCGGTCGTGCGTGTGCTGCATGTCGTCGATGTGGCGAGCCTTCGGGCTCCCTTCCTGATCCAACCGATGATCGTCGGGACTGAACGGTACATTCAGTCCGAAGTCAAGCGGATGGAAGCGGCGGCCAAGTCCACCCAAAAAGAGTCGGAGGGTTTGTTGTCGACGCTCGGCTTGAGCGGGACCGTGACGACCGACCAGGGCGGGGTGGCAGCCACGATTATGAAGCATGCGCAGCGTGGGGTCGGACTCCTGTCGATCGGGGCTCGAGGCTTGGATGCCTTGGATCGATTCATGCTGGGGAGCATTTCGAATCATGCCATCCACCATGCTCCTTGCTCGGTACTGGTGGTGAAAGAGTCCCCTCGCCCCGTCCGGCATATGATGCTGGCAGTCGATGGGTCCGCTGCGTCGAATAAGGCGGTCAAGTTTCTTCTTCGCACAGTCAATCCGATACCTGATGGTCCGGATCGCGAACCGGTCATGGTGACCGTGATGCACGCGGTGCCCTACTTTAAGTATCCGGAAGTGAAAGAAACCGGGAAAACACTGGTGCAGCGCTACGGAGATAAGCTTGCGAAATCAGGCTTCCAGATACGTGAAGCCTTACGGCTGGGGAAATCGGCGGACGAAATTCTAGCCGTGGCCAAAAAAGAGAAGGTCGATCTCATTGTAACCGGAGCGAAAGGGTTGGGTGCGATCCGCCGCGTGCTGCTTGGCAGCGTGTCAACCCGGGTGGTGCAGCATGCCCACTGTGGAGTGCTGGTGGTCCGCTGAACATCAAAAGTAGGGGGTGGCCCATGGCGGGCCGAACAGGCTTGACGGACGGGAAGAAGGCGCAATAGACTGACACCCTCTCGGGTCAACAAGAGAGGAAAACGTATGACCGCCTTAATGAAGATCGATCAAGAGTCGCTCCCAGATCGTTTGGTGACAGGGCTTTCAAAAATCGGGCTGGCGATGAAGAGCCGTGCCTGGCGGCGGAAGGGACGGCAAGGCATTGGTCCCTTGCAAATCCAAGTGCTGACATTTCTCCGCTCTCGGCCGAATCATTCGGCTACCGTCTCGACGATTGCCCGTGAACTCTCGGTGAAGCTGCCGACTGCTTCTGAAGTCATCCGGACGCTCGAGGGTAAGCGATTGGTCCGCCGGCGCCGTCGGGAGATCGATAACCGCGTCGTGACGGTTCACCTCACGTCCCTTGGGGCGAAGGCAGGTCATGTGGAAAACCGATGGCCCGAGATTCTGGCCTCTGCGACCGAGAATTTGTCGGTGCAGGAGCAGGTCGCTCTTCTTGGCTCGCTCGTGAAGTTGATTCGCGCGCTTCAATTGCAAGGAGAAATTCCCATTGCGCGCATGTGCGTCTCCTGCGAGCATTTCCGCCCGCATGCCTATGCGGGATCGGACCAGCCGCATCATTGCGACTTCTATAATGTTGCGTTCGGAGATCGAGCCTTCCGCCTTGATTGCCCTGAGTACGTGGAAGCCCTGGCGGAAGATCCGAGCAAAAAGACTGATTCTCGCACAGCTGAGACCATGGCCCAAGGCTTAGCGGCCGGTTGACGGCGTATCCTTATCATGGGACGGTCTCTGTAACGGCTGCTCTGTTCGCCCGAGGTAGATTGCTCCGTCCTCCTCGATCTGTCTCATTAAGTCTTCCAATGCTCCCCGGAGCGCGGTTTCAATGGGGTCGCGGTCCGATGCTGTGACCCACCGCGCTGATGATCCCGCTGCCGTGTGCTCGGCACGATAGGATTTGATAAGCCGGGCGTCTTCGCTGACCTCTGCCTGTAACAGGATTCGATAATGATAGAGGCCGCTGCGAGATGTCAGTCTCAATTTCGTGGCCACACGAAGCGTCAAGTCGGCTGGGTCAGGCGAGACTGAAGTGAAAGTGCCTCGTTGTTGCAGGTATCGGAAGACCGCCTGTTTCAGGTCAAGATGCGACCATTCGAGCAAAGCGATGCCTGGCCGATGGTCCGCGCCTTCCATCGCAATCGGACTGATCACGGGCTGAACGGTTCGATGGATAGTGATGGACGACACGCCGATGGGAAGAGGCCGCACTTGGATCCGATGGACACATCCCGCCTCTGCAACGCAGAGGACCAGTAGGAGCATGGTGAACGGTATCGAGTGGGTCATTCGAATCAAGGGATGGCCGTCGTCAAGGCCTCCTCATAGCGCGCTCATTCGCAACGATCAGCGAGTCGAGTCGGGAGAGGGCTCTGACAGCATCTCCAAGTCTTTCAACGCTCGAGCAGCCTGTTCTTGGTAGGTCCGTTCCGTCGGATCGGTGTAGGTATCGACCACACGTTGATAGGATGCACGGGCTTTCTCCGGCTGCTGCTTGATCGCGAAATATTGTCCCAACGCAATCCAGTTCTGAGCGGCCGTTCCTCGAGCCGTTTTCATCAGCGCGAACTCCCGCTCGACCTGCGACGTCCCCTGCAACCGACCCTGTTTCCTGACGGTGTCCGCCATCTGGTCGGCCATGGCTTCGATCTGTTCGTTTTCATGAACCGCCGCGGCCACTCGATTGGCCTTCAGGTGCGTGTAGAAGGTCTCGACGTGGTCCTTCATGACCTCCGCTCGTCGTTGATAGGTGTCTGTCGCGCAACCGGCCAGAAGGAGGACAAACAATGAGATGGCACCTGTCGTTCGGTAGAAGACGTGGCGACTGGAAATCTTCATATGGTTCCTCTGCGGATAAGAGTCCTCGTATGTCTGCCCTGCGAGAGTGTAACATACCTCAGCCGCGCGAACACGAACTGGACCGGGTGGCACGAAGCCCCTTGAACCTCCGACGACGGCTGCGCTATCTTAGTTGCCGGTTTGCTAGCGATGAAATCTCGGCGGGGGTAAGGGTGGGCCTTCGAACAACGAGGAGGATGACATGGGAAAGAGCTTAAAAGGAACCAAGAGTCACGACAATCTGAAACACGCGTTTGCCGGCGAGTCACAGGCTAATCGCCGGTATCTGTATTTCGCACGGAGGGCGGATATTGAAGGCTATCCGGACGTCGGTGGGCTCTTCCGGGACACATCGGAAGCGGAAACGGGCCATGCCTTTGGGCACCTGGACTTCTTGAAAGAAGTGGGAGATCCGGCGACGGGCGTGCCGATGGGCAACACGGACGCGAATCTCAAGTCCGCCATCGAGGGCGAAACGTACGAATATACGCAGATGTATCCCGGAATGGCGAAGACCGCCCGCGACGAAGGCTTTCCCGAGCTGGCCGAGTGGTTTGAGACTTTGGCGAAGGCCGAACGGTCCCATGCCAATCGGTTTCAGAAGGGATTGGATACTCTGAAGAGCTAACGCGCGCGTATCGGTTCACGTTCAGCGGTCAGTTTTTGGCGACGCGACTGGAATCCGTCGGCGAAGGCTGGCCGCTGGTCATTTTTGGAAAGAGGAATGAGAGAGGAATGAAAGGTCTCAGCCTCATCACCCCGATCGATCCCACGCAGTTGGAGAAGGAAACGCTGCGGATCTATGAGGTCTGTGACGGTTGCCGGCGCTGCTTCAATCTCTGCCCTTCGTTCAACACGCTCTTGGATCGGATCGATGTGTGCGAGAGTGACGTGGCCAAGCTGACCCCGGCCGATCACCATCAAGTCGTCGACGAATGCTACTACTGCAAGCTCTGTTTCAACCATTGCCCCTATACTCCGCCGCATCAATACGAAATCGACTTCCCGCACTTGATGGTCGCCTGGAAGAAGCGTCTTGCGGCGGAGCGCGGCGTGCGGTGGCGAGATCGCCTGTTGATCATGACGGATGCGATCGGAAGACTTGGCAGCGCCACCGCCTCGCTTACGAACAGTTTGTTGGAGAACAGGCTTGTGCGCCGTTTTCTGGAACGAGTCATGGGGATTCATCGGGACCGCCGGCTCCTGCATTTTTCAGGAGAGACGTTTCCCCGCTGGTTCAGTCGTCGAACCAAACCGGCCACAACGGATCCACCCGTCCGCAAGGTCGCCCTCTTTGCCAGTTGTCTCGTGAACTTTCAGACGACCGACGTCGGCAAGGCAACCGTGCAAGTGCTGGAGAAGAACGGAGTCCAGGTGGTGGTTCCGGAGCAGCGCTGTTGCGGGATGCCCAGCTTCGATATTGGGGATATCCAGGCGATTCAACAGGCTGCCCGCAGCAACGTCGCGTCATTGTACCCATTGGTCGCCGAAGGATACGATGTGGTGGTTCCGACCGCCAGTTGCAGCTTGATGTTGAAACGCGAATATCCGGAACTCTCTCGCGATGAGAAAACGAAGCGGGTCGCGGAGCGGACCTTCGATGTCTGTGAATATCTGATGGCCATGAAAAAAACCGGCCAGTTGGCGACCGATTTCACGCAGAATCCAGGGCGAGTCGCCTATCAGATTCCCTGCCACCTGAGGGATCAAAATATCGGGTTTAAATCCAGAGAGCTCATGGAGTGCGCCGGCGCCCAAGTCGAGGTAATCGAACAGTGTTCGGGGCATGACGGCGCTTGGTCGGCCAAGACGGAGTTCTTCCAGCTTTCGATGAAGATCGCCGGGAAGGCCATGCGAACAGTCGAGCGCACGCCGGCGGATCTCATCGCGTCGGACTGTCCCCTGGCCGGATTGCAGTTGGATCAGGCCGGCGCGTCGGACCATGTGGGAGGGCGGAGCACGCTGCATCCGATTCAGATCGTCCGTGATGCCTATGGGTTGCCACGACGACCATGAGACCGGAGTCAGCTTCACGCCGGACGAATCACGAGAGAGGGGACTTTCGGTGAAAGCAATCGCTCCAGAAGATATCATATCGCACCAGGAATATGAGCGGCAGCGCGAGGCCTTTCGAGCGAAGATCATCGCGCTGAAGCAGCGGCGGCGCCTGTCGGTCGGCTCCTGTATTACGATGGTATTCGAGAATCGTGAAACGGTGCGGTTCCAAATTCAGGAGATGATCCGCGTCGAGCGGATTTTCGATCCGGTCAAGGTTCAGGATGAACTGGATGTGTACAATGCCCTTCTGCCGGATTCGGGCGAATTGAGCGCAACCCTGTTGATCGAGATCACTCAGGACGCGATGATCAAGGAACGGCTCGATCAGTTCATGGGGCTGGATCACGGAGAAAAAGTAGCCATTGTCGCCGGCGGCGAGGAAGTATTCGGCGAATTTGAAGGCGGCCGGAGCCATGAGACCAAAATCAGCGCGGTCCATTTCGTAAAGTTTCGACCGACCGCATCCATGACCAAGACCTTTGCGGATCTCAGTCGACCTGTTACAATCCGTGTCGCCCATGGCGACTATCGAGAAGAAACGCCTGTATCCGGCACGATGCGCGAAGAGTGGCTTGCCGACTTAAAGGGCGGTGCGTAGCACCGGAAAACCATGCCCCCTGTCTTGTTGACGAAACGGATTGAATTCGCCGCCGCGCACCGCTATATGCGGCCGGAATGGGATGATGCAAAGAATCGCACGGTATTTGGGCGTTGCTACAATCCTCCCGCGCATGGGCATAACTACCTGCTCGAACTCACCGTCTCCGGTGAAATAGACCCGAAGACCGGCATGGTCGTGAATCTGTTCGATCTCAAGCAGGTGCTTCTGAACGTGATCGAAGAGTTCGATCACAAGAACCTGAACCTGGACATGCCCTACTTCAAAGACCGGATTCCGACCTCCGAAAATTTCGCACACGTGTTGTGGACGAAGTTGGCTGCTCAACGGGATATCGGCACCCTCCATACCCTTCGGCTCTGTGAGGACGAAGATCTCTATGCCGAAGTCACCGTAGCCGACGGGCCGGACGCCGCTGCGGTCTCAAAACGATATTCGTTCAACGCGATCCACGAAAGCCATCAGGGGCGAGATTGGGACTGCTACGTGACGGTTCGCGGGACGATCGATCCCGCGACGGGCATGGTGACCGATATCGGAGCATTGGATCGATTGGCGGCAGACCGGATCATCAAGCCGTTTGACCGGCAGGATCTCCGACAGGTGCTTGGCTCGGAAACGGTGAGGGGAGAAGCCCTCGCCAAGACCATCTGGGACCGCCTCGCCGGGCATGTTTCAGGCGGAACACTCCACAACGTCCGCCTCGTCCAAACCCGTGACCTCTCGTTCGACTACGCAGGGTAAGCAAGAAGCCTTTGCCTCTTTCTTCTTTTTCATCTGTGCTTTCCGCATTGGCGTACGTGCCTATTGCGTCAGTCATCTACTACGAGCCGGACCGGCATCGAGTAACCCACTCACCTCGGCGAAAGTTCGCACGTCCGGACGACCATCAGCGCCGGATTCTTGCGTATGACAGAAGACTTCCTGTATATACAGGTATGTGTTCACCTGGGATATCGGCAAGGCGATCTCAAATTTCGAGAAGCATGGTGTCCCATTCGAAGAAGCGACCACAATTTTCGGCGATCCAAATGCTATGGACGGGGAGGATCCCGCTCACTCATTGCACGAACTTCGCCGCCAGCGCATAGGTCGTTCGGTGGCGGGGCGAATTCTGTTCGTGGCGTACACGGTACGGAGGTCAGATCATGAGAAGCCAACGATCCGCATCATCAGCGCGAGGCAGTCGAGTCGCAAGGAGCGCCAAGCATATGCCCGACTCGCAGATTGATTTTTCCGATATCCCTGAGGCTACCAATGAGCAGCTGCGGCGCATGCGTAGAGTCGGGAGACCGACCAGCGGCGTGGCCAAACAGCTGATTGCCATTCGGATATCCCCCACATTGCTCAATCAGCTGAGGAAGATGGCGGCAAAGCGCCGGAAGCCCTACCAAACCTTGATCCATGAGTTGCTCGAAAAGGCCGCGTCCCACGCGGCGTAGCGCAGGGGTGAGCCCTAAGCAAAATGACACGTCAGCGATAGCTCTCGCGGCGATGCCCGATCTTCACGATCTCAACGCGACGCGCGGCATCATCAATGCCGAAGACAATGCGATAGTCGCCTTGCCGAATCCGGTAGCGTTCGGATTCGCCCGAGAGTTTTTCGCATCCCCACGGCCGAGGCTGTTGGGCCAAGCCTCGAATGCGATCGACGACCCGCTTGAGGTCACCTGAAGGTACCGCCTTCAGCTCCTTCTCGGCGGATCGCTTGATGACGAGGCTATAAGGTTCCGTCACGCTTCAACTCCTCGAGAACCTTCTCAAATGAGCGCGCTGGTTCTTTCGCGCGGCGCTCAAATGCTTCCAGGTCCAACGCATCCTCTCGAAGAGATTCCAGCACGGCGGCATTGACCAAGTCGGAGACAGACCGATCCGTGGTGGCGGCTTTGACCTTGAGGGCTCGATAGACTTTAGGCTTCAAATAGATTGTCGTGCGAGTATCCGATGGCATGGCGCTCCTTTCTTGCGACGTTTAGACATTATAGCATCATGATGTTAAAGCGCCACCGATCTCCTTCCATGCTCTCTTCCTCTCGGCTTGTCTGTGACGAGCACCTCACGCCTCATCCTGAAGCCTGTTGAAGGGCAGCACTTCCTCCCCAAGAGAAGGCGTGGTTTCTTCTAGGAAAAACAGGTAAGCTTCGGCGCTAATTTCCTACTGCTGGTGGGAGACCGTCCGCATGTTCGAACAAGCCTTTAAGAACATTGACGATGTGCTCTGGAAAGAAGCCGGGTGCACGACCGAGCTGGATTATACCGAGCAAACCTCGTGGTTGTTATTCCTCAAGTACCTCGACGGACTTGAACAGGACAAAGCGGACGAAGCCAGACTGGGAGGAGAAGCGCTACAGTTCATCCTGGACAAGGACTACCGCTGGGAGAGCTGGGCCGCGCCCAAGGGCAAAGACGGCAAGCTCGACCATAACAAAGCCCTGACCGGCGACGACCTGCGGGACTTCGTCAATCTCAAACTCTTTCCCTATCTGCATGGGTTCAAGCAGAAGGCCAGCGGGCCGAACACCATCGAGTACAAGATCGGGGAAATCTTCGGGGAGATCAAGAACAAGATCCAGAGCGGCTACAACCTGCGCGAGATCATCGACCACATCGACGAGCTGCGCTTCCGCTCGCAGAAAGAGAAGCATGAGCTGTCTCATCTGTACGAAGCGAAGATCAGGAATATGGGCAACGCCGGACGCAATGGCGGGGAGTACTACACCCCGCGTCCGCTCATTCGCGCCATGGTGCAGGTGGTCAAACCAAAGCTAGGCGAGAAGATCTACGACGGGGCTTGTGGCTCGGCGGGTTTCTTGTGCGAAGCCTATGACTATCTCAGTACGCGGCCCAACCTGACCGTCGCCCAGTTCCAAGCACTTCAGACCCGCACCTTCTATGGGAAGGAAAAGAAGTCTCTCGCCTACGTCATCGCCATCATGAATATGATCCTGCATGGCATCGAGGCGCCGAACATCATCCACACCAACACGCTGACCGAAAACCTCGCCGACATTCAGGAGAAGGACCGCTACGACGTGGTGCTGGCCAATCCGCCATTCGGCGGCAAGGAGCGGAAGGAGGTACAGCAGAACTTCCCCATCCGCACCGGCGAGACGGCCTTTCTCTTTCTTCAGCATTTCATCAAGATGCTCAAGGCGGGCGGGCGCGGCGGCGTGGTCATCAAGAACACGTTCCTCTCCAACACCGACAACGCTTCTGTAAGCTTGCGCAAGCTGCTGCTGGAAAGCTGTAACCTCTACACGGTTCTTGACTGCCCGAGCGGCACGTTCCAGGGCGCGGGCGTGAAAACCGTGGTGCTGTTCTTCGAGAAGGGCGCGCCGACCAGAAAGGTCTGGTACTACCAGCTCGACCCAGGCCGTAGCCTTGGCAAGACCAACCCGCTCAACGACGACGACCTCGCCGAGTTCGTGAAGCTCCGAAAGACCTTTGCCGACTCGCCCAAAAGTTGGAGGCTGGATGCCAAGAGCATCGACCAAAAAACCTTCGATCTCTCCGTGAAGAACCCGAATGGCGGCGAGGCAGTGGTGCACCGCAGTCCGCAGGAAATCATGGACGAAATCGCTGAACTGGATGCGGAGAGTGCGGATGTGCTGCTCTCGATCAAAGGGATCATTGGCAATGGATAAGGGACAATGGACAGTGGACAATGAAGCAAGGGTAGTGCTTTCGGCTTTGTCGTTGTCCGTTTTCAATTGTCCGTTGTCAATTGAATCATGGGCGTTGCTATGAGGAAGGGGTGGGAAACAAAAACCTTGGGCGACCTCTGTGAGATCTATCAGCCAAAGACCATCTCAGGAAAAGAGATGGTTGAGGATGGAGCATATCCCGTATATGGAGCGAACGGTGTTATAGGCCGTTACAATCAATTCAATCATGAAAAGGCTCAGCTCCTAATCACTTGCCGTGGCGCGACGTGTGGCTCGGTTAACATCTCTGCACCGCAATCATGGATCACTGGCAATGCGATGGTGGTGCGACCCAAGAACGGATCGCTTGAGATGCGTTACTTGGAATACCTTTTTCGTGGTGGAATAGACATTTCCAGAGCAATCACTGGCGCAGCCCAGCCTCAAATAACGCGTACGAACCTTGCGCCTCTCGAAATATCTTTCCCCGTGTCAATTGGCGAGCAGCGACGGATCGTCAGCATCCTCGATAAAGCGTTCGAGGGCATCGCCACCGCCCAAGCCACCGCCGAACAGAACCTCCAAAACGCCCGTGCTCTTTTCGAAAGCCACCTCCAATCCGTCTTTATCCAGCGTGTCGATAACCCCGTAGTGCCGATTGGCGATGTTGCAGAAGTGTTCGACGGACCGCATGCGACTCCCAAAACTGTTGATGTTGGCCCGGTGTTTTTGGGGATTAGCGCGCTCCAAGATGGAAGGATCAATCTCGGAGAAACTCGGCATGTGACGCCACAAGATTTCCGGCATTGGACTCGTCGTGTTAAGCCACAGGCTGACGATATTGTTTTCTCATACGAAACACGGCTGGGTCAGGCGGCGATCATTCCAGAAGGGCTTGAATGTTGTCTCGGCAGACGTATGGGATTGGTTCGCGTTAATCGAAAGCGGATAGATCCTCGATTCTTTGTCTATCAATACATTTCGCCATCCTTTCGGAAGTTTCTCGATAGCAAGACGGTGCGCGGTGCGACCGTGGATCGCATCGCACTTAAGGACTTCCCTTCCTTCCCAATCAGTTTGCCATCTCTCGCTGAACAGAAACGAATGACAAGCCAGCTTGATCAACTCAGGGCCAAAACTCAACGCCTCGAAGCCATCTACCAGCAAAAGCTCGCCGCGCTGGACGAGTTGAAGAAGTCGCTGCTGCACCAGGCGTTCAATGGAGAACTGTAGGAGTCATCCAATGAGTAAAGACCTGACCACTTCAGCGATAGACCGGCAAAACATTCTGAACAACCCATATGCCCTCGCTGAAATTGAGAAGGCGGCAGGCATTCGCGGAATTCCGTTTGAGGGTAAGACGGTTGTCCTTAAGGAGCAGGTAGCGGTGTTTTTCGAGGTCACACTTCGCACGGTAGAAAATTATTTGGAGCAGAATGCCGAAGAACTGGCCCGAAATGGGTATGAGGTGCTGACGGGTAACCGACTGAAAATATTGAAGTTAGCAATTCATGAGCTGGGTGATCCCGAAACCAATTTCGGGATCACGGCGAAGACGGTCCGGCTGGGAGTGCTTGATTTCCGCGCGTTTCTCAACCTCGCCATGCTCATGACGGAATCCGAGCGAGCCGGTCTGCTGCGCAAGGCCATTCTGGACATCGTCATTGACACCATCAACCGGCGCACCGGCGGCGGCACAAAATACATCAATCAGCGCGACGAAGATTTTATCCAGTCGGCGTTCATCGAGGACAACTACCGCCAGCAGTTCACTGATGCCTTGAAGGATTGTGTGGACATGGGCAAGTTCAAGTATGCCCTCTACACAGACAAAATCTATGTGAGCATTTTCCGTGAGAAGGCGCAGGTCTATCGCCGGGTGTTGCGGCTGGATAAGCGCGCCAGCGTTCGGGACACCTTTTACTCGGAAGTTCTCGACCTGATCGCCGCATACGAGTGTGGATTTGGCGATGCTCTGGTTAGGTCTTTCAATGAAATGGGACGCAAGCTCACTTCTTGGGAGGTGGATGAGTTGTTTGCGAAGTTTGAGTCGCAAGCACACTGGGAACCATTGATTCAAAAAGCTCGCCAAAAAATGGCCAGTCGAGACCTTGCGTTTCGGGATGCCTTGCATCTCCAACTGCAAGAATATGTCACTCCGCTGAAGCGCGACGAATTTGAACGCTTTCTTGGGGAGAAAAGTAAGGAATTAGCGGAACGGCTCGAAGAAGCCAAAGACGTGATGAAGCGTCTGAAGGACCGCTAACAATGGCTTGGGTGTATCTCACAATAGAGCAGGCCATTGAGATTCACAGGAAAACGGTGGACGTCAGCGGCGGAGGTTCGTTCGGTCATCTTGACATTGATAAGCTGGAGGCCGTCCTACAGCACATGCAGAACGATGAGTACTACCCGACCTTTGATAGCAAGCTGACACATTTGTTTTTCTGCGCATGCAAATTTCACTGTTTTGAGGATGGTAATAAGCGAATTGCCATTACGCTGTGTGCCCAAATGTTGCTCTCGAATGGCTATTTGCGAAGCATTCATGGATTTATCCGAGACTCAGAAAATATCAGCTACCATGTGGCTGCAGGCAACATTTCGAAGGAATTGCTCGGTGAGTGGATTGAGGCCGTCCTTTGTGGTGTTGAAGACGATGAAGCTTTGAAGCTGAAAATCCTCACTGCAATAAGTAAAGGAGGCATCTAGGACCTCATAGGTCCAGGCTGATGATCAGTGGAATGAGCGAATTCGCTGAAGCCCCAACCGTTAAGCCATACTTAATAGTTGCTCGACATGGGACCTATGTGGATGGGGACTTTGAACGGGACGCGAAGAAAATTTAATAGATGCTAAGACAGAACAAGCCGAAGAAGTCGAAGAAGTGGTCATGAACGAAGCCGAGACTAGAGCCGAGCACATCGATCCTGCCCTTAAGGCTGCGGGGTGGGGCGTGGTCGAGGGGAGCCGCGTGTTGCGCGAGTATCCCATCACGCTTGGCCGGATCGAAGGTTTGGGACGGCGTGCGAAACCGCTGATTGCCGATTATGTGCTGGTCTATCGCAACCACAAGCTGGCCGTCATCGAAGCGAAAGCCTGGGACGAAGAACTGACTGAGGGGGTGGCACAGGCGAAGCATTATGCGGGGAAGCTGGCCGTTCGCTTCACCTATGCCACCAACGGACAAGGCATCTACGGCGTCGACATGGAGGCCGGCAGGGAAGGGGAGGTGTCGCAGTATCCCACGCCGGACCAGCTCTGGAACCTGACCTTCGCGAAACAAAATGCCTGGCGCGATCGCTTCTCCGCAGTCCCATTCGAAGATAAGGGCGGGTCGCACCCCAGCCGCTACTATCAGGACATTGCGGTTGAGCGCGTGTTGCAGGCAATGACAGAGAGCAAACCGCGCATTCTGCTCACGCTCGCCACCGGCACGGGGAAGACCTTCATCGCCTTTCAAATTTCCTGGAAGCTCTTTCACAGCTGTTGGAATCTGAGCCGCGAGCCATCACGTCGGCCACGTATCTTGTTTCTGGCCGACCGGAATATTCTGGCCAATCAGGCCTACAACGCCTTCTCCGCTTTTCCGGAGGATGCGCTGGTACGGATCGAGCCGGACGATATTCGGAAGAAGGGCAAGGTGCCGAAGAACGGGAGCCTATTCTTCACGATCTTCCAGACCTTCATGAGCGGACCAGGGGACACGCCATACTTTGGTGAGTATCCTCCTGACTTCTTCGACTTCATCATCATCGATGAGTGTCATCGGGGCGGGGCGAACGACGAAAGTAATTGGCGCGGCATTCTGGAGTACTTTGCCCCCGCTGTGCAGCTCGGTCTGACAGCCACGCCAAAACGTAAAGACAATGTGGATACCTACGCCTACTTCGGCGAACCGGTCTATATCTACTCGCTCAAGGACGGCATCAACGACGGTTTCTTGACTCCCTTCAAAGTGAAGCAAATCTCTACGACCCTTGACGAGTACGTCTATACACCTGACGACCAACTCATCGAGGGTGAGATCGAAACCAAGAAGCGCTACACGGAGAGCGACTTCAATAAAATCATCGAGATCAAAGATCGAGAAAAGAAGCGCGTCGAAATCTTCATGGGCCAGATCAACCAGCAGGAGAAGACGATGGTCTTCTGCGCCACGCAGGATCACGCGCTGGCCGTGCGAGACCTCATCAACCAGATGAAGACGAGCACAGACCCCAACTATTGTCAGCGAGTGACGGCCAACGACGGCGGACTCGGCGAACAACACCTCCGCGATTTTCAAGACAACGAAAAAACCATCCCAACGATCTTGACGACCTCGCAAAAACTTTCTACTGGGGTGGATGCCCGCAATATTCGCAACATCGTGCTGATGCGACCGATCAATTCGATGATCGAGTTCAAGCAGATCATCGGGCGTGGGACTCGGTTGTACGATAGGAAGGATTACTTCACGATCTACGATTTCGTGAAGGCTCACCACCACTTTAGTGATCCTGAATGGGATGGAGAGCCGATCGAGCCGGAACCCTGCAAAACATGCCAACAGCATCCCTGTATCTGCATCAAAGAACCTCCACCACCGTGCTATGTCTGCGGTCGACTGCCTTGCGAATGTGATCGGGAACCTTGCCCGAAGTGCGGCAAGCGACCCTGCAAGTGCAAACGGAAGGCGAAGGTGAAACTCGCCGACGGAAAAGCCCGTACCATCCAACACATGGTGGTGACTACCTTTTGGCATCCGGACGGCACGCCCATATCGGCGCGGCAATTCCTGGAAATACTGTTTGGGAAGCTCCCGGAATTTTTCCGGAACGAGGCCGAACTCCGCGCGCTCTGGAGTAGCCCCGATACACGCACCAGGCTGCTAGAGGGGCTTGCTGAAAAAGGGTTCAGTGCCGAACAGATGGCGGAGATGCAGCGCATCATCGATGCGGAGAACAGCGATCTCTTCGACGTGCTGGCTCATGTGGCTTACGCCATGGCTCCGCTCACACGCGAAGAACGCGCTGCTCGAGCCAAAGTAGAGATCAGCGCTCACTTCAACCACAAGCAGCAAGCCTTCTTGGACTTTGTTCTTGCTCAATATGTGAGGGTGGGTGTGGAGGAACTCGCACAAGAGAAGCTGTCGCCGTTACTGAAGCTCAAGTACCACAACGCCATCGCCGATGCCGTGGCCGATCTCGGCCGGCCCGAGGAGATCGGCAAGGTCTTCGCAGGGTTTCAGAAGTATTTGTATCAGCCACAGATCCAACGAGTCTTGTGATGTGGAAGTGACGTGGAATTCGCAGAAAGGATAGTCACGGCATGTGCAGGAATCGCGGGGTGAGGGCGAACTCCGCTGCGGAGAGGTTAGGCGGCGGACTGTTTGGTCACGTCCCAGCCGGGAAATACGAGGACGGCGGGATGACACCGCAGGACGCGCGCTCCTCAACCTTGTTGATCACGCGATACTGCGCATTCAGCCGTGACGAGCGATACCCTTCCCATTCGCCCTGGAGACGTTCATCATGGAATCCCTTGATCAGGCGCAGACCTGCCGGCCCGGAGATACGCACGATGTTTTCCATTTCTTTAGTCCCAGCATCGAGCAGACTCTGATCAATGTTTCGGCTTGTGGTGCTCGCTTGTTTGCGCGGCTCCGCCTTTGGGATTGAGTGGAGTGAAGCGGGCCGCGTAGGCCTCTTGCTCTGGTAACCGGAGGAAGACCATGATGGCGGTATCCGGATTGATCGCAAATTCCCCGGTCCCCTTCAACTGATTGTCACCGGATGGTTCCAACTCCACTTGGAGTGTGGCCTTTTCAAATCCCTGCTGGATGGTGGCTTTTGCTTTCGCTCCATCGGTGGGGATGGCCTTGTCCGAATGATCCGTCACATAGAGAAGCAGTTCCCCGTCCTTGGCGACCAGCTCGAGATGATACGGCCCCGCAGCAAGTGATTGCCCACCGTGGAGAGCCTTTACGGGCTCGGACTGTTTCGCCTTGTGGGCGTCGGCCGGTACCGTCCCGAGCAGTATCGCGCACAGTGCTATGTTTCCCAGCAGATGTTTCATGATTGGTTCTCCCGGGAGGCTGTTGAAAAAGCCCGCCAGCGGTGTTCTCGCGGCACTTAGAGACTCAGCGTACGGCCTGGGCAAACGCCTGTTCATACAGACGATGGCTGGGCCCGGGTCAAAACTATCTACGCTTCGCCTCTTCGCTTGCTGCGGCCTTGCTGGACGGCCTTTTTGACCAGCCTGCCTGTTCGTATCGATCAAACTGACGTCAATGCTTCGGCGGATGATGGTGATGGTGGTGCTCGCCTCCGTCGGTCGACGTCGCCTCCTTGGATTTTTCGCTAGGGTCCGGTTTGGGTTTGAGCGGCATGAAGCGGGCGGCATAGCCGTCTTGATTCGGCAGCTTCATGAAGACGACGACCACGGTATTGGGGGTCAACGGAAAAGTGCCGGAGCCCCTGAGCACATTGTTTCCCACCGGGTGCATGTTCACCTGCGTCCTGGTTGACCCGTTCTCGATGTTGGCTTTGGCTACACCGCCGTCGACGCTGATGGGGTTGTCGGCGTGGTCCGTGACGTAGACCGTCAGGTCTCCATCCTTAGTGACCAGCTCCATATGAAACGGACCGGTCATGCGCAATTGTCCGCCATGGGGTGCCTGGACGGATTCGAAATATTCGTCCGTATGGGCACCGGCTGGTAGGGACAGGGTCATGGTCATGCCACATACCAAACCGATAATCGTCTTGTTCATGCTTTGCTCGTCTCCTAACTGGTCGACTGTTCGGTGCCGCCCGATCCAGCGGTCAAGGAAGAGTTTCCGGGCTCACGCACTCACGATGCAACGCCGACCTACTTGAGTAAGTGGTCTGAAATGAGCGCGGCGAGTTCGTCCGGCTCAACGACTCCCTCGCGCGTCAGCAATAATTTACCATGCGCGAAGAAATGTGTGGTGGGGTATGTTTCAAACGTGTGGGTCTTCTTGATCTCGCGACAGCGGCCCGGCACATGCATCTTGGCCTTGCCGATTTTGATCTCGTGGAATTTCGCGGCGGTCGCTTCAAGAATGGAATCGTAGGCCTTGCAAGGCTCGCAGGTGGCAAGGCCGTACGCGACGACCGCGCCGGCGCTGTCGGTGAATTCTTTGTAGTTGGCGTCGCTGACGTCCTGGACGATTCCGCTCATGACGAGTGCTGAGGACTGAGCTTCGGATCCACCCAGTCCTCAGTCCTGTATGGCTAGTTCAGCTTCGACAACGCGTCAAGGATGTCCTTGTCTTCGCGCGCGGTCTTGATTTCCTGCACCTTCGCATAGGCGACCTTGCCGTTCTTATCGACGATCACGGTCGCGCGCTTGGAGCAGTTCAGCGGCTCGAAATACAGTCCGTACGACTTCGCGGTCGTCCGGTGTACGTCCGACAACAAGCGGTGCTTCAGGTCCAACGAATCCGCCCAGGCTTTGTGGGAAAAGAAGCTGTCGCAGCTGATGCCGAACAATTCCGCATTGGCAGACTGGAATTTAGGAAAGTCATCAGTCAGGCACTTGTTTTCACCCTGACACACAGGGCTCCAATCCAACGGATAGAAGCAGAGCACGACGTTCTTCTTGCCTTTGTAGTCGCTCAACTTCACGTCCTTTTGGTCCTGATCCTTCAGATTGAAGTCCGGTGCTGTATCGCCCACCTTGATTTCCGATGCTACGTCGCTCATTGCAAACCTCCTTATTAGGACATCTATTTGTATAGGTGATAGCTGTACTGAGGTCTCGGATTGGCAGGACCCCACATGAACCATAAACTTTGTAACCTGTGGTTTGAAGGGATGTCAACGGCCTGGTAGGCCTCGCACTGGATGCGAATTGATAACATATTGAGTTATCAACGGACTTCCGAGGTTTGAAGTTCTCGGAATCCCAGCATCCGTCCGGCAGGCGCAGCGGTGCGATAGTTCCTGATGTGAATGGTGCGGCCGATGAGCGGAAGGTCGAGCGCTGTCCCAACCTTTGGAGAATGGCCCAGCCTCAGCAATTCGCCGGCCGACTCTGTCAACAGGTCCTTTGCCGCGCTGTCGGAAAGTCCTTTCGCCGCAAACACTTCAACTTCGTCCAACCCGAACTTACTGAGTCCGAGTGAGTAGGACCACACCCGGTCCGGGTGAGCCGTGTCGTCATGGACGATGGAGACATGGTCATCCAGAACAAAGCTCCCGAGCGTGCGAGGTTGCCAGTCCGAGGGATTGGCGTACGCCTGCCTAACGACGTCATAGGCCGTGCCCTGCGACAAGAGGGTCAGGCAACGGGCCAGGCGCGCGGCGAGGAGGACCGTGTCGGGCATGTCACGAGGGGAGGCGATAGACGGTGCCACGGCGCCCATGACCTCATGTTCCCAGGTCAACTGTTTCATTACTTCGGCGACATGACTCATCGGTAGCGGAAGCACCACATGGGCGGACCAAGGCCCGTGCGTCGCCTGCCAGGATTCAGGCGCGCCGTCTTCATGGCGGATGGCCAAGGGGACGCCGTATTCCCGCTCATACAATGTCTTGACCTCATCCGTGGCCGGGGCAGTCCCGCGATAGCCGACGAAATAGAGGGGAGGCCGTTTGGCGGAGGGCTTGGGCGATTTCTTGCGGATTCTCATATCAAAACCGTATCTCGTTCCTCGTCTCTTGCAAGGCCAAGCTAGTCACTGGTCATGAGTCAACGGTCATTCCTTCGGCCAATGACGAGTGACCATTGACCAATGACGGTTTTCACGTTTCACGAACGACATCATTTCCCCGCTTTCCTGGCTTTGCGGCGGTCTTCCGGATTCAGCAACCGCTTTCGAAGACGAAGGTTTTGCGGGGTGACTTCGACCAACTCATCGGCTCCGATGTATTCCAACGCGAATTCCAGCGTCATTTCCCGCGGAGGGGTGAGCACTAAGGCTTCATCGGACCCGGAGGCCCGCATGTTGGAGAGATGCTTCTCTTTGCATACGTTCACATCCAGATCCTCGTCCCGACTGTTTTGGCCGACGACCATTCCCCTGTATACCTCGACTCCGGGGCCGATGAACATGGCGCCCCGCTCCTGGGTCATGAAGATGGCATAACCTGTGCTGGACCCGTCTTCGTAGGCGACGAGCGAGCCATGCGGGGTCACGAGGAGGTCTCGTTCTTCCGCCGGCTCGTAGGCCGAGAAGACATGGTGCAGAATGACGGTTCCGCGGGTCTTCGCCAACAGCACGTTCTTGAGGCCCATGATGCCACGAGTCGGAATGTGGTATTCCAAATGCATTTCACTCGTGCCGGCATCGGAGTGAATCAGCCGCATGTGCCGCATCTCGCCTCGGCGTTTGCCGATCTCTTCGATGACCGTGCCCTGGTAGTTCTCCGGAACCTGGATGGTCAGCTCTTCGTACGGCTCCATGACTTTGTCGCCTTCGCGATGGACGATGACCTCGGGTTGGGAGACCTGCAATTCGTAGCCTTCCCGTCGCATCTGTTCGATCAACACGGAGAGGTGAAGTTCGCCTCGCCCCGCCACGAGAAAGCGATCGGCGCTGTCCGTCTCATTGACGCGGAGCGACACGTTGGTTTCCAGTTCCTTGAACAGGCGCTCACGCAGATGGCGAGAGGTGAGGAACTTGCCTTCACGCCCGGCGAACGGGCTGTTGTTGACGGAGAAGGTCATTTGCACGGTCGGCTCATCGATCGACACGCGCGGGAGGGCAACCGGCTTGTCGGCATCGGCGATGGTGTCGCCGATGCTCACGTCATCGAGTCCCGCCACCGCGACGATTTCGCCGGCCGCCGCCTGTTCGGTGTCGGCCCGTTCGAGACCAGAATAGACGGCGAGATCGGATACTTTGCCTGGAGCCTGCGCGCCGTTTTTGCCGAGCACCATGACGTTCTGCCGCCTCGCAATTGAACCGGACTGGATCTTGCCGATCCCCATCTTGCCTTTGTAGGGATCTTGCACAAGCGCCAGCACAAGAATTTGGAGCGGGGCATCGACGGTAATGGCGGGGGCGGGAATCTTCTCCAGCACGGTATCGAGCAGCGGGACGATATCGGTTCCCGGTTTGTTGACATCGAGCGTGGCGATTCCTTTAATGGCCGACGTGTAGACGATCGGGAAATCAAGTTGCTCGTCGGTGGCTCCCAGATGAACGAACAGGTCGAAGGTGCGGTTGACGACGTCGTCGATGACCGCATCCGGCCGGTCAATCTTGTTGATGACGACAATGGCTTTGTGTCCGAGCGCCAAGGCTTTCCGCAACACGAAGGTTGTTTGGGGCATGGGGCCTTCTTTGGCATCGACCAAAATCAACACCCCATCCACCATGCGCAGCGTGCGTTCCACTTCACCGCCGAAATCGGCATGGCCCGGCGTATCGACGATGTTGATTTTCACCCCGTTGTAGATGACGCTGGCATTTTTGGCCCGGATCGTGATCCCACGCTCCCGTTCCTGATCCATCGAATCCATGATGCGCTCGCCCATATCGTCGATCTTGCGATGGACGTGCGTTTGGCGGAGCACGGCATCGACCAGGGTTGTTTTGCCGTGATCGACGTGGGCGATGATGGCTATATTCCGAATATCACTTCGACGGTCCTGAGGGGCGCGTGCAGTGGACATGGTGACGGTGCTTCCTTCATGACAAAAAGGCGCCCTGGTAATGAGGCGCAAACTTGGCAGTATACTCGAACTGTGTTCTTCCACACAAGCTAGGGTCGCGAAATAATCTTGGAAGGGAGCTTCAGAAACAGGGACAGCTGAAAGACCAGAGAGCGGTCTCTGTTACGCCATGAAGGCTACTCTTCCCTCAGGAGGCGTTCCTGCAAGAAGGGCTTCTTCAAATATTCATGGCTCCAAGATTGGATGTGCTAATCCACTCGAACTTGGCGCTTGATGTGTCTCGATCTTGTGCGGGGCCTCGTACCGGTGCTAAGAGAATCGGTGTTCGGGGCGGACAAATTTAGAAAAAGCGGAATCCGGGAGAGGCCGGAGAGCCGGGCTCGATCGGCATCTTGCTTGAGTTTTGAAAAGACGCATTGTAAGGTTTTCCAGCCTTGCAGATCGGCTTCCACAGGAGTGAATTTTCATGGCAGGCGACGGACGGTTCGTCGAAATTCAGAAACAGCCACGCCGCCGTCTGCGCTGGTGGCAGATGACCCTGATGGCTCTGGTCGCCCTGAGTATCGTCGGAGCCACGACGGTTGCGGGAGTCATCTGGTATTTCTCCAAGGACCTTCCCTCGCTCGATCTGCTCCAAAATTATCAACCGAGTTTGGTCACCACCGTCTATTCCGATGATCGCCAACCTATCGGCCAATTCTTTATCGAGCGCCGCATTCTGACTCCGCTCCCGGAAATTCCCAAAACGCTGACGCAGGCGGTCATTGCGACCGAAGACGCGAGGTTTTTTGAGCATCCGGGTCTGGACTATATCGGGATGCTGCGAGCGGCCTGGACGAACATTCGGCATGGTGGGAAGAAAGTTGAGGGAGCCAGCACCATCACGCAACAACTGGCCCGTGCGCTCTTTCTGTCGTCCGAACGGTCCTATGAGCGGAAAGTTCGCGAGCTCATTTTGGCCTACAAAATGGAAGTGGTGTCCGGGAAAGAGCAAATTCTTGAAACCTATCTGAACCAAATTTACTTCGGGCAAGGAGCTTATGGCGTCGGCTCGGCGGCGCAATCGTATTTTGGGAAAGATATCAGGAGCCTGACCCTTGCCGAATCGGCATTCTTGGCCGGTCTGCCGAAGTCGCCCAGCCGGTTTTCTCCGTTCAGCGCCTATGAATCGGCGAAGAAGCGCCAAGAGCATGTTCTCGCGAGGATGGAGGAAGTCGGGTTTATTACCGGTGCGGAACGGGAAGCGGCCACTCGCGACAAACTGAATTTCCAGCGGCCAGGAAGCGAGCATCTTGCGCCGTACTTCGTCGAATACGTCCGTCAACTGCTCATGGCGAAGTATGGGGAGTCGATGGTGTACAAGGGCGGTCTCCAAATCTACACGACCTTGAATTTGGAGATGCAGAAAGCGGCGGAGTCGGCGTTCTTGAGCGGGGTTCGCGAGCTTGATAAACGGGAAGGGTGGCGAGGCCCTCGGCGAACCGTTGATTTGGCGACGTTCCGCCCTTCGGAACTCGCCTCCGGGGATCAGCTGCTCAAACCGGGGTATCTGGGGGAAGGGGTCGTCTTACGGGTTGCCAAGGATCACTATGTGGTGCAAGTCGGCGCGTTCGCCGCGAAGCTGGCGTTTGACGACATGGCCTGGGCCAAACGAATGCTCAAGGGACCGGATCCCACCGTGGATTTTGCCGTGAATCCGAATCTCAAGTCACTCCTGAAGCCTGGGGATGTCATCGAAATCGGTGTGAAACGGCTCACCAAGGACGGCGTGCAACTCACATTGGAGCAGACGCCGGTCGTCGAAGGAGGGCTGATTGCGATCGATCCCAAGGTGGGTGCGATTCGTGCGATGGTGGGCGGCTATGATTTCTCCCGCAGTGAATACAACCGCGCGGTGCAGGCCCACCGGCAACCGGGGTCCGCGTTCAAACCCCTCATTTATGCGACGGCGATGAGCCAAGGGTTGAGCCCTGCCACACAGATTCTCGACGCCCCGGTCGTCTATGAACAGGCGGAGGACGACAAGATTTGGAAGCCGGAGAACTACGGCCGGAAGTTTCACGGCATGGTGAGTCTTCGGGATGCGCTGGCTCAGTCGCACAATCTTGCAACGGTTCGGTTGTTGGACAAGGTCGGCGTGAAAAACGTGATCGAGTTCTCGCGCACGGTCGGGATCACGAGTCCGCTCCCCGCGGATCTCTCCCTCGGACTCGGCACATCGTCGGTCGGCTTGCTGGAGTTGACTTCGGTCTATGGGGTGTTCTTGAACCAGGGAAATCGAGTGGAGCCCTTTGCCGTCAAATCGGTCAAAGACAACACGGGGAAAGTCCTTGAAGTGACCGAGCCCGAGCCTCGTGAAGTCATCGCCAAAGAAGCCGCCTATTTGATTACCAATATGATGGAAGATGTCGTGCAGCGGGGAACCGGGCAGGCGGCGAAGGTGCTGGGACGTCCGATCGCCGGGAAAACCGGCACGACGAACGACTACATCAACGCCTGGTTCATCGGTGGAACGCCGAATCTGGTCACCGGCGTCTATGTCGGCTTTGACGACCGTCGCTCGCTCGGAGAGAGCGAAACGGGAGCCCGCTCCGCCTTGCCGATCTGGATTACTTTCATGAAAGAGGCGCTCAAGCAGCTTCCTGTCGTGCCGTTCGAGATTCCGGACGGGGTGACTTTCGTGAAGGTTGATTCTTCGACAGGACTTCTGGAGTCCGAACAGGAAGGCGAAGGGCAAAAGGGAACGGTTGAGCTCTTCACGAAGGGGAGTGAGCCGACTCAGGCGGTCCAGCGTCGACAGGATCCGACGGATTTCTATAAGCTGGACCAGATTCCCGAGGGACCACCGGTCGGAGACGGGAATTTGTAACTCCGGAAACTATGCTTTCGTATCCTGATATTCTTCGTGCCACGCCATCTGAATCATTTCCAAGATTTTCTCGTTCGATTTCTTCGGGTCGTCTTTAAATTCCGGCAGCGCAACGATCCAGGTGTGCATGTCGGTGAAACGCACGGTGAGCGGATCTGTCTCTGGGTGTTCTTCGACCAACCGGATGGCGATCTCTTCGGCGTCTTGCCATTTCAAGTCCATTCACAACTCCTTCGTATCTCGTCGTTCGTGAAGCCCGCTTCGCCAGTTCAGCCCGCGTCGACAAGTCTGCGAGGGAGCGTGAAGCGCGCGATACGCTTCAGAGGCACGCTTCACGTTACCTCGGATACCTTCTTCCCTTGGAGGCCTTTCTTGAGAGAATCCTCCAGCATCACGACGTTCAAGTGCTTCGCGGCCTGTTCGAGTTCCACCATGCGGGCTCGGATGGCTCGCGGGTCCGTTCCGTCCTTTGCGGTGGATACGCGCGACAATGCAGCGCGGATATCATCGGCCTCCTCCTGCGCGATCATGCGCTCCGCTTCGCTGAGAGACTTTTCGATCGTTTTCAGCAAAGCGTCTGCATCCAAACGAGCTTCGATCAGCTTGCGAGCGCTGACGTCCTCGGCCGCGAACTTGAACGAGTCCTCGATCATCCGCTCCACTTCCGAATCGGATAGTCCGTAGGAGGGTTTGACCTCGATCGACTGGCTTTGGCCCGTCCGCATGTCCGTCGCCGTGACGTTCAAGATCCCGTTGGCATCGATTAAAAAGGTGACCTCGATACGCGGGACGCCGGCGGGGAGAGGCGGTACTTTGAGGCGGAATCGGGCCAAGCTCCGGTTGTCTTTGACGAGTTCGCGCTCACCTTGGAGGATGTGGATATCCACTCCGGTCTGACCGTCGACATAGGTCGTGAACATCTCCTTGGCGCTTGCCGGGATGGTCGTGTTTCGGCGGATCAGGCTGCTCATGACGCCGCCCATCGTTTCGATGCCGAGGGACAAGGGCGTGACGTCCAACAGCAACATATCTGTCGTTCCGCCGCTGAGAATGTCGGCCTGGACCGCCGCCCCCAGGGCCACCACCTCGTCCGGATTCAAGTGGCAATGGGGTTGCTTTCCGAACAGCGCTGCCACTCGTTGCCGGACCAATGGCATGCGGGTGGAACCGCCCACCAATACGACCTCATCAATGTCTTGTGGAGTAAGCCCGGCGTCTTTTAACGCGATGCGACAAGGCGCTAAGGTGCTCTCGATGATCCCTACCACGAGAGATTCAAGCTGATCACGCGTCAGCTCTCTGGTAAAGCGTCCTTTGTCTTCCGGGAGCTCGATGGTAATCTCGGTCTTGTGCTCATCAGACAGGCGTATCTTGGCCCGCTCCGCTTCCAACCGGACAGTCTGCATATGGTCGGGGTAGCGGTCGATGTCGATTCCGTAACGATCTCGGATATCTCCGAGGAAAAGGTCGACGAGTACGCGGTCGAGATCGTCTCCGCCAAGATGGGTATCGCCGTTGGTCGCCAGCACTTCGAAGATGCCGTCTTTCAGCTTTAGGATTGAGATGTCGAATGTCCCGCCGCCGAAGTCATAGACGGCGATCGTCCCTTGCGTTTTTTCCTGAAGCCCGTAGGCCAGCGAGGCCGCGGTCGGCTCGTTGATGATGCGCAACACCTCCAACCCGGCAATGAGGCCGGCATCCTTGGTGGCTTGCCGCTGGCTGTCGTTGAAGTAGGCCGGCACGGTAATGACGGCTTTGGTGATACTCTCGCCGAGGGAGGCCTCCGCCCGCAGCTTCAGTTCCTTGAGGATCATGGCGGAGATCTGTGGCGGTGAATAGCTCTTCTGGCCAAGCCTGATCCGGATCACACCGTTCGTCTCGGTGACATGATATGGGAAATAGGCCAGCTCGTTCTGGACATCGGCCAACCCCCTGCCCATGAAGCGCTTCACGGAGTAGACCGTTCGTTCAGGAGTTCTGGTCAAATGCTCCTTCGCAGAATCTCCGACGATCAATCCATTGTCCGTCAGGGCGACGACCGAAGGCACCATCGTCCGTCCGTGACGGTCCGGGACGACACAGGGCTGCCCGTCTTTCATGTACGCAACCAGCGAATTGGTTGTGCCTAAGTCGATGCCGACGATGCGTGCCATATCAAAGAGGCTGAAAAGGGTTGCTAACTTCGTTCTCGGTCGTTGTCCCCTCTCGACGTACAGAGCAAGTACGCCTCGGGGTCGTCACTCCCTGTGGTTTCGTTGGAAACCCGTTTGAGCATCTTTGAAGGATGCCGACAGCAGAGAGCCTTATGGCAAAACATTTGCTCAACTGATCGTTGCCGCCAGATCGTTGACGATGTTGTTGATATAGGTCCGATGCGACAGGAGATCGCGCATTTGCTTCAGGATTCTGTCCCGTTCCACCCTTGCCACGCTCGTGGCTTCCCCCGCCTCTTGTAGCTGGTCCCAGTCGGCGAACAACTGCCGAAGTTGAGATTCCATTCCTTCCTTGCGCCGCTCCAACGCGCCCTGCTCAGTTTGGAGGGCGGCGCGGAGCCGGTGTCCCTGATCCGAAGCGCGATCCGATGCCCGGTAGTCTTCCAGGGTATCTTGAAGTTCCAGAATTTCTTCAAAGAGATCCGCCGGCGGAGAGGTACGAATGTCTTTGACCGAGCCGGTTTCCAGGGCCAGGAGGTATTCCGCTCGTTGAATGGGATCACGGAGCGTGCGATAGGCTGTGTTAAGGACGGCGGCATTGCTGAGGCTGATGGTCTGTTCGGGCGCGCTTTTAGTCTGATAAAAGTCCGGATGGAATGTCCGGCTCAGTTCGTAGAACTTGGCCTCCAGCTTCTTCGGATCGAGCAGGAGGCGCCGTGGAAACCCGAGACAGGTGAAGTAGTCGGTCTCTTTTGAGACCGGCTGAACTTTCACGCACCGGTCACAGAAGTATTCTCCCGTCACTTCCGATTGACAGTGCCAGCACATGCTCCGGGCCATCTGCAGCTGGCGACGAGTATCGGGATGGGTAGATGATTGATGGTTATCCATGGGTAAAAACGGGCATGGCGCATGCCCCCTGCCCCGTCGGCATTGTGAGTAGAGAGTGAATTAAGCCGAGAACGATTCTCCACAACCACATGTCTTATTGGCGTTCGGGTTCAAAAACTTGAAGTTTCCGCCCATCATGTCTTTTTGATAATCCAGTTGGGTGCCTTGGAGATAGATGGCGCTCTTGGCGTCGACGATCACTTTGACACCGTCGATCTCATGGACTTGATCGTATTGTCCGATCTTGTCATCAAAATTGATCGTGTAGCTCAAGCCCGAACAGCCTCCTCCCTTCACTCCGAGGCGAAGTCCGCCTTCTTCAATGCCTTGTACGTTGATCAGCCGCTTGATTTCTTTCACGGCTGCGCCGGTGAGCGAGATGATCGGAGCCTGGGTCTCGACATTCGTTGTGTCCATGGGACGCTCCCTTCGTGGCTGTTACTTGGTGCCGGCTGGCTGTCCGTCGGCCTTTTTCTGATAGTCGGCCAATGCGGCTTTGATGGCATCTTCCGCGAGGACCGAACAGTGAATTTTCACAGGAGGAAGATTCAGCTCCTGCACGATGTCCGTGTTCTTGATCTTCTGGGCTTCTTCCAAGGTCTTGCCCTTGAGCCATTCGGTGGCCAGGCTGGAACTGGCGATTGCCGACCCGCAACCGAAGGTCTTGAACTTCGCATCCACGATCGTGTCGTTCTGGACCTTGATCTGGAGCTTCATCACGTCACCGCACTCCGGGGCCCCCACCATCCCGGTGCCCACGTCCGCATCGTCTTTCTTAAAGCTGCCCATATTGCGGGGATTGTTGAAATGATCGACGACTTTATCGCTGTATGCCATAGAAACCTCCTTGGTATCTCGTCGTTCGTGAAGCGCCGTTCGTGGTCTGCGAGATGCGCTTCACGTCTGGCGTCATTAATGCGCCGCCCACTGAACGGATTTCATATCCACGCCTTCTTTCGCCATTTCATAGAGCGGGGACATTTCCCGCAACTTGGTGACGACCTCAATAACCTTCTTGATCGTATAGTCAATCTCATCGTCGGCGCTGAACCGGCCCAAGCCGAAACGGATCGAGGAGTGAGCAAGCTCTGTCCCGACGCCGAGCGCGCGCAACACGTACGAGGGTTCCAGCGTGGCCGACGTGCAGGCTGAACCGGACGAGAGCGCGATGTCTTTCATGCCCATGAGCAGCGACTCCCCTTCGACGTAGGCAAACGAAATGTTGAGGTTGCCCGGCAAACGGTTCGTCGGATGGCCGTTGAGGTAACTCTCTTCGAGGGCTGCCATGATATCGGCTTGAAGGCGGTCGCGCATCTTGGTGAGCCGCGCTGCTTCCGTTGACATCTCCTGCTCGCAGAGTTCGCAGGCCTTTCCGAATCCGACGATCAGCGGAACCGGCAGGGTGCCGGACCGCATGCCGCGTTCATGGCCCCCTCCGTCCATTTGGGCCGCGATCCGAACGCGAGGGTTCCGCTTTCTCACGTACAGCGCACCGACTCCCTTGGGGCCATAGATCTTATGGGCTGAAAACGACATAAGATCGATGCCCATGGCCTGGACATCGACGGGAATTTTACCGACGCCCTGGGTGGCGTCGCAATGGAACAGAATCCCTTTCGCTTTGGCGATCTTGCCGATATCCTGGATGGGATTGATCGTGCCGATTTCGTTGTTGGCCAGCATGACCGAGATCAGAATCGTCTTGTCGGTGATCGCGTTCTGCACGTCCTGTGGGTTCACCATGCCGTATTTATCGACCGGCAAATACGTCACAGTCGCCAGCCCTTTGGCTTCAAGGGACTTGGCTGTATCGAGCACGGCCCGATGCTCCGTGGACGACGTGATGATGTGGGTGCCTTTCTCCTTGTACATCTCCACGACACCCTTCAACGCCAAGTTGTCCGATTCAGTGGCGCCGCTGGTGAAGACGATCTCTTTTGAATCGGCCTTGATGAGCTTTGCAATCTGTTTCCTGGCTTGTTCCACCGCTTCTTCCGCGGCCCAGCCGAATGCATGGTTGCGGCTGGCGGCGTTGCCGAACTTTTCGACGAAATACGGAAGCATCGCCTCCAGAACTCGTGGGTCCATGGGAGTAGTGGAATGATTGTCGAGGAAAATGGGAAGCTTCATCGTTCGACTCCTTGTGCCGAGGGAGACTGAATTGTAATAAGAGGCGTACCGCCCATCATATCTCCCAACGTCATGTTGTTCAGTAACTGATAGATGCTGTCTTGGATTTTCAGGAGCGGCGTGCGGATGTTACAATGCTCGCGCTGCATGCAGAAATCGCCATCTTTTTCGTGCGAGCAGTCGGTGATGGCAAGCGGGCCTTCGATGCTTTCGATGATTTGCGCAATCGTGATCTCTCTGGCTCTGCGTGCCAGGAGATACCCTCCCTTAGGACCATTGTGGCTTTCGATGAGGCCGTGCTTCGAGAGAACTTGCAGGACCTTCGCCAACAATTCCAAGGGAATATTGTATTCCTCGGCAATCTCTTTCGTATTCACCACACGGCCGGGCGTCACATCGCCGAATTGGACCGACGCAATGTGCTGCAGCGCCATGAGCGCATAATCAGCCTTTTTTGAAATCTTTAACATTGCTATTGCCGATTCCTTCGATCGGAGACTATAATGATCTCCGATCAATCTGGTCGTATTAAGAGTAGCATGCAGGTTTCTCAAGTGTCAATACTCAGCCGGAGTCCAGCACTCACCTAGAAAGGAACAGGCAATGGGTGGCACAAACCCTTATATTCAACAGGCTCAATATGAACTTCCCCAAGTTTCCTATGCCGTGACATTCATCCAACCAGATGGGAGTTCCACCACGGTCGCGGTTAATCCGGAAAGGCTTCCCTACGGGGCCACTGGGCTCCCGGGGAGCATTTTGGATATCGCGATGGGACATGGAGTGGATTTGGAACATGTGTGCGGTGGGGTGTGCGCCTGCTCAACCTGTCATGTGATCGTGAAACAGGGGCTGGAAACCTGCAATGAAGGCACGGACGATGAGTATGATCAGCTGGATGAAGCTCCCATGACGACACTCCAGTCTCGACTGGGATGCCAGTGTGTGCCGAATGGAACCAAGGATATCGTCGTCGAAATTCCAGCCGTGAATAAAAATCTCGTGCGAGAGGGGCACTGATTCGTCCGTTCGTGAAGCGTCAATCGTTAAACGGTATTGATTAAACGCAAGAGAAGAATCCGGCGATTAACGATGCACCAATAGCGTTTTCAGTCGTATGTCTCTATCTTCACGTCCTTTCGGTCATAGCCTTCCTCCATAAAATAGGCACGCAGGGGACGGACGAATGCTTTGGTTCCACAAATCATGGGCACGACTTTGGGCTGTCCCTTGACCAGCGGCGTGAGCATGGACTTGGTTTTATCCACGGCGTCCGACTCCCCGTTCTGAGCGACCAGCGGAAGATAGCGGAACGAGGGGTACTGCATGGTCATCGTGAGCCATTCTTGATGGAACAAGACTTCGTCTTCATGGGGCGCCACGGCAATCAATAAGACCGGAGTTTGGATTTTTGAAAAAAACATCTGCTTGAGAAGGCACCGGATCGGAACAAGCCCCGTATAGCGCGCGATCAGCAGCAGCTCTCGATCGAACGGTCTGGGCAGGACAAAATTTCCGTAGGGGCCCGACAAAGCAACCTCGTCTCCGGACCTCAACTCATAGAGATAATTGGAGCCCAGCCCGCCTGGGACACGATCAAATACCAGCGTTAATTCCCCGTACGGCGACGAAGGGTCGGCCATGGAGTATGCGCGGTTGAGCGGGGGAGTCGGTCCCACCGGCAGCTTGAGGGAGACCCACTGTCCCGGTTGAAAGGAAATTTTGCTGGTTTTGGGTTTGACGACGAGTTGGCGAACGTGGGGCGTGAGATCGGTGACCGCGAGCACCGTGGCCGGTTGCGTGAGTTCCGCCATAATCGATTCGCGGCTCCGTCATAGCAGATGCCGCCGGGAGATGAAAGTGGCAAGGCGATGTACAAGGATTTTCACAGCATGGTATAGATGCTTGGTGTGTCGTGTATGAAGAAAGGGCGGCATGGTCATGCGTCAGGTTCGCGTTCGGTTTGCCCCCAGTCCGACGGGGTTTCTCCACATAGGAGGAGTGCGGACGGCTCTGTTCAATTGGCTCTTCGCGCGCCAACAACAGGGTGTGTTCATCCTTCGCATTGAGGACACCGATCAAAGTCGCTCGACCGATGAATCCATTCAGGCCATCCTGCAAGGCATGCAATGGGTCGGGCTCGATTGGGATGAAGGGCCATTCCGTCAAACAGAGCGGATGGACTTGTATCGAGCTCACGCCATGAAGTTGCTTGAGGCGGGGCAGGCGTACTGGTGCGTGTGCAAGGCTGAAGAGTTGGACGCTCGTCGAAAAGAAGCCGAGGCCAAGGGCTTGTCGCCTCGCTACGACGGGCGCTGTCGCAATTTGAAGCTCGTCTGTTCGCCAGGAGATGCCGCGCTTCGATTCAAGGCCCCGCAAGAAGGCCAGACGGTGATCGATGATCTCATCAAGGGAAAGGTCGTCTTCGACAATGCCGTCGTGGATGATGTGATCATTCTCAGGTCCAACGGGTATCCCACCTACAACTTTTCAGTCGTGGTCGATGATGCCTTGATGGGCATTACCCATGTGGTGCGAGGGGACGATCATTTGACGAACACGCCGCGCCAAATTCCCATTTTCGAGGCGCTGGGGTTTGCCGCGCCGCGTTTCGGACATCTGCCGATGATTTTAGGCGCCGATAAGACCAGGCTCTCCAAACGCCATGGGGCGACCTCGATCATGGCCTACAAAGACATGGGCTATCTTCCTGAGGCCATGGTCAATTATTTAGTCCGTCTCGGCTGGTCGCACGGGGATCAAGAGCTCTTTACTCGGCAAGAGCTGATCGAAAAGTTTTCGTGGGACCATGTGCAAACGTCGGCGGCTGTCTTCAATCCGGACAAGTTGCTCTGGATGAACGCCGAATATATCAAGACGAGTCCACCGAGCGAGGTGGCACAAGCGCTCGTGCCCCACCTGGAACAGGCGGGTTTGAAGGACGAACTGCGCACAGTGTCAGCCGAATGGCTTGCGCAATTGATCATATTGGTTAAAGAACGGGCGAAGACCTTGGTCGACATGGTGGATTGGGTCAGGCCGTATTTTGGGCAAGAGGCCACGTTCGAGGTGGAAGCTGCCAAGAAATTTCTCACCCCGACGACCGTGCCGTTGCTGCAGAAGCTTCTGGCACGATTCGAGGCGCTTCCGATCTTTTCCAAACAGGTGTGGGAAGAGAGTTTCAAGAAGCTCGTCGAGGAAGAAGGCATCAAGATGGGTGCGTTAGCCCAGCCAGTTCGGGTCGCCTTGACCGGACGGACGGCAAGCCCGGGGCTCTTCGAAGTCATGGAGGTTCTTGGACGCGAACGCACCCTCGTTCGGCTGAAGGCAGGAATTGAGCGCGCGAAAGTCTGCCAGGCTTGACGGATTGAGCGGTCCTATATTACGTTGAACGCCGGTTGGGGGATCGTCTAGCGGTAGGACGTCAGTCTCTGGATCTGACTACCTAGGTTCGATTCCTAGTCCCCCAGCCAAAAATTCTCTCTTCTTGTTTCCGCATCACGAAATATCACCGTACCGCGCTGGGGGATCGTCTAGCGGTAGGACGCCGGCCTTTGGAGCCGGCTACCTAGGTTCGATTCCTAGTCCCCCAGCCATTTCCCCTAAACCCTCAGGCGCGGCACCGACTTCAGCTATTGAGGTGCCAAACTTGTGCTGGTATTGTTGTGCGCGATTGATTGAGAGCCGAACAAATGACGAGTGGTAGGAGATCGCATGCTACACGAGGACCGATGGTGCCAGCGATAAGGCCTGCAGAAAGAAAGGGGAGGCTGCCATGAGGCAACGGAGCCCGTGGACTCGATTCCAATTGGTAACAATCGAAGGACTCATTATCCCCCGTCGCCGAGATTCGGGCGTTGGAAACTCAGCAAGCCGCCTCCCACCGCCGCTTGGATGATCTCTTTCACTCCATGCTCCGCCGCACCTTACAGGATGAATTATGACAAGCGAGGAGAAGCCTGCCGGCTGGTCGGCCATTCGCCGTCATCTGAACGAGCAGTCGAAGCCGGCACTGCTGGCGCTGGTCAAAGACCTCTACGACGCATCCCCCAGCACTCGCGATTTTCTGCATGCTCGTCAATTTGATAAAACGCTGCCGGAAAACCTCAGTTCCCTTTGATACTTCCATGAGAATCTTGACGGCTTGGTGACCAACCAGCACTCGGGTTTATTGTATCCCTGTCAGACTTTGGGCCACTGCAATCTTTACCAGGTGCTCGGTTCTGTGCACACAAGATCCATCGAATAATAGAGTCGGGATAATAATCGGCGCGTGTGAGCGGGAGAAGAGCGGTCTATTGCTGTCGAGAGAAAAATCGGTGAGTAGAAGCGAGACTTGACATGGGTCGCAAACGAGGCCCGAAATTACTTCGACTCAGTCTCTCGGCGTGAGGCACGAAGCACTTCAAGGGCGCGTTCTAAGATGATTCGATCCGGAACATCCTTTTCACGAAGCGTTTGTTTGGTGAGGAGTAGTCCTTCCAGATTGATGGTTTTCACCGGGATCCCCTCGAACTCGATAGTTTCTGCGTATGGACGGAGTGCGTCATATGTCATGCCATTGGCGTTCAGCATGACATCCACGACAAACGCATCGGCGACCCGAATATTTTCACCTTCTTCGAACCAGGCAGGTTCTATCTCTTTGGCAGCGTGATCGGGAAGGATCAACAGCGCGTCCTTGACCCGTTGTCCCGCCGTGGCGGAGGCCGGAACCACGATGAATGTCAGTCGTCGCCCGGTGGTATCCATGGCGGCCAGCGCATACCCACCGATCAAGAAATAGTCGATGTGATGTTGATTGAGGGAACGTAAGAGGGTCTTGAGATCATCGAGCGTAGCGGGTCGGCTGTACTCCTCCATTTACTCTCGCTCGGCTGCCAATCGTCCCATGCCCCGTACCAACGAGTCTTCTTGTTGTTTATTGGCGTCCTTGTGCGATTGAAAACGGTACACACCTTTCGGAATAAACGTACTGTTGGCCAGATGTGCGATGGTTTCGCTGAAGCGGGCACCTTCTGCCAGCAATGTTCCGTCACCCTGCATGGCGAGCGATCGCTCGCGCCTCTGTCCAACCGTTATCATGCTGTCTACTCTACCTGAGGAGACACAAAGGGGCAAGCTGACCTCAGTGACTGCGTCGCCGATGTGTAGGAGTTACGTCAGCGTGCCGATGTCGATTACGAATCGAAACTTCACATCGCCGCGGAGCACTCGTTCATAGGCTTCATTGACCTGTTGGATTGGAATCACCTCAACATCCGACTCGATCTGATGCTGCGCGCAGAAGTCGAGCATTTTTTGCGTTTCTTTGATCCCGCCGATGAGCGAGCCGGCCAAACGCCGCCGTTTGAAAATGAGCGAGAAGGCCTGGACCGGAGTCGGCGTTTCGGGTGCGCCTACGAGAATCATGGTGCCGTCCGTCTTGAGGAGGTTCAAATAGGCGTTGTAATCATGGGGAGCCGAGACCGTGTCGAGGATGTAGTGGAAATACCCCTGGAGCTTGGTAAAGGCCTGAGGCTCTGATGTCACGACAAAGTTCGCGGCACCCAGCCGCTTCGCATCTTCCCGTTTTTTCTCCGATGTGCTGAATACCGTGACCTCGGTTCCCATCGCCCTGGCAATTTTGACCGCCATGTGGCCAAGCCCACCGAGGCCGATGACGGCCAGTTTATGATAACGCCCGACACCCCATTGGCGCAGGGGGGAGTAGGTCGTAATCCCGGCGCAGAGCAGCGGGGCCGCTCCCGCCGGTGAGAGTGTCGTGGGAATTCGGAGGACATAGTTCTCATTCACCACGATCTGAGACGAGTAGCCGCCCTGAGTAATCCGTCCGGCTCGATCCTGTCCGCTGTAGGTCCAGACTGTGCCGCCGTCGCAATATTGTTCCAGACCTTCGCGGCAAGCCGTGCAGGTTCGGCAGGAATCCACGAAGCAGCCGACGCCGGCTCGATCCCCCACCTTGAAAGTGGCCACCGCCTTGCCGACTTGCGCGACGGTTCCGATGATCTCGTGTCCGGGCACCATGGGAAAGAGAGAGATGCCCCATTCGTTACGGGCCTGGTGGATATCTGAGTGGCAGATCCCACAGTGCGAGATCGAAATCAGGACGTCCTGGGGACCGACATCGCGTCGTTCAAAGGAGAAGGGCTGTAAACTCTCCTTGGCGGCCATCGCCGCGTAGCCTTTAGTCGCAAGCATGGATGTTCTCCTTCGAGAGGTGAGCAAACAATACGACCTTAGCAAGTTCAACGGGACTTGCCAACAGCAAAGGCGGCATATTTTTGGTGTCACCGATAGCAGCGGGTCCTTGGGTGATCCTAGACCGCGGGACGGTGGAATTGGGAGGTGCTTAAGTGCGGTCGTTCGTCTTGCCGTCGTCGGTCGATTCAGGAACGTCGGTGTCTGTGGTGAGCGGCGAACCGGGAATGCGGTACTGTTCTGCCGCCCATGTTCCCAAGTCCGTGACCTGACAACGTTCAGAACAGAATGGGCGCCAGCTATTTCCTTCCCACGTGGTTGGCCGGCGACAGATCGGGCAGAGCATGAAGGTCTTCAGCGCCGAGGGGCTTGCTGGGTTTTCTCGATTTTGGCCCATGCATCCTTGAGAGAGACGGTCCGGTTGAAAATGAGTCTCTCGGGTGAGGAATCAGGGTCCACGCAGAAGTATCCTTGTCGTTCGAATTGGAAGCGGGAGCCGGGTGCGGCTGAACGGAGGCTTGGCTCAACCACACAGCCGCTGAGGAGCTCAAGTGAGTGAGGATTCAAGGATCGAGTCCAATCCTGTTCAATCGGAGGCTGGGCCTGGTCGGCGAGAAGAAGCGGATGATAGAGCCGGACGGCTGCTTTGACCGCATGTGGCGCCGACACCCAGTGAATGGTGGCTTTCACCTTGCGCTGTTCTTGTGCCGAGCCGCTTCTTGTCTCAGGGTCGTACGTGCAGTGCAGTTCGGTAACCGCCCCGGTCCGAGGATCCTTCGTCGCGCTCACACATTGAATGATGTATCCATAGCGGAGCCGGACCTCCCGGCCGGGCGCGAGGCGGTAAAACTGTTTGGGTGGATCTTCGCGGAAATCGTCTTGCTCGATGTAGAGCGTCCGTGAGAAGGGAACCCTCCGAGTTCCGGCGGCAGCGTCTTCGGGGTTATTCACGGCATCGAGTTCTTCAACGACGCCTTCCGGATAATTGTCGATCACCACCTTTAACGGTCGGAGCACTCCCATCACGCGTGGCGACTGTTTATTCAGGTCTTCTCGGATGAAGTGTTCAAACAGCTGCATCTCGACGATGGCGTCCCGCTTAGCCACCCCGATGTGTTCGCAAAAGGCCCGAATCGCTTCAGGCGTCACGCCTCGTCGCCGGAGGCCCTTCAAGGTGGGAAGGCGCGGATCATCCCAGCCGTTCACCAGTTTCTTCTCGACCAGTTCCAGGAGCTTCCGCTTGCTCATCACGGTGGAAGTGAGATTCAGCCTGGCGAATTCGATCTGCTGAGGGCGATGGGGAGCGCCGGTTTCAGCGACGACCCAATCGTACAAGGGACGGTGGTCTTCAAATTCAAGGGTGCAAAGGGAATGGGTGATGCCTTCGATGGCGTCGGACAACGGATGCGCGAAATCATAGGACGGATAGATGCACCACCCCGTGCCGGTCCGATAATGCGTGGCATGTCGGATGCGATACAGAATCGGGTCTCGTAGGTTAATGTTGGGCGAGCCCATATCGATTTTTGCGCGTAAGACATGCGCGCCGTCGGCAAACTCTCCCGCCCGCATACGCGCCAACAGATCGAGGTTGTCCTCGATGGACCGAGTCCGAAAGGGACTGTCGCGGCCTGGCTCGGTCAGGGTGCCGCGGTATTCGCGGATTTGATCGGCCGTGAGACTGTCGATATAGGCCTTCCCATTTTTGATCAAGCCTGTGGCAAAGGTATAGAGCTGCTCGAAATAATCCGATGCGTAGAACATCTTCCCATGCCAATCAAATCCCAACCAGCGGACATCTTCCTGAATGGCTTGGACATATTCAGGGTCTTCAGTCGTCGGGTTGGTGTCGTCGAATCGCAGGTGGCACATCCCGCCGGGACTGTCATGGGCGATCCCAAAATTGAGGGCGATGGACTTGGCATGCCCGATATGAAGATAGCCATTGGGCTCGGGAGGAAATCTGGTGACCACGCGACCGCCGTGCTTGCCGGCGGCACGATCGGTCGCCACCAGCTCCCGAATGAAATTCGATGAATGCGAGGACTCTGGTGTCATGATGAATTTCTGTGCGAACGGTTCGGCAGAGTCATGGTTTCATGGCCAAGCTTCAAGGGAGTTCTACCATAGACGAGCCGATGGGAGGAATGGGGGGCGACGGCTAAGCGGAAGGTTCTGTGGCGGAGTCGCCTGACGCCTGCATGACATGGAAGTCTTTTTGGGCGATGAGATGTCCGTCCATTCGCAACCGGAATTCATACCGACCAGGCGCGGGAAAGATCAAGAGAGGAATATTGATCCCGAAATCCGAAATCTGGAGGCGATCGCTGATCTCGATGTTGGGAAGCGTGGCCCTGCAGATAAGCTGTTCGGAGTTGAGGTAGACCAATTCGATATCGAAATGGTACGGGCCTTCCGCGTCGGTGAGGCAGAAATAGAGCCCCATCTGCTGATGCTGGAAGGGGAAGGCCGCTGTCTGCAGATGTGTGAAGATTCCGATCAAGCTTTTCTTTTTCGTCAAGCTGTCCTCAATGACTTGATCGCAGACGAGAAACGCTTGGACGGTAGGTGTGGGGAGATCGGTCATGGGATTATTCTAAGGAAAGCAGGAGGAACGGCACAACGGTTCCTGCTTTTCCGCGGCATGAGGGAGCGGGTATCGCGTCCCAGGAGAAGGTTGAAAAGATGAAGAATATGTCTGAGCCGAGGGGGTATGTGAAAAGACCGACTGCGGTCAACCGAGAATGGCGGGACCGCCTCGGGCTTCGACGATCTCCCGAAACAGGGTTGTGTGGGAGCCGATTCGACAGTAGTGAGAGGTGATTTCCACCGGGATGCCCCGGTGCGAGTGCAATCTCCCGCAGATGAGGTCGACTCTGGAGTCCGATGCCATCCGCGCTTCGAACACGAGGTGTCCCGATTGTAAATCTCTCAGGCGAACAGACGGCATGTCGGCCGGCGACAGACTTTGGCCGAGCCGAACATCGACAGCGAACCGTTCACCTTCATTCAACGTGAGGACATTTCGGCGCAGGTGCGCAATGCGGGTGCCGTGCTCGTTATACAGATCGAGCGTGACGAGAAGCAGTCGCTGCTCCGATTTGGCTTCAATGACGAGTTGCTCTTTCCCGTGGATCGTGACCACACCGTTGGTGCGGCGAAAAACGTTGGATCCGATCCGCAGTTCAAGTCCTGGCCTGGGGAGTACCCCCGCCGTTGCCGTACGATCAAAGGATTCGGTCCTGCGGAACGCCGCCGGATCATCCATGCGAGCCTCGAAGTCACGTGGTTCCAGGTCCTGTGGAGTTTCGCAATCCCACACGGAGCGTCACTAAAACATTAGGGAGGCTAGGCTTTTTGTGCAGCTCTGTCAAGGGTATGCGCCTCGAGGACCTGGGCATATTATGGCCAGGTACAGTAGGCCCAAATGGACGTTCTCAAACCCTCTTGCCCTTGCGAATGAGTGGCGCTTCGTTGCAAACAGAAAACCGCTTATGCTACGGTTCATCGTTCGGGCGGTTCCGGGATGGTCCCATCGTCTAGCCTGGCCTAGGACGGAGCCCTCTCAAGGCTTAAACACGGGTTCGAATCCCGTTGGGACCACCACACCAAGCTCGCTCATGCCGGCCGCTATTTTGAATCTCATCGTAATTGTCGCGGCCGGATAAATACCTCCAAGCAGCCGTGACCGAGTATCTTTTTCGGAAGGTTCCAAATCCAGCTACCCGTGGTGACGGGAGGGATTGAATTATGAACCTGGTGACCTTTCGCTTCCGCCAGTCCCAGGCCGTGGACTTTTATTGGAGCCTTGAGTTGGCCAAACGGGGCTCCCTACGCGAATTCAAGGTAGATCCCAACATCACCATTTATGAGTCGGCGTTTGACCTCCTGAACCCGATTCAAGTAGGACATGCCTTGTCCCTGGCCAAGGCCTTGGTGCTCGACAAGCGAGCCGAGGTCTTCTCGGGAAACACGTCGTTGACCATGGTGACCGTCCGTGATGTGTTGCAGTGCTATCAGCAATCGATGCTGGTCGACGACCATCATGCTCATTGTTGGTTCAAAATCCGGCTCACGTTTGACCTGACCGTGACACGATTCGAGGTGGAGTCCGGCGACTCCGCGAAGTCGTTCGTGTTCCCGTGTCGACGCGCGGCCACATACGCCTATGGCATTCACTATGAGCACCCGGGGACGATCTACAACCAACTGGACTCGGCCTTATGGCGTGCCGGCACACGTTGGTGTCCGCGGCTCACGGATCTCACAGAAATAAAACTTGTCAACGTGGAGTTGCGGACTAAAAGATGAAGAACCGCTCCCGACTTGGGAAAAAGTGGCGAAACCAATGATAATAAATGGCGAAGTCGTCGTCGAATTCAAACACGAGTTCGAATTCCGTTGGGACTATCAAACCTCGCTTATGCTATTCCTGAAATTCTCCAGTGCCCATATGGTGCACACAGGCTACAGATTCCTCAAAACTCTCCCATAAACCCTTTGATAATATTTCTTGTCCCTGCATGACGAGTCGACAGTACATCAACTATCTTCAGTGCGACGTAGAAAGCATCGTGAAGTCAGGATGCTGTTTTTTGTTTGGTAAGATCGGATGAAAGAGTTGAAATGTCTGCTGTCCTTTTCGGTCGAGCCCTTGAGGGAATATGGTCTGGCCCGCAGCACTATATTCACGCATCTTTGCATGAAGCGATGCTCTCGCCTTATCTGCTGTAGGAAGACTCACATCTTGGTCGATGGCGGAGAATCTGACTAGTTCATTGCGTCCAAGAACAACGTAGCTCTAGTCATGGTCTATCCTGTCCAAGAGGACCGTACCAAGAACGCTCTCGCTCTGGTCCGCATACCATTCCTTTTCTTCTGCATAGAGCTTGGCCGTAGATCGTCGCATGAAACAGAGTGCTTCAAACCTTGCCGCCGAGATGGGCCGTATCATCTCGTATCCTCTTCGTCTAAGTTGCCTGGGCGATCTCCACAGTAGCGGGCGCTGTCACAGCTTCTAGCGAAAGTCGGATCAGCTGAGAAGATCCCTCGCTCTTCAAGCCGCAATGCTGAGTTTTTCGCGATGAGATCGTTAGCTATACATCCCAGGAAATCTGACAGCTGGCGAAGCTCTTCGGCTCCCTTATTTTGAACGACACGGCGTTCCTCCGTCCTTGAAAAAGGGCGGAGATTTTTGGGGGTGCCCGCCGCAGATCGTCTATTATCTGCATGGCCATTGAAGGTGACTTAAGGTTGAGTCGAGAGTGAAGGAGTATCCTGGCAATGCGCTTGTGGTTTAGCACAGACGGGTGCTATCTGCCGCTGAAGTTCCTCTACGTAATATTCAAGAAGTTGGCACTCATCCGATGTGAGTCTTCCACTTTCATGCGTGAAGCCAAATAAACGCTCGCATGATTGCATGAACTTTTTAACTTCTGGCCGCACGTTTTCCATGGGCGAGGTTTTAGCATAAGAACCACAATTCGTAAACCATATATTTTCTGAGCTTAATTACAGCGAAGCGACGATCCTTCCCCGCGATGGACTCACTCTGGCAGCTGATACAGCGCCATTGTTCACCATGCTACAGCGTTTCCCCGTGTGGAGGATCGTCCGCATTGCTCGCACCCTGGTTATGGAAGAAACCCTCGGCGACCAACTTACCAGAGAGGAAGCGGAAGTTGTGCGTTACTGCACCTCTGAGCTACTTGAAACAGTGCCTGAATTGCCTTAGCGACTGTACCTGTTCACGCTGCTTGAACCAATGACGGCTGGCGGGGTCTGCAGATTGGCGGAGTGAGCATGGAATCCTTATTCGCAGAAATGCATTCCTGGTAAATAACGGCACTCCCAGTTGAACGTCCTGGGTGACAATTTGGTCATTGGCTCTCGACAGTAGCGCCGTTTACGCATGACCTTCAATGAATTGGCGGAGACGGTGTGAGTATTTATCCGGGACAACTCGGATGTTTGCAGAAGCAAGCATTTCCCTCCTTATCGGTCGTTCGGCATTCGGCAGAGCAGAATTCGTTTCCAGCCGGCGCGGAACACCTACACCGAGGATGTGCACACTTCTTTTCCGTCCTGATTTCACCCAGTGGTATGCAATATGAACGTGTTCGTACCGTGCACACGGGCTTCTTCCCTTCAGCTATGTGTCGGCGCTGGACTGGCACGCATCCACCCAATTTCCGGTTCAGCGCCAAGAAAACGTACCGGACGATCACGACTGAGATGCTCCGGCGTAATAATGTAGGTTCCATAGATGCACGGGATCCAGATTCTTTTCGCCGCCGTCTGGCAAAATCCAGAAAATACATAGGCGAGTCCACCAACGATTCCACCCCCCAGAGCGAATGCCGCTTTAAACGGGAAGTAGAGGATCGTGGCAGCTGCGGCGGTAAGCTGTATGTCAGGAGGTGCCTGGCTCCAAGCCGGAGGAACCAGCACCGAGCAGTAGGCGATGACTACGATAAAAACCACGAGCGGGAATCTCACGGACAGCTCCTTCATTCTCACCCTGAGCCCCCCTTAATTATCCCGCTGCAACGTCGTCGTAAGGCCCTGGTCTGTCACATAGGCTTTAACCAAGTCGCCCGTCACCACTTTGTCCAACTTGGTTCTTTTATCGACATGGATTCTTTGGATCATGCCATCGTTGTCCATGATGTAGTAATATTCACCCTCTTTTCTCACTAAGGTCCCTTCTTTTCTCGTCAGGGTACCCGTGATAGGGTCGTGCATGAGATGCTCGTTAATGGTTGGATGAGTTTCTTTTTGAGCCATGGGATCGGCTGGGGAGGCCGAGCCGAGTCCGGAACCCAATAGTCCGCCCACTAGCATCGATAGAAATCGAACTTCCATTGAGGCCCTCCGTTCAGTATTTACTGTCGCGTAGAGCTACCGAATTTGTAACGGGGGAAATTCCTTGGACGAGAGGTGGAGAGTGTGAGGCAATAAGGAACATGGGCAAGGTCGATTGTCATGGCTGGAATGTAGGGCCTTCACGTCCGGACCAAATCCACCGTCCTTTTAGACGATTCGAGATTTGCCCCTGCGACCGGGCGATACTGTGGACTTCTGTTCGGAGAGGCTGTACTCATTGCGGGAGTAGGCAGCCGAAGCCAGATTGCTGCCCAACGGAAAGGGGTCCCCAACCTTCCGAAATGGAGGCAGTGAGGGAAGGGGTGGTAAAACAACTGAAACCTAATTCAGTGGAAAGTCCGAGGGAATGGGTTTGGCAGTCTCCGACTCCGGAGCAAGGACACGAATCCTTCCCCGTAATGTCCTTCGCTCAAGTTCACTGTGCTGCGCAGATGCCCATGCGAGTGACCATTTCCTGTCTGCTTTTGCGAACTGCATGTCGTATGTGGTTTCTGTCGTCACCCATGTTTCAAGACGATCGGCTGGCGGAGGTACGCGTGAGTGAAGAGGTTCATTAGCAGACCAATCCCCTCGTACCCAGCCTCGCGGAGTCAGATGCCACTCAAAATGGACGATGTCTTTACTCATGAAGAAAATGCTATGGGCTTGGCGTGACAGATAACTTCTATATCGACCGTCCGGCATAATCACACGGTGAGCTGGCGACACTAATTCTTCTTCTCAAATGGGAACCATGGTTCTGTGTTCTGGCCGGAGGAGGGATAATTTGTCGATCCATGGCTGACAGTATTAACTGTTTCAATTATCGGCCTTGCACATTTTACAACCGCCTTGCCACGTTGGCTTGTAAACCGCTTGCTGTGGAAAGGTTCTGTGTCGTGTCATTCTTTCCATAGCCCGCCGACCAGGCATGGTTGACAACCAGTGTCCACGACTCTTTCCTTGATAAGAGCGGATCATAGAGCACCGCATAGAGGCTTTGCATCTCCTTTTGAAATGCTGTCCGCGCATGGGTCGGAATTCCGCCTGCGACCGCTAGGGATGTCAGATATTCGCCACGGCCCTGCGCAATATCGCCCCTGACACTCTCGTAGGCAAATCCGACAAACCGTTCCAATTGCTGACGAGCTTTGGCAGGCCCGGTCGGCGCACTGTTGCCCGGTGAGGTGCTAGACGTAATGTCAAAGGGGGCTTGAAGGGTATCGGTAGTTGGTCCGCATGAAACCCCGCCCATGAAAAGTATCGGAATCAAGAAGGCCGCGCTCGTTTTCATCCTGTCCTCCTGGGAGGGATGGACCCCCATTATTATAGTAATCACGACATAACACCAAGCGTAGCATGACCGATGTGCTGGTCTTGACTAGGCAATGCCCTGGGATGCCATCGGAGCTATAAAATGTCCTCCCTTTCCAGGGGAATACCTAACTGCGCCACCAATGAAAGAAAGATATACAAAGAACGGCATGCGAAGACCATCAGGAAAGGATAAGTTATGACGGAAGTGAACTCCATGTATCATGCACAATCCCGAAGCGATGCACTCAAATCGCAGATCGATAAGCTTGAAAGCCTCGCCCATCATACGGTTGTGGATCCCGTCTTCGATCAGTTCGACGCCGACACCGAAGACATCCTGACCAAAATATATGGAACCAATCATCCGTACATGGAATCTTACAAATATGCCACGATAGCGGAAGCCGAAGCGCTGGTAAATTTGCCGGAATCGGCTCAGGAGCCCCAATCGCGAGACATGCCCAAGAAGGGACTACTGCAACGCCGGCAGGCGCTACAAAGTATTCTAACCGAGCTGCAGGCACTTGAAATGCAAGAAGCGGATGTTCTAACCGGAGAAGATCGCGAGGATCCGCCAGGCCCCAGCTAAGGTAGGCATAAAATCTTTTCCCCGACCCGTGCCTCGTGCTGCAAGCCTCGCCTGGCGTGTTTCGCAGTACTTCGTTCAGTCCTAACAACATGAGGCCACGAGTATATATCGCCTTGGATTCTTTACCTGAGTCTCACCCAATCAGTGCGCCACGATGGGGTGAATCCCGTCGTTGTCCCGGTCCTTTCATGGTATTCGTTGCTCTCATTGCCAAGCCACTTCTTGTCGATGCTGCAGAACGATCTTCGGAATGCAGAGAGGCTGCGCGCGCAACTTCTACGAACTGGTGAGGCCTGCCGCACGAGTCCACTTTCATTGACGCCCCTATTCGTGGTTGTGTATAACGAGAGCGCTGGCGAATTTTTCTAGAGGATCGTTATGTACGCACGGGAATTTCGTGACGGTGCCAAAGACGGTTTGGAAGCGCTCGAGCCGCTGGATCCCGACAAGATTGCGTCGTTCAGCGATCTGCTCGAAGCGATGGGCAAGACTGCGTTCGGGGGGCGGCATCTCGGCCACGCGTTCGATGTACTGTGGGCGATGATCGAGGATCCTGACTGCCACGTTGTGATGACCTTGTCCGGCGCGATGACGATCGCCAAGATGGGCAAGATCATCACGAAGATGATTGATGAGGGCATGGTGCAATGCATCGTCTCGACCGGGGCGTTGATGGCGCATGGCCTCAGTGAGTCGGTCGGCAAGACGCATTATCGCCATGATCCTGCGATGAGCGACGAAGAGCTCTTTCGAAAAGGGTACAATCGCGTCTATGACACGCTCGAGATGGAATCGAATTTGAATTATGTCGAGCACGTTGTCGCGCAAACGTTGAAGCGCCTCGATCAGGATCAGCCGCTTTCGTCGGCCGTTCTCACGAAGGAGATCGGGAAGACGTTGGCGGAGGAGTTGGACGGCGACGGAATTCTGAAAAGCGCGTATTTGAAAAAGGTGCCGGTGTATATTCCGGCGTTCACTGATTCGGAAGTGGGGTTGGACATGGGAACCTGGGCGATGGCTCGGGAGGTCGATCGAGCCCGGTCTCAGGTCGAGCCCGGGAGGGATCTGGATATTTTACGAGCGATCCATCAGTCATATCCCTCATTCAATCCGTACCTCGATCTCAACAGCTATGCCGACCATGTCCTTTCCGCTAAACGACTTGGCATTTTCACGATCGGCGGAGGGGTTCCTCGGAACTGGGCGCAACAGGTTGGGCCCTACATTGAAATCGGTAATCTTCGGTTGGGCCTGAACGTGAAACCGCCTCGATTTCATTACGGGGTGCGCATTTGTCCTGAACCGGATTACTGGGGGGGGCTCAGCGGCTGCACGTACCAAGAGGGTCTGTCCTGGGGGAAATTTGTGACTCCCAAAGACGGTGGGCGATTTGCTGAAGTCTTAAGCGATGCCACGGTTGTCTGGCCCTTGTTGATGATGGGGATTCTGGAACGAAAGAAGGCCGGCGCGGTGCGTCGCTCATGATTCGAATGGTAGGTCGACGATCGGTTCAGCTGTTCGTGTGCGGCGCCCTTCTGTGGTCTTCCTCGGTCCTTGCCGGGCCCTCATCTGAAAGCGACGTGCGGATCAGGGGGCAAGCCAACGCGCCTGTGACCTTGATCGAATATTCCGATTTCACATGCGGGTATTGTGTGAAATTTTTCAAACAGACGTGGCCGCGGATTCAAGCTCGCTATGTCGACACGGGAAAAGTTCGATTTATCTACCGCGATTTTCCACGAGGGGATCAAGGATCCGGGGTAGATGCGGCCATGGCCGCCCGATGTGCCGGTGGACAAGGGCAGTATTGGGCGATGCATGACCGATTGTTCGCCGAAGGGGGCCAATTGGGTAAGCAGGTCTATCTCCGCCATGCCGCGGCGCTCAATTTGGATCAGCCTGCGTTTGAGCGGTGTGTGAATGATGGACGGTATACGAAAGCTATTTTTGATGATCGCCAAGAAGCCAATCAATGGGGATTTCACGGGACCCCTGGGTTCATCCTTGTGCGAACGTCCAGTGAGCCGACGGATAAAGAGCCGGCGGTCGCGATCCCTGGAGCCTTTCCATTCGAGATGTTTGCGGAGGAAATCGATCGGCTTCTGGCGGGTGAAAAAAAATAGCTGAACTGTGCTGGAGCAGCGTGAGTCTTTGAGCGCACAGTTGACATCGGCGCGCAGGTACGATAGTCCTCTTCGACAATAAAGGTAGGGTGCTCCTATGGCTTCAATGCAATCGTTCTGGCCCGTCTCTCATCGTGATGATGATTTTTGGGTGTGCATGTCGTGCCTGACCGAAGTGTTCTACAGAAAAGTTCCGATGCCGGACTGTCCGTCGTGTCACGGAGTGTCGACCTACGAAGGATTTGCGTTGGAGGCGATCCGCGATTGGGGTACGGAAGAACTGATCGCCAAGGCCGTTGTCGCGCAAGAAGCAGCCACGGCTGCTCAGCCTGTCGTTGAAACCGCTGCGCCGGTTGAAGCGGCGGACTAAACCTCATCACAGACTCCGGTGAGTCTTCCAGTGCAGGATTCCCGTCCGTTCCTCGTGCATGGCCAATGGAAGTCAGGCGAGCGCGTGGCTCCCGTCGTTGATCCGTTCACCGGGAAACTTGTCGCTCAGGTGACCCAAGCCACTGAATCGGATGTCGATGAGGCCATCGCATCCACGTGCAGCGCGGCTGCCATCATGGGCCAGCTTCCGGCGCATGCCAGATACGACACTCTCCAGCAGGTTGCAGCCTTACTCTATCGACGGCGAGATGAGGTCGCGCAGACCATCACGGCGGAGGCCGGTAAGCCGATTACCGACGCGAAGCGGGAAGTCAGCCGGGCAATCCAAACCTTCACGGTTGCCGCCGAAGAGGCGCGCCGGATTCCGGGCGAGGTGGTTCCGCTGGATTGGACACCGGGCTTCGATACGCACCTTGGGCTGCTCCGTCGGTTTCCGATCGGCCCGATTCTCGGCATTACGCCCTTCAACTTTCCGCTGAACCTCGTGGCCCACAAGGTGGCGCCGGCGCTCGCCGCCGGCAATCCGATTCTGATCAAGCCGGCGCCTCAAACCCCGTTGACGGCTTTGCTTCTCGGAGAGATCGCGCTCGAAGCGGGACTTCCTCCGGGCGGGCTCAATGTGGTGCCCTGCGACAATGCCCTGGCCGAGCGGATGGTGGTCGATCCTCGATTCAAGTTGCTGAGTTTCACCGGAAGCGCCTCGGTGGGATGGATGCTGAAGGCCAAATGTGGAAAGAAAAAAGTCACGCTCGAACTCGGGGGCAACGCCGGCGTGGTCATCGAACCCGACGCCGATCTTGAGCTGGCGGCCCGGCGTTGCGCGGCGGGCGGATTTGGGTATGCCGGCCAGACGTGCATTTCGGTGCAGCGGGTCTTCGTCCACCATTCGATCGCCGATGCGTTTACGACCAAGTTGCTCATGCATGTCGCTCGATTGAAGGTGGGAGATCCGACAGACGAAGCGACGAGCATCGGTCCTCTTATCGATCACGTGGCTGCGCAGCGCGTGGAGAGCTGGATCGGAGAAGCCGTCGCGGAAGGGGCAAGGGTGCTGTTGGGTGGAAAGCGGATGGGCTCTCTCGTTGAAGCGACGGTGTTGTCGAACGTGAAGCCCGACATGAAAATCTCGTGTCAGGAGGTGTTTGGGCCGGTCGTGACCGTGACGCCGTATCGCCAGCTCAGCGAGGCCGTGGCGCTGCTCAATCAATCGGACTATGGATTGCAGGCCGGTCTTTTTACGCAGGACATCAACAAGATTTTTTACGCCTTTCGACATATGGAAGTCGGGGCGGTCTTGGCGAATGAGATCCCCACGTTTCGGGCGGATCATATGCCCTACGGTGGGGTGAAGGATTCCGGGTCGGGCCGCGAAGGCGTTCGTGCCGCGATCGAAGATATGACCGAGCCGCGCATGCTCATCTTGAATTTAAAAGACCCTTCTAATCTCTCCGAAAAAAGTGTCTAGAAGATATTGCGAAGCCAGTCCAATCTTGCTACAACAAGCGCCCGATAGTGCAGTTGATCTGGTCCGGTTTGTCTGGCTGGCGGATTGGAATAACGTCACCACGCAACCTCCGAACAACCAGACAGGCCGATCACCAGATGAAAGGGGAGATGATGGTACCTACGCATATGTTTTTAACGAGAGGAGTGGGGGTCCACAAGGAAAAGCTGACCTCCTTCGAGGAAGCGTTGCGCAGCGCCGGTGTGGCCTACTGCAACCTCGTCAGCGTGTCGTCCATTCTTCCGCCCCATTGCAAGGTTGTTCCCCGGAAGCGCGGGGAGAAACTGTTGAAGCCTGGAGAGATTACGTTTTGTGTCATGGCCCGTTCCGAAACCAACGAACGAAATCAGCTGGTTTCAGCATCCGTCGGCCTTGCGAAGCCCACCGATCTAGGCACGTATGGCTATCTGTCCGAGCACCATGCCCATGGTGAGACGGACGAGGAGACCGGAGAGTATACCGAAGATCTGGCCGCGCAGATGCTGGCGACGACGTTAGGAGTCGAGTTCGACCCGAATGTGGCTTGGAAAGAGCGTGAGCAAGTGTTCAAGATGGGTGGGAAAATCGTGAAGACCCAGAATATCACACAGTCGGCCGTCGGAAAGAAGGGGAAGTGGACGACGGTCATTGCATTGGCGGTCTTCATTCCACCGGAGAATGTCCCCGCCCGTTCTCGCAAGTAGAGGCTTGTCGGTCTTGGCTGTCCTCATACCGCCTCAGCCGTTGGTCTAACAGGGTGCTGAAAAATCTCCCAGCGGCGTTCCCCGCCTTGCCGAAACGGCTTCGCGAGGCAGGTCGCATCGCTTGGAAGTCTGTGAAGCCCGCTTCGCCAACTCAGCCCGCATCGACGAGTCTGCGAGGCGAGCTCGCCTCGATGAGTTGGCCCCGGGTCGATGAGTCCGCGAAGCGGGCGCGCCGGGGCTGGGTGGGTGAGAGAAGTCTGGCCGTTTGAGCATCCTGAAGTGATTCCGGTATTAGCACCGAACGGAAACGCGCCCATATTTTTGGCATCCATCGAGTTTTTACACAGCCTACTGATCTACGAAGAACGCCCATGACGCTTCCCGTCGGTTGGGAAGGGCCCGACCACAACTTCCTGGGTATCGAGGAACCCTGGTGTCATCCGGACCACGCGGGCGTCTACGTGTTGCCCGCTCCTTATGAGCACACCTCCAGCTATATCCGTGGATCGGACCATGGTCCGTCAGCCATTTTGGAAGCCTCGTGCCAGGTTGAATTCTACGACGAACAACTCGGGGCTGAACCGTTCCGAGAATGGGGCGGGATCGCGACCGCTTCACCCCTCGACCTCAAAGGGAGCGTCGACCGCGCGGCCGTCGAGGCCATTGAAGCGTTTGTTGCCCCGCATGTCGGAACCGGACGGTTTCTCATCACGCTGACCGGTGAACACACCGGCGCATTGGGAGCGATCCGGGCCCATGCGAAACGATATCCGCAGATGACCGTGGTGCAGATCGACGCCCATGGAGACCTGCGGGATGCCTATCAGGGCAATCCGTTCAGCCATGCCAGCGTCATGGCGCGGGTAGTGGACGATGGTTTATCACTGGTGCAGGTAGGCATCCGATCGATCAGCCGGGAAGAGGTCGCTCGTGTCGAGGCCACGGACCGGATCACAACGTTTTATGCGGCAACGATCCTTGATCCATTCGGTCCGTACCAAGGTCAGGCGTCGAACTGGATACCGGACGTAGTCGCGGCTTGCCGGACGCCCGTGTACCTGACATTCGACTGTGACGGGTTGGATGCCTCCATCGTGCCCGCTTTAGGCACTCCCGAGCCGGGTGGGCTTGGATGGTACGAGACCCTCAATCTCATCACGGCGCTGGCCAACGGGCCAGGCATCGTCGGCATGGATGTCAGCGAGATCGCCCCCATCGAAGGATTCGTGGCGCCGCAATTTTCCATTGCACGGTTGATCTATCGCATGCTCGGTCGTATCAAGGCCGGCCGTCGTGTGCATTAAGCCGGATACTGAAACAGGTCGCCCGCATCGTTCTCGTCGCATTCAGAGGCTCAACGTACCACCGGGCAAGAGCTGCCACAGCAGCTCGGGGCGGGTGGGTGAGAAAAATTACGCCTCGCCCTCTTCGCTCGCTGCGGCTGACCCGCGGAAGGGCGCGTCTAGGCGCGCCGGGGTTGGGCGGGTGAGAAGAAAAACCTGTTTGAGTATCCGGTAATAACTCAGTTCCTGTGGCGCAAACAATTCGCATCAATAAGTTCTTCACGGAACATGGAATCTGTTCCCGGCGCGAAGCGGACCGCTTGATCGAGTCCGGTGCCGTCACGATCAATGGCCGGGTGGCTCAACTCGGGGACCAGGTCGAGTCACGCGACGTCATTGCCCGAGAGGGCCGCGTCATTCCGTGGGGGAAGCCGAATCTCTATATCAAATATCATAAGCCGGTCGGCGTGACGACCACGAGCGAATCCCATGTCGTCCGCAACATCATTGCGGAGATCGGGCACCCTGAGCGAATTTTCCCGATCGGACGGCTGGATAAGGATTCGTCCGGCCTCATCTTGCTGACGAACGACGGGAACATCGTGAACGAGATTCTCCGTGTCGAATTCGGACATGAACGAGAGTATCTCGTGCAGGTCGATCGTCCGTTCGACCAATCGTTCCTGGACCGCATGGCCGGCGGAGTCGACATTCTCGGAAGCGCCACGAGGCCCTGTCGGATGGCGCGTGTCGGGCGTGATCGGTTTGGCATCATCCTGACCGAGGGACGGAATCGGCAGATCAGGCGGATGTGTCACGCGCTTGGCTATCGGGTGATACAACTGCATCGCACGCGGATCATGCACATCACGGTGAAAGGGTTGAGGGCTGGGGAGTGGAAAGAACTCACGCGTGAAGAGCGAGAGCAGTTGTTCGCGGCAGTGGGGCGGGGTGCCGGCTGATGCGGCTCTGGATTGTGGCGCGTGTGCGACCGATGGAGTGATGTCCGCGCAACTGTGCCGGGGATGAAGGCCGTTCCGGTCGTGGGAAGAGCCGCTAACTCAGCAACTCCTGCCTGGCGCTCCGGACGAGAGCAAGGACGGCCGGGTGCTTCAGCCGTCGTTCCACCGTGATCGCATAGAAATGTTGCTTGAGGTTATCCAATTGTCCGACCACCTGCACTCGGTATTGGCGGCAGATCTCCTTTTCGATCACGGACACCCCGGGGAAGATCCCATAGCCGTCCTGGCCAAAGGCCTTGAGAGTCGCGCTGTCGTCGAACTCGCCCACGATGTTCGGGCGCAGCCCGTGGTTGACCAGCCATTGGTCGACCAGCCGCCGAAGCACGGCATTGGATGTCGGGAGGAGCAGAGGCGCGCCGGTCAATGATTGCGGAAACCCCCGACGATACTGCGTGGCCAATTTCGACGTGGCAAACAACGTCACGCCCGATTCGCCCAAGGGATGACTGTAGGTGTGTTCCTTGACGCTCGAGGGGGTTGGTGTGTCGGCGATCACCAGATCCGATCGATGGGCCATCAGATCCGTCAAGAGTTGGCGAAATTTGTCTTCTTGGCAGATCAGGCGAGTCGGCCGATACAATTTCAGAGCCGACTTGAGGAGTTGGGTGGCCAGCGGTTTCGGGACGGCGTCCGAGATGCCCACGACCAGTCGGGCAGGATGCCCGTTTGCCTGGCCTTTGACCGTGTTCATGAGCTCTTGACCGGTCGAAAAGATGTCTTCGGCGTATTTGAACACCAATTGTCCCATCTCCGTCAATGCGAGCCGTCGCCCTGTTCGGATGAACAACTTCTCGCCCAAGGTATTTTCCAACTGACCGATTTGTCCGCTGATCGTGGGTTGAGCCAAGCGGAGTTCTTCGCACGCTTTCGTCATGGTGCCGTGCTTGGCGACGGACCAGAAATACAAGAGATGATGATAGTTCAACCAATCCATGCGGCCCTCTTCGGTAAGTCGGAGGCGCTACTATACATAGAAATTACCGATATCTCCAATCCGCTTTATCTATTTTTAAAAAAGAAGGGGAGGTTGCTAGTGTTGGCGCCGTCCGCCGAATGTATACGAGAGGAGCATCCTTCATGATCGCTCTGGTATTGGCCCTTGTGACTCTCCTGCCAATGACCGCACTGGCGGAACCGATTCAGGATTCCAGTTCATTGAAAGCGCAGTCGACTCGCACCGCTCCACTGACCATCGGTGAAGTGCTGGCCAGAATCGAGTTAACCCACCCCCTGCTTCAGGCGACCGGAGCCGAGCGAACCAAGGCTCGGGCGAAAATCCTAAAGGCGCTCGGGGCCTGGGAACCGCAGTTCAAGAACAATGTGGAGGCCCAGCGGTATGAAACCTGGAATCTCACCACGGCTCCCACCCCCGGCTTGAACTTTTCCCCCTGTGAATCAGATCGAAGTACAGCGACTCGTCCTTGCAACGGCATACAGCCACAGGTATTGACGGGGGGCTATAACGATACCAAGCTCGATGTCGGGCATCCTTGGGGCTTCCGGGTCCAAGCCGGGCTCCGTAACGGCTTTGGGGATCGCAGCAACCAAATTATTGCTGTTATCCCGGATATGCAGGCCTTCTATCGGCAGCAGCAAATCATCCTCAGTGGGTCGTTTCAGTTGCTGCGCGGCCTGATGATCAACGAAGAGTATGCCGCGTATCAACAGGCCGAACTTTCGGGGCCGCAGGCGGAGATCAAAGTGGCGCAGAAACGGCAGGATCTCTATCTCGCCGGGGCCGTGCAGTACTGGGATTGGCAGATCGCCGTCAAACAGGCCGAGGTGGTGAGGCGCGCCCTGGCCGTGGCCGAAGACCGCCTGGTCCAGGTCGAAGGGCTCGCCAAGGGTGGAAGAGTCTCGCCGCTCGATGTCGTCGAGGTGAACCAAGAGGTGCAGAAGCGGCGAGCGGCGGCGATCGCCGCGCAACGGAAGGTGGAGTATGAGCAGTATAAACTGTCCCTCTTTCTCTGGGAGAAGAACGAGCCGGTAACCCCGCGACCGGAATGGGCGCCGGAGTTCCAGGGCGAAACGCCGCTCCCGACCGAAGACGAGGTTACGGCTTATAAAGTGGAGGCGAAAGAAGATCGACCGGAAGTGCGGGACCTCTACATCGAAGCCAAGATGAACAATGTCGATCTCAAGCTCGCCAAGAACAAACTGCTCCCGTCGTTGTCTCTTGAGGGAGGGCCGACCCCCGGCGCCGTGGATTGGATTGTGGGAATCGGCTACCGGACCGGAGTGCACTTCGAGATGCCGCTGTTCCAGCGGGAAGGGCGGGGGAAGGTCATGGCCGCGGAAGTGGTCCAGCAACAATTGGCGTTGAAACAACAATATACCGAGCAGCAAGTCAGCCTCGACGTGGATAACTGGCTCTCGGCGATCGTACGGGCCCGAGACCGAGTGACGGCGGCGACGGAAGCGCTGCGGCTGGCCAAGACATTGGAAGAAGGCGAGCGGACCCGGTTCAATATGGGGGCGACCACTGTGCTGTTCGTCAATCTCCGGGAGCGCAACGTGGTGGAATCGGCGTATCAGCTGTATCGGGCCCAGGCCGACTACGCCGTGGCGCGTGGAGGGATGCTGTGGGCCAGGGGCCTCTTGTCGAAGCCCTGGCCGACTGAATCAGTGACGAAGTATGGAGATCCGCTGACGGCGGCCGGTGCCTATGGGTTTCAAGGACCGGGCCGCGATTAATCCGGGCATAAGGAGCATGCTTCGATGGCCTTGTTAGTACTCGCGATTCTGCTCTTACTTCCTGTGACGACCGTGGCTGAACCGGTGCACGATTCCAGCGCATTGAAGGCGCAGTCTGTCCGCACCGAGCCTCTGTCCATCAGCGAAGTGCTCGCCCGTATTGAGCTGACCCATCCCCTCCTCCGGGCCCAGGGCGTCGAGCGGATCCAGGCCAGGGCGAAGATTCTGAAGGCGCTCGGGGCCTGGGAACCGACGTTCAAGAATATTACGCAGGTGGCTCGTATTCAAATTTGGAACTTCCTGTATAACCCCGATGTGGGGACGGGGGGGTTTAACGACAGCAAGCTCGAGGTCGGGCATCCCTGGGGCTTCCGGGTCCTGGGAGGAATCCGTAACGGCTTTGGGGATCTCCCCATTACCGGGACGCCTGGCATCAGTGGTTTGGCAGCAGGGACAGTCGCGGTCATCCCCGATGTAAAGCTCTTCTATCCGCAGCAGCAAATGATCTTCGGCGGGTCGTTTCCTCTGCTGCGCGGCCTCATGGTCAACGATGAGTACGCCGATTTTCAAAAGGCCGAACTCGCGGGGCCGCAAGCGGAGATCGCGGTGGCGCAGAAACGGCAAGATCTCTATCTCGCCGGGGCCGTCCAATATTGGGATTGGCAGGTGGCTGTGAAGCAGGCAGAAGTGCAAAAACGGACATTGGCCGTCGCGGAAGAACGCCTCACTCAGGTGCAAGGACTCGCCAAGGGCGGGAAGGTCGCGCCTCTTGATGTGATCGAGGTGAATCAAGAGGTTCAGACCAGACGAGAGGCGGCGATCGCTGCGCAACGGCAGGTGGAGTATGAGCAGTATAAGCTGTCCCTCTTTCTTTGGGAGAACGGCGAGCCTGTGACCCCACGCCCGGAATGGGCGCCGGAGTTCCAGGGTGAGACACCCTTGCCGACTGAACAAGAAATCGCGGCCTATAAAGTGGAGGCGAAAGAGGATCGGCCGGAAGTACGGGACCTCTATATTGAAGCCAAGATGAACAATATCGACATCAAGCTGGCCAAGAACAAACTGCTCCCGAAGTTGAATTTTGACGGGGGACGAATGGATGCTCCCGCGGATTGGATTGTGGGTGTGGGGTATAGATATGGAATGCAGTTTGAGATGTCCTTGTTCCAGCGGGAAGCGCGTGGGAAAGTCCTGTACGCGGAGGCGGACCAGCAACAATTGGCCTTCAAGCAGCTGTACACCGAGCAACAAGTCAGCATCGACGTGGATAACTGGCTCTCGGCGATCGTGCGGGCCCGAGACCGGGTGAAGGCGGCGACGGAAGCGTTGCGGTTGGCCAAGACGTTGGAAGAAGGTGAGCGGACCAGATTCAATATGGGGGCGACCACCGTCCTGTTCGTCAACATCCGGGAGCGCAACGTGGTGGCGTCAGCGTACGAATTGTATCGGGCCCAAGCCGACTACGCGGTGGCGCGTGGAGGGATGCTGTGGGCTAAGGGCGCCCTGTCGAAGCCGTGGCCCGAAAGCGAGCTGGCCAAGTACGGGAATCCCCTGAGCGCGGCTGGTGCGTACGGCTCCACTAAGCAACCTGGACGCGATTAATTCAGCAACAAAGGAGCATCCTTCCTTGATTCTTCTATTGTTGTTCTCGTTGATGATGGTGCCGGCGACCGTAATGGCAGAAACCCAGGCCGCGGCGAGTTCGTCACGCGCCGAATCGGTGCGCACCGCCCCCTTGACCATTGAAGAAGTGCTCGCCCGGATCGAACTGACCCATCCGCTGCTTCGGGCCACCGGATTGGAACGCTCGCAGGCTCGGGCGAAAATTTTAAAAGCGTTGGCAGCGTGGGAGCCGAAGTTTCGGAACGAGGTCGAGGTTGATCGGTTTACAAACTTTAATCTGACAAACGTCGGCGGCGTGCCGAATACCCTGACTGGTGGCTATAGCGATTCCATGCTCAAGATCGGGCATCCCTGGGGCTTTGAGGTCTTTGGTGGCATCCGTAACGGCTTTGGCGATCACGCAACGATCGGTATGCAGCGCGGCCTCGGCCACGAAAGTTCCGCGGACTTTGGCCCGGTCGCCTTCCCTACGGATATGACACTTTTCTATACGCAACAAATGGCCATCGTCGGCGGTTCGTTTAATCTGCTCCGAGGATTCATGGTCAACGAAGCAAATGCCGAGTTTCAGCAAGCAGAGCTCGCCGGGCCGCAAGCCGAGGTGAAGGTGGCTCAGAAACGGCAAGACCTTTATCTCGCCGGGGCCGTCCAATACTGGGACTGGCAGGTTGCCGTCAAGCAAGCCGATGTGGTGAAGCGTACGCTGGCCGTCGCGGAGGAGCGCTATCGCATGGTGGAGGGGAGATCCAAAGCCGGCGCGGTTGCTCCGATCGACGTGGTGGAAGCCCGAGAAGAAGTTCAGCGGCGTCGAGAGGCGGCCATTTATGCGCAACGAAAGGTCGAGTATGAGCAATATAAGCTGGCGCTCTTTCTCTGGGAAAACGGCCAACCTGTAACACCTCGCCCTGAATGGGCCCCGGAATTCCAGGGGGAAACGCCGTTGCCGAGCGAAGAGGATGTGGCGGCCTTTAAGGTGGAAGCCACTGAGGATCGACCGGAAGTACGCGACCTCTACATTGAAGCCAGATTGAACAATATCGAACTGAAACTTGCGAAGAATAGCCTGCTTCCCAAGCTACAGGTTGAGGGAGGACCGGCGGTGGGCGGTATCTATTGGATCGGAGGATTCGGCTACCGGGTGGGGACTCTCTTCAGTATGCCGTTGTTCAATCGAGGCGCACGAGGGAAGGTCCTTCACGCGGAAGCGCAGCAGCAACGATTGGCGTATAAGCAGGCCTATACCGAAAAGCAGGTTGCGGTCGACGTTGATAACTGGCTCTCGGCCATCGTGCGGGCGCGAGATCGAGTGAAGGCCTCGACAGAGGCTCTGCGCTTGGCCAAGACTTTAGAAGAAGGCGAACGAGCCCGGTTTAACATGGGAGCGACGAGTGTGCTCTTTGTCAACCTCCGAGAGCGCGCCGTGGTCGAAGCGGCCTATGAACTCTACCGGGCCCAAGCCGATTATGCGGTCTCTCGTGGGGGGATGTTATGGGCGAGAGGGGCGCTGTCGAAACCTGTTTCCGAACGTGTCTTAAGCAAGTATGGGGATCCCCTGCAGGCCGCCGGCTCGTCCGGCCACAAAGCGTCGGGACGTGATTAACGTTGGTGGGGCAGGATAGTTCATTCGGTGGATTGGCTCTCGAAACAGAAACATGGTTATGTAGACCCGTTATTTGAGTTCAGTAAGGGGCGGATCAATCACATTCTGAATTATTACTGGGGGTGGTCATGAAAGAACCTCAGGGCGAAGGTTCCAAGGGCCTGTTCGAAGCACTGATGAAGCAGTTGTCCGTGGCCATGCGGGCTGAGAAAAAAATCATGAGTTTGATTTTTTCTTACGCGCTGGCCGTCGGGTTCTTTTCTCTTATCATCCCATTGACCGTACAGGAACTGGTCAGCACCTTTTCCTATGCGGTTCAGCCGGTCATGATCTGGACGTTGACCGGCATTATGCTGCTGGTGCTGTTGTTTGTCGGCCTCTTCAAGACATTCCATTTCTACGCGGTGGATGTCGTGCAACGCCGGATCTTTGCGCGAGTCACGGTTGCGATGGTTGAACAGCTTCCACGGAATCGTTTTAAAGGGGCGCGGCCGGAAATTGCGAATTACTTCATTGAAACGGTCTTCATGCAACGTGCCCTGTCCACGCTGCTGATCGATCTTATCAATGTCGTGGTGGGCGGTACGGTCGGTATGATCATGCTGGTGGTCTACCATCCCTATTTTCTCATGTACAACCTCCTGCTCATGGCGGGATTTGCGATCACGTTTTTCGTGCTCTCGCGTGGTGCCCTCCGGACGACTCTCGCCATGTCTCACGCGAAGTACGACGTCTTCAATTTCATTCAAGAGGTGTCGAAGAATGCCCTACAGCTGAAGGCCACTGACAGCCGCCCGTTTCTCATGAACAAAGCGAACGATCTCGTCGGTCGGTATGTGGAAACTCGGAAGGCGCGGTTCGCGGTTCTCGTGCGGCAATATTTGGGTTCAGTGGGCGGACAAGCTATCGCGCAAGCCGGTGCGCTGGGCATCGCAGCCTCGCTCATGGCGTCCGGGCAATTGACGCTGGGGCAGTTAGTCGCTGTTCAAGCGGTCGTGAGCGCGCTCGTCATCAATTTCGACTCCCTGATCAAGAACATGGGGGCTGTGTACTATTTCTTCGCGTCACTGACACACCTTGATGAGGTCTTCAGCCAGGAGCAAGATCACATCTCAACTGAATCAGTCGTGGCACTGCCGAAGCACTTGACTCAAGGTGTCCGGGTTACCTGCAAAGGTGTCAGTTTGGTTCACGGCGGGGTGTCCGTATTCGATGGTTTCAATCTGGATGTCGCGCCGGGCGAGAAGCTCGGCATCTACGCTCGGACAACGGCGGCCAAGACGGCCTTGGCCAGAGTGTTGGGTGGCCTCGAAGTTCCAACGAACGGCGTCGTTCAGTACAATGGGGTCGACCTCCGCTATATCGAAGGGGGTGCCATCAACCAGTGCCGCAGTGTCATGATCGACTCTCAGTTATCGTTGGTGAGGGGGACGATCGAAGAAAATATCGTCATGGGACGCTCCTACGTCACGTATGACGATCTCAACTGGGCGCTCCGTTTCACTGAACTTGAAGAAGATGTCGAGGGGTTGCCACGCGGGGTCAAGTCCGATGTCTCTGCGCTGGGCGAATCTCTCTCGCCGACCCACATTGTGCAGATCCTCCTAGCCAGAGCCATCTTAGGACGTCCGCAAGTCCTTATATTTGATGGTCTCATTCACTCGCTCGAGCCGTCGTTGCGCGAGCGTATTCTGCGGCGGCTGTGCTCGAAGGACGAAGCATGGTCCGTGATTTTCGTCTCGACGGATCCCAATCTTACGGATCATGCGGATCGTCGTATCATGTTGCATCATGCCCATGCGTAAGCGATTGGAATGGAAAATCAACACCGGTAAATTAATGGAGGCTCCATGGCTAGCCTAGGTCGCGGTCTCGAAAACAGTGGCGAACGTGCGCTGGTCCGGCGGGGGGTCGGCTTAGAGGCGATCACCATCGAACAGGGACCGGCATTGGGCAAGTTACCATGCTGGGAGGCGGTACAGATTCCCGGCGGAATGTTTACGGCTTCTCGTGCGATTCTGACGATTCTGTTGCTCTTTCTGATCGTCCTCGAATTCGTGCCCTGGACACAAACTATTCAGGCATCCGGGAAAGTGTCGGCGTACACGCCTTATGACCGTCCCCAGCAGATTGAGTCTCGGATTACAGGCCGTGTCAAGGCCTGGCATATTTACGAAGGAGTCAAAGTCAAAAAGGGCGAGCTTGTCGGCGAATTAGAAGATTACGATCCGACCTTTATGGCCCCCGAAATTCTCCCCCTCTTCGAACAACGTAAGGTAGCCTTGGAGCAAACGCGTCAGGCAGCCCTGGCCAGAGCCGACCAGCTGAATAAAAGAATAGGGGAGATGAAAAAATTAGTGCAGGCAGCCGTGCCCTCGGCGGAGGCTCGTGTGGTGGAGGCAGACAATAAGGTGCGCGAGGCTCAACAGAAGGTTGAGCAGTATAAGATTGACGTGCACACGGCTCAACTCAATGTCGACCGTCATCGACAACTTGTCCGGGACGGACTGGTTTCACAGCGGGAACTCGAGCTCACGATCCAGACTGAAATCGGCACCAAGGCCGGTCTGCAGGCGGCACAGGCCAGTTTGTCGGCTGCCGAGCAGTCTCGGTCAGCCTTGAGCTTCGGTCGTGATCAAATCACTGCGGATGTACAACAACGCCTCATGGATGCAATCGCCTCTCGGGATTCTGCAGTGGCGGAGGCGGCCAAGGCTACGGAGCAATTAGCGGATATCTCCTACCGACAACAGGGAGTCCAGCAACGTATTGAGGCTGCAAAGCTGTTTGCACCGATGGACGGCACGGTCGTCAAGATGGCAAAAGTCGGTATCAATGAGACGGTCAAGCAGGGAGAAAACCTGGTCACTATTTCTCCATTAGCATCTGATCCGGCCATCGAAATGACGGCGGAAGGATTGGATTCTCCGCTTTTGAAGCCTGGGCGAAAGGTTCGAATCCTCTTTTTCGGAGTCCCGGCCATCCCATTGCCGGCTTGGCCTGGGTTGATGGCAGGCACACGTGGGGGCGTGATCAAGGTCGTTGACCAGATTGACGATGGAAAAGGCAACTACCGGTTCTGGGTCGTTCCTGATCCAGAAGACCCTCAGCCATGGCCTGAACAGACACAGGTGCGGCAGGGTACAAAAGTGTTGGGCTGGGTGATCATGAATCGTGTTCCTCTGTGGTATGAATTGTGGCGGCGCTTTAACTTCTTCCCGCCGGACTATTTGGAGCGCGAGCCCAGTGTGTTTGAAATGTTCGCACCCAAAGTAGCAGCACCGGGCGGTAAGTAGTCGATCGTATGCCGCACCATCGGTGCGGCACACGAGTTCTCCTCCTTAAAGATGGCGCAGGGGGATCCCCCTGCGCCATCTTTTCGATCAGCGATCGCGACAGACTTCCTCCCTGTCAATTCTCCAATGGCATTTCAGTTTTTCAACAAGCCACTATCGTACCTCTATGCCGTGCGTCAGTCTTGTTGTGGAAGTCAGCGCACACTGTTGTGGCGTTATCCCGCTCAGCCGTCCAAAGCGAGAGCCAGAGAGCGAGGGATTCCATCAGGGTACTTGGTACGACTCCAATCTCCTTGACCCAATCAGATGGAGTCGCTAAGGTGCCATTAATTTTCTCTGGAGAGAAAAGGCCTGATGGAACATAACGGAGAGGTAGACGATGGCCAGAAAACAGCGGGCAGCAAGCCGGTCTCGGCAGCAGGCAAGCCGTGAGATCACGAGCCGCAAGCCGCTTGTCGGGATCTTGGGCGGAAGCAAATCGGATTTTCCCGTTTTACAAAAATCCAAGGCGATATTAGACGAGCTCAATATTCCCAATGAACTTCTCGTTGTTTCTGCGCATCGAACGCCGGACCGTCTCTTCGAGTACGCTACAAGCGCTCCTGGCCGCGGGATCAAAGTGATCATTGCGGGGGCCGGAGGAGCGGCTCACCTTCCTGGTATGTTGGCAGCCAAGACGCACCTTCCGGTGATTGGAGTGCCGATTCCCACGGAACACCTGCGCGGCCTCGATTCCTTGTTGTCAATCGTCCAGATGCCCAAAGGCATTCCCGTAGCCACCGTGGCGATCGGAGGTGCCGAGAATGCAGGGCTCCTTGCTGGACAGATTTTGGCAGGAAGCCATCCTGAAATTGCACAAACCATTAAGCGCTATCGGACCGCTCAAACGAAGAGCGTTCTCGATTCTCCTGAGGCCGGAGGCACAAGTCTCGGCCACCTCAGAGCGAGCGGACTAAGCCGACGGCCGTGATAGAGCGAGTTCTTAAGCCTGGCTCGACGCTGGGAGTACTGGGTGGAGGACAGTTGGGGGCGATGTTCGTCACCGCTGCCCACCGCATGGGCTATCAGGTGGCGGTCTGGGATCCGGATATCGACGCGCCCGCCCATCGGCTTGCCACCCACTCATTTGCAACGTCTTTTTCCGATCTTGGCACCCGCGACCAATTTTCCAGTATCGTCGATGCCGTTACTCTGGAATGGGAAAATGTCCCGGCGGGGCTCTGTGAATGGCTGGAAACGCGCTGCCCGATGCGACCTTCCGGAGCTGTGCTCAAGATCCTCCAAGACCGGATTGAACAGAAGCAATACTTGTCGTCACGGCAGCTCGCTGTTCCCGCGTTTGCCATCGTTGAATCGGCCTCTCAACTGCTCTCAGCAGTCGACCGTCTCGGCCTCCCTGCCGTCTGCAAGACCGCCACGAGTGGGTACGACGGGAAAGGTCAGTGGCTCCTCCGAGAGTCCTCGGATGTTCAGGAGATCGAACATATCTTGGGAACAGTCAAGTCTGGTCGGCGATGGATTCTCGAACAGTTCATTGACTATGTCCGAGAGCTCTCGGTGCTCGTCGTGCGAAGCGAATGCGGGGCGTCCTGTGTGTACCCGGTGGTGGAGAATCGGCATGAGCTGGGCATCTTGCGAGAGACCCGTGTACCCGCAGCTATTCCCCTTGAGGTTGCCGAGCGGGCAACAGAACTCTCGAGGCAAGCCGTCACGGCGTTACAGGGTGTAGGAGTCTTCTGTGTGGAACTCTTTCAAGCCCATGATGGTTCGCTCCTCATTAATGAGATCGCGCCTCGCCCTCACAACTCGGGCCACTATACGTTGGACGTCTGTACGGTATCTCAATTCGAACAACAGGTACGCGTGACCAGTGGGCTTCCATTGGGAGAAACAAGATTGTTGAGCCCCGCGGTTATGATCAACCTCATTGGCGAGGAAGTGACCGCTGTAACATCCAGCGAAGGATCTTACGCACTCTGTTCAACCGCAGGGGCTGTGCTTCATCTGTACGGTAAGCGGATGATTCGTCCTGGTAGAAAGATGGGGCATGTGACCGTTACCGCGCCTCAAGCTGCCACAGCCGCAGAAGCGGCTCGTCAGTTCATTGCACGCGTCCGACGACCTGCCTAAGCTCGTTCCGATCCTTTACGCCTATATTGGTCAAAAAGGCTTCTGCCGATTCTCGCAGGTACGTTTTCATGAAGGCCACGTCGACCGGCCAGGTGAAAAAAACCGCACATCTTTCCGTTTGAAGAAGCCGATGAGCGTCATCCCCGCGATGAATCCACCGATATGAGCAAAAAAAGCGACACCACCTCCAGCAGCTCCCACGCTCATGCCCCCGCTGATCAGCTGCGTGACAAACCACATGCCGAGAACGATGCCCGCTGCTACTCTGGTCATTCCGATCGCCGGCAGCAAAACCAGCACATGAGCGCGTGGAAATAACAGCAGATAGGCGCCGAGTACAGCCGAAATGGCCCCGCTAGCCCCCACCATCGGGATTTGGGAGGAGGGGTCGGTTAAGGCATGGCTCAGCGCAGCCAGGATACCGCAGAGGAGATAGAAGACGGTGAATTTCACGTGGCCCATCACATCTTCGATGTTATTGCCGAAAATCCAGAGGTAGAGCATGTTCCCGAGTAGATGCATCCAGCCTCCGTGAAGAAACATGCTGCTTACCAGCGTCAGGGATGCCGGCAAGGCAACGGCTTCGTCGGGAAGCGAAGCCTGGCCAAAGACAATGGCAGGGATGGCGCCGTATTGAAACGCAAAGAGCTCGGCGGCCTCCTGAGGAAGATTCGTTTGATAGAGAAACACAGTGACACAGATGCCGATAAAGATCATCGTGACGATGGGAATCCGTTGGGTGGGATTATCGTCGTGGAGAGGAATCATGAGGGTCCACAGCTATGGCGTTTGGCGATGACCGTGAATCATACGAGGCAATCTAGGATCATTCGGAGGAGTCCCATCCCTCTCCAGCAGAACGGAAAAGCCGGCTGCATGGGTATGGCCCCCGCCGCCAAACGAGGCGGCAATGGTTCCAACATCCGTCCCGTCGGCTCGAGAGCGCATGCTGAAATAGCGACGACCATCGCGGTCATGCCAGATCAGGCAAAAGGGATGATGCGGCGAGAGCCGCTCGCCGATTTGACTCGTCAGAATGGCGCTTTGCACGGAGGGAACGACCGCTCCCTGAAATTCAACGAGAGCGGCTTGTGCCGCGAGTTTACCGACCAGTTCCTGTTCATACCGTAAAATGGCTCGGCCTTCCTGTTGGAGCGTCGACTGAGTAAAGCGTTCCCATACGTTGAAATCAAATGGGTAGGAGGCCAATGCCGCGTTGATTTCGCGACTGTCCGGCAAAGCCCAGGTCCATAAATCCTTGTCCTGAATATATTGCAGCAACCATGGAGCCGGCGTCCCGTGGGCCCATTCCCAGCTCAGAACGGCACCGGACTTTGTTTGATCGAAGTATGCGTTTGAAAAGCCGTCCAAGGTCCGCTCGGCGGTGATATGGTGATCGAGAACCAGAAGTTCTTTGGTCTCGGAAGCCATGGCTTCCAGGATCGGACGGGCGTAACTGAAATCGACAATCACGACACGGCGATCCTGGAGATCGGGAGGGGGCGGGTGGCCATGTTTGACCGGTAAAAAACTCGCGCCCGGAAACTTTTTCCACAGGGCCCAAGCCGCTCCGAACCCATCGGAACACTCGGCATGATACAAGACAATGTCCGGAGAGCCATGGAATGGGGGGGCGGAAGATACGGTACCCATAAGAGTTGGGAGAGAATAGCATGCCTAGGTCAGGACTAAAAGGCGTCTGTCGCGTTCATGCCGACCGGCAGGCATGACTCACAACTCGTTCAGGTGACAGATCAATTGGCGAAGTCGACCGGCGCTGCGTCGATTAAAATTGAACACGAGTCGAGGGAGATCGCGCAGGGTCGGCTCATCCAATTCTTCCGCAAGTGGGCCGCGAAGTTCGAATGTGCCGTCCAAGAGGAGATCGCCGAATCGGTCGCGGATCTGTTCGAGTTGCTCAGCCGTAATGGTCTGCTTGAGCCGCATGGCGAGCTCTCGCCCTACAAAGCGTATGGAATGGTAGCGCCGGTAGAATCTGAGGATCTGGCTCACGGCTGCGTCTGCGGTATCGACGATTGAGAAGAGATTCATATCCTCTTCATTGATGAGTTTGCGCCTCAGCAATTGCCGCGTCACAAAAGCCGACCAATCGTCCCAATAGTCGCAGCCCGGGGCCTGAAGGCAGATGATCGGTTGCGGGTCGCTTTTGCCGGTCTGGGCGAGCGTGAGGATTTCAAACCCTTCGTCGTGCGTGCCGAACCCGCCGGGGAAAAGCGCGATGGCATTGGCTTCCTTTTGAAACATCAACTTGCGGGTGAAAAAGTATTTGAAGGTAATGAGCTTCGGATCATCGGCGATCGTTGAGTTCGGCCCTTGTTCGAACGGCAGCATAATGTTGACGCCGAAACTGTTCTCGCGTCCGGCCCCTTCTTGGGCCGCACGCATGATTCCATCTGCTCCACCGGTGATGACCATGAACCCTTCCCGGACGATGCCTTGGGCGAATTGGTGTGCAAGTTGATAGTTCGGATCATCGGAGAGTGTTCGTGCCGAGCCGAAGATGCTGACTTTCTGGCGATGGCGATACCCATGGAAAACACTGAATGCATGACGCAGCTCTTTGACGGCACGATTCACGATTTTCACATCCAGAAGATCCAAGTGCGCATCATGGAGTTTCAGCAGCCCTGTCAGAAGTTCCGTCATGAGGCCGGCATGCAGGTCATCCTCACGGCTGTCGAGAAGGGCGCTGATTTGATGCAAGATCTCGTCTCGTGACAAGGCGGGACGAGGTCGAATCTGCGGAGATCTGCCGGTTGTATTCATGGTTGTCCTCATACGGTAAGTGAGAGAAGGAATTGTACCAATGGATCGGAGGTTGGTCAAAGATTGACGGGATCTGGTGCGGCTAGGAGGGGTCGAACGATTTGGGGAGCTTGGCCAGCACCCAGGCTTTGATCCTGGACTGATCCGCGAGGGGAAGGTCGATGAATTGTATCTCTACACCCCGAGGTGCGGCGATGAGGGAACTGGTGGGGCCGGCTACCGGCTCAATGCTCGTGTTATTCAAGATGTTCCCTCGGATGGTCAAGGGACTCATCATCTCAGAGAGACAAAAGCTCAATAGGACTTTAGTCCCCGGCAACAACAGCGCGGGAGACTCCACCGAGGCGCCGGCATGACTGAGCTGCGAGATGGCGATCTGATATTCCGCTCCCGCACCCTCTCCATCCAAGATACTGATGGTGGCTGAGATGTTTGCCGCGCATCGCTTTGGAGAAAGGACCAGGTCCCTCGCGGTGAGGACGCCGACCGGTTGATCTTGTTTCGTGACGATGAGGATCGGTGTCCCGGTGGACATCATGAGCGCCGACGCCTCGTCCATTGCTCGATCGTATTCGATAAACTGGACCGGGCGTGTCATGATGGTTCGAACCTCGATGTCATCCGGTTCGAGACCCTGCGCGACGACCTTCTTGACGATGTCGGTCGGCGTCATGAGTCCGAAGCGAGACTCGGTATCTTTGACCAGAAGGCAAGGCATGCGTTCGCGTTCCAAGAGCGATGCGGCTTCAGTGACCGAGACGTCTCCTGGAATCTGGACTACGCCGGGTGTCATCATGTGTGCAACCAGTATGGTCTGGTGATCCGTGGCTTTTGGTTCTTGACCGTCCGTGTCCGCCATTCCTCAGCGAGGTCCTTTTTTCTCACGAATCTGCCCCCCTCCTGGCCGCAACGTATGGCAAGTATAGCAGAAGGTTCCTTGCGGCCAGGAGAGGTTGAAAGCCTTGTCATTCAATAGTTTGACGGCATACACTAGGAACGAATCTCGGCCATCGACAAGAGAGAAATGATGGTGTTGAGCGGGGCTTACCATAGAGAGTTCATTCGTCGGCTCGAGAGCATTCCGGTGCATGGGTTGGGACTTTCCGTCGACATTCATGCTCCGGACCTCGCTAGCTTGCGTCGAATTCTACAAGAACGTCAAGTGTCGCCTGCCTACCTTGAAGTGTTCCGCACGACATCGACGGCCTTGGCATCCACCAGGAAGGAGGCCGAAGACGGGCTTCTGACATATCATGGCGAAGGGTTGTGGGTCACGCAACCCGAGATGGCCGATTCGGCGGCATTTGAGCACGAAATTTCCGAGACTACAGCGCAACTGATCATCTTGCAAAGTGCTTGGCTGAATCATGAGTGTGCGACGAAATATCTCGCCGGGTATCACTATGGGACCTACCTCCCTCCGCTCTATACGCCGTCAAGCGCGAACGTGGTGGCTGATAATACACGAGTGATCCAACGTCTGCTTAACCAACAGTGTCGTTTGGCCAATGGGAGCACACCGTTGGTGCTCCTTGAAATGCCGCCTCTCACGTACTTTGTCGCAGGGACAATGTCTATCCCAAGGTTTTTTCAGATGGTCAGCGAACAGGCTTCTTGTGGGCTGGTCTTGGACGTGGGCCATCTCTGGACGGTGTTTCGATATTCCGGCGCGCATCGGACCATGTCGCTGACTCGATTTGTCGAGGCATTTCTCAACGAGTTTCCCTTGGATCGCGTGGTTGAGATTCACGTGGCAGGCTTGGCTGTTCATGAATCACACCGAGCCCTCACTTCACGGCTGAGCGGTGGTTTGGGCGATGACGAGCTTCCTGCATGGATCGATGCCCACGCCGCCCCCATTCCGACCGTCTTGTTCGAGATGCTCGATCAGATTCTATGCCATCCACGGCTCACCAGCTTGAAAGGTCTTGCCCTGGAGGTGGATACGAAACCGATCGAATTGATCGCGGATGAATTCGCGGAATTCACCCGGCGCTATGGAGCATTATTCCATCGGCTGAGTCACATTGAACAGGGCGTGCCGGACTGCGAGGCGCTCTCAGTGGCGGAAGGATCGATGTTGACTCCGAGCACACAAACCCTTAACGAGGCCTATGATCGATATGCACGGGTTACGGCGGGAATCATGGAGCCGGCGGGATCAGAATGGAACCAAGCCACCGCCAACATCCAGGAGCTGGACCTCTATCGTTTCGTCTATCTCCCGTATGAGATTCTTCACTGGGGAGGGAAAGTGGACGACATGTTTGTGGAGTCCTGCCGTCAACTCAGAGAGCGTGATATCTCGCTCGAGGGATTTGTGGCCTTCTGGTTTCGTGAGCCCCGCCCTCTCTCCGGCACCTACGATTTCTTCTTGTTGAAGATCGACCGGTTCGTGGAGTTTGTCCATGAGGTGGCGCCTGAGTTGCGAGCCGTGGCCGAAAAAGAGGCCGACGAGCTTCGGCGCGCCTACCGCTTTGTCAATGAACCAACGTTTCAGTGTAAGAGCTGAGTATGAGCTTTTGGCTGAATCTCCCACGTCCGATCATTGGGTTGTCCCCTATGGATGGGGTCACCGATGCGTGCTTTCGATCGGTCATCGCCCAGCAGGGGAAGCCGGACGTCAGCTTTACAGAATTTACGCATGTCCATGACGTCTGCCACGGACCGGAGATTCAATTGGAGACGCTTCTGTACAGCGAGAGGGAACGGCCCATCGTGGCGCAGCTCTATGGGAAAGACCCGCATCTCTTCTATCTGGCGGCACAGGTGGTGTGCGAGCTGGGCTTCGACGGGCTGGACATCAACATGGGGTGCCCGTCGAAGAGCGTGGCGTCGTCCGGATCAGGCGCCGGGCTGATCCGCACTCCAGAGCTGGCTCGCGCGATCATGCAGGCAGCCCAACGTGGAATCGAGGATTGGGCCGGCGGCCAGAGGCTCGAACAAGCGGGTTTGAAGTCGGCGCGAATTGCCATGTTTGAACGGCTGAATCACCAGCGCGGCCAACCCGGTCCAATCCCGCGCCGCCAACTGCCCCTGTCCGTGAAGACCAGGCTCGGCTATGACTCGGTGACGGTTGAGGAATGGGTCGAGGAGCTCTTGAGGGAACAACCGACTGTGATCTCGCTCCATGGGCGAACCCTCCGGCAGATGTATCGAGGCACGTCGGACTGGTCGGCGATTGGGCGCGCGGTGGCATTGGTGAAGGGGACAGGAACGTTGTTATTGGGGAATGGGGACATTCAGAGCCTTGACGACGTCGCGGGACGAGTTCGTGAAACCGGGGTCGATGGAGTATTGGTCGGGAGGGGTGTGCTTGGCGCGCCGTGGTTCTTTCGCTCGAAAGAGCAGGCCCGCATGCGAGCCTGGCATGAGAATGGTGCCAACATCCGACGAGGTCCAGGCGAGGTTTCGTTGAATGAGCGCTTTGCCCTGTTGGTCGACCATGCGCAACAGTTCCAGGCGCTGGTTGGGGAAAAACAATTCCATCGTATGCGCAAACATCTCGGCTGGTACTGTAAAGGCTTTCCACATGCCGCCTCGCTTCGCGCACGGATGGTGCGGGTCTCTTCCGTCGAAGAGCTCCGTGCCCTCCTCGCAGAGTTTCACGATCGGCCGGAAACCATGGCAGGCCTTCCCCAGTCCGAATCAGTCGATGAGTCGAGCGTGTTGGTCTCACGATGCAGCTAGTGCTGGCGTCGAGTTCGCCGCGCCGCCGGGAACTCCTGACACTACTGGGTCTTTCCTTCGAGGTGTGCTCGCCGGAGTTCCACGAACACCCCACGGTTGGATGGCCACCGATCGAGCAGGTCAGGCACTTCGCGCGTGAAAAGGCGAGATCCGTGGCATGCGCGAGGTCACGAACCCTCGTGCTCGGCAGCGATACCGTGATCGACCTCGATGGCCGACTGCTCGGGAAACCGGTAGACCTTGCAGAGGCACGTGCCATGTTGGCCGATCTGGCCGGCCGCTCCCATCAGGTCCATACGGCCGTCGCCTTATGCGATCGAGAACGGCATATTGAATCAGCGGAGGTGGCCACAGCGGAAGTCTGGATGAAAGCAGACCTCGATCATGCCTATGAACAATATCTTGCATCGGAGGAATCGTTAGGCAAAGCCGGTGCCTATGCGATCCAAGGACTCGGTGGAGAGCTCGTGGAACGGATCGTCGGTGACTATACGACCGTGGTGGGATTACCGCTGAAACTTGTGGCGCATCTGCTTCAGTCGGCGGGGTATCCGCTTCTCGTGAACGTCGAGGGCCTGTATCGACGCAAGCCGTACGCGAACTGGAATCGGTTCGCGTCCTAATTGCAAAGACTTGATCGTTTCCCTACAATGCACTCTCGCTCAGCCCATTGTCTCGGATACGTACCCCTCGTCATGTCAAGGCTATAAGGGCAAGGTATGACAGTTTGCAAACCGCTTGTCTCACTATTGAGCTTGATCGGCATCCTTTCAGTCGGGAACAGCGGCCTGTGGGCGATTGAGGTGACTTTGTCGTCGGACGAGGCGCACAAAGCGCTGGAGATCGGGCGCATTTCGATGGAAAAGGCCAATTCCCCGGATGACGTGAAGAAGGTCCTTCAGCAAGCGTCTTTAGCCACTCGCGTGGGGGCTGACCCGGAGAAAGAGCCCTGCGGCGCCAGCGCGGTTCTTCGCACCAAACGGTATCGGCTGGAAGCCTTTGGTCGCCAAGAGGCAGCAGAATCGAAGAAGCGGAAAACGGACGTGCGCATGCCCGAAGAGTTTATCCAGAAAGTGATGGACATGCCCAACATGGAAATGGAAGTGCAGCTGTGCGGCGACGACGAGTATTTTGCCGAAGGCGCATTGATTGAGTTGCAGCAAGGGGCGAAGCGGATCAAGCCGATCGACATCGGCAAGGCAGAACGAGGACGGAAGAACGAAAGCAATGGCCCAGCCTACCGATCCAGATTTACCGCCCTCTTTGCTTACGAACAGTTCGATCCCACTGCATCGTCCGTATTTGTCGTGAACCTACAGGATGGAAAAGAAATCAGAATTTCCGCCGACTTTTCCAAAGTGAAGTGAGTTCCCTCGTTCTCTGACCTCTGCATCATCGATCCAAACGCTCTTCCCCATCGTTTACACAATAAGGCTTTTATGCATCCAAAATGCCCCTGTGGCATCGAATTCCATCGAGCGGGTTACTCTATCCGAGTCACATTGAGACTCTACTGAGGAATTATGATAGTTAATCCATAAGAGAGCGGAAAGACCGAAAGCAAGGACTTGTAGCCGTGAAAAGGATGGGATGTTGAACTTTACAGACCATTGGACAGGCTATCTGGCATTAGCGATATTTCTAGCCGCTTATGCGTTGGTGATCGCGGAAGAACACTTTGATCTGCGGAAGTCAAAGCCCGTCATGGTGGCGGCAGGGGCGATCTGGATACTGACGGCGATCGCCTATGTCTCTCAACAGCAATCCCATCTCGCCGCGGAGATCCTGCGCCATAATCTGCTGGAGTATGCCGAGCTGATGTTGTTTCTTCTCTCCGCGATGACGTTCATCAACACGATGAGTGAACGCAACATCTTCGAAGCATTGCGGACAGGTCTCGTTTCGATCGGGTTGTCCCTGCGTTCGGTGTTCTGGCTGACCGGGCTGCTGGCCTTTTGCATATCGCCTATCGCGGATAATCTGACCACGGCGCTGGTGATGGGAGCCGTCGTGATGGCCATGGGGGCGGGCAACAGACGATTCATCAGCGGGGCCTGCATCAATGTGGTGGTTGCGGCCAATGCGGGCGGGGCGTTCAGCCCCTTCGGGGACATTACGACCCTCATGGTCTGGCAGAAAGGGGTGGTGCATTTTGGCGATTTCTTTGCCTTGCTCATCCCCTCTCTTGTCAACTGGTTTGTTCCGGCGGCCCTGATTTCGATTGCGATTCCACAGGATAAGCCCGTAGCCAGAACAAAATCAGTGCGAGTCAAGCATGGCGGCTATGTCGTGGTGCTCATATTTTTCATCACCATAGCCACCACGGTGCTCATGCATCATTTCCTTGGGCTGCCTCCCTTTATAGGCATGATGACGGGGCTTGGAATTCTTAAGTCCTACGGCTATTTTCTCCGGCGCAGGGAATTGGATCTGTGGAAGGAGAATCCTGCGTTTGATGGCGATGTAAGCCTCAATGCAGAACTCAAGCCCGCGGTCAAGCCGTTCGATGTGTTCATCAGCATGAAACGTGTGGAATGGGACACGCTGATGTTCTTTTACGGCATCATGCTCTGTGTCGGCGGGCTCGGCGCATTGGGGTATCTGGCCACACTTTCTGAATTTCTCTATAAGGATTTGGGCGCCACGTCCGCGAATGTCCTGATCGGGGTTCTTTCAGCGGTGATCGACAACATCCCCGTGATGTTTGCCGTGTTGACCATGAATCCCGAGATGAGCCTCGGCCAATGGTTGTTAGTGACAATGACAGCCGGTGTCGGCGGATCGCTGTTGTCTATCGGCTCGGCTGCGGGTGTCGCCCTCATGGGGCAGGCACGAGGAATCTACACATTTTCTGCGCATCTGAAATGGACGTGGGCCATTGCCTTGGGCTATGCGGCAAGTATCGCCGTTCATTTCGCATTGAACGGCGCGCTCTTTCATCCCTAGCCCGCATTTTTCGTGGGATCGCTAAAAGTCGTCGATGGAGACGGGTCGGAGAAAGTCCCGAACCGACACCATGCCGATGAGCGCACCCTCTTTGGTGACGCCGAGGTGGAGCGTGCGATGCTTGTCCATGAGGTCGGCGGCTTCCGTCAACGGTCGCCGCTCTTCGATCCCCGGCACCGGACTGCTCATGATGTCCTCCACCGGCACGAAGTAGGACACGTTCTCCGCTCCCACGAACTTCTTGACGACATCCGATTCCGTGAGGATGCCGATGATCTGCGTTTGGCGGGCTACCAGCACACCTTCGACGTTGCAGGCTTTCATCAATTTCGCCGCCTCGACGACCGACGTGCCTGCGTCCACTGTCACCGGTTCTTTCTGCATTAAGTTGCCTACTGTAATCATACTGATCCTCCTCCTTATTATTTTTGTTTGGTTACAGGCTACCAATGTGTTGTTGCACAGGTGTTAGGTGGATATTACGGACGGGTAAAATGTGGGGGAATGATCAGGGAACGCTTCGATAATCCATGCTGTCATGCTGTGTCACCTCCTTTCGGGTTGTCAGGACTTCAGAAAGGTTTGTCGTCGTTCCATCCCTGATCGACATGATGCAGCCAACTGGGTCACTTTTTCCCCTTCGTTACGATCCCGCGAATTCTGTGTGAAGAATGATTACTCGAATTCCTCCCAGCCGCTCAAGCGGCTGCCGAAGACCAGCGTGCGTCTGGTAGTGGAAACGAGGATGAGCCCATTGTCATTCTCCACTTCCACGATTCGCTCGTGCACATCCAGGGCCTTCGACGCGAAGCCCCCAAGCAACGGCGTGAATCCGATCAATCGCTCATTGGTGATGAAGACCGCTCCATAGTCGTTGCTGTGGAAGCGAGCCACTTTTTCGCGCATCCCTAACGTTTCTTCGAGCCATAGGCCGTTGACGCCGCGAAATCCGTACAGATGCCGGTCCGTCCTGATGAGGCTGAAGGTCGGAAGGATCTTCCGTTCCAGGACTTTTTCATTCACGTCCAGTTCTTTCTTGCTCCAGGTCAGGGCACGGCTTGAAAATCCTAAGAGCCGACGAGATGTCACCACGATGCCGTTGATCCCGTTTGCGCCGGAACTGATCACGACTTCCTGGGCGCCCAACGGAATGTCCCTCCGCCCGCTCAGTTGACTGGTCGCGACGGCCATGCCGGATTCGAACCATAAAGCGATCTCGGATTGAGGATCTCCCGTAACGACGGCCGGTGAAATTATCAAAGCCAGACAAAGGTAGGTTGTGCAGAAGAACGGGGTCAAAAGGCCAAGGGAGTCGGTTGCCTTCATGTTTCACGGAGATTGATTTGGTTCCTCGGGCTTCTCCAAGATGCTAAGGCGTGATCGAAACATTGCGCCCCTGCTCAGGTGAGACGACGCGGAGTGTTAGTGCCCCGCCCCCATCGGGAGAAAGGGAAGGGCTATGGAAAGCGTGATCAATATGATGATAATCCACTCAAGCACCTCCATTCGCCTGGTGCCGGCTCGATCCGACATCTTGCCGTAGATACTTTCCAGGGTTTGCAGTTTACGAAGAATGCTCGCGTCCCAGGCCTCCAAATGAAAACGTTGCGAGACGAGCCGATAGACTCGCGCAAGGTACTGATCGCCCAGCAGTTTCAAGGTATTGGTGACGTGTTCGAAGAGCAGGGCGCTGTCTACCTGAAGCTGCGCGATGTGTGTCAGGTCTTTTTCGTGTGAGCCGGGCAGCGACAGGAGCCGCGGCTTTCGAGACAGGGCCTCATACCCTTCATCCAGCGCCAGATCCAACTGTTCGTCGAGCATCCGCATCTCCAGCAACTCCACGTTGGCGAACTCCAACACCGCGCGGACGTCGTCCATTTCTTTGCCGAACAACACCGCTGAATGCCAGTCGATTAGCGCCATGTCCTCTTGTCCGAACGAGATGCGGCAGGAGAGCGCATCGGCCACTTCTTGATCGGACAGCGCGGTCCGCTCCGCGCGCAATAGATGAGCCAAGTCGGTTTCGTGACTTGTCCACATCAGGGGAGGCTCCGGCACGGACGACTCGATCGAAAAAATGATGTAATCCTCCACTTCCTCCGCAATGGCCGGCCGCTCGATGGCCGCGCCTAGCGCATGGACCAACTGCTCCACGCGTGTGCGCGACTCAGTCAGCAGTCGTTCATTCTCATAGAGCGACTCGCTCAGATCTAACAATCGAGCGAATGGTCCTTCGATCGGGAAGCGATAGGTAATGGTGACCGCGCCGAAGTCATAGGCCATGACCTCGATAGTAGAACTCGCCTGATACCGCCCCACGTCGACGATGCTTCCTTCCTGAACCAACCGCAGCGGAGCCGGCCGATACTCAAAATACTGAGGCGCTCTGGTCTTATGGCGCAGGCGCCCTCGTTCCGTCCCGGCGATGATCCGCCGTTCCGCCTCGGTCAGGTTGATGGAGAGCCCGATATCGTACGCAAAAATGGCGAAGCAGGTTCCTTTGGTGATGGTGACATGCTCCGGCATCGTCATCCCTCGCGCTCCAATCATTCTAACAGTTTCACCTCGTGCATTCTGACAAGCATGCCCTGATTGCCCGAGACAGATGCATCGTTCTTGTGCCGATTCGGTGACTCGACTGGTTTTGGTTGTGCAATGGGTGCATGCCCTGACCTCTTGCGATCAGTGATACAGCATAAACGGCAACAAATGATTACGGAGAGTGTGTAAACATCTCGATGTGGTTGCTGTAAATGGACATGGGAAAAAAGTCTTACTACGTCGGACGCTGATCCAATAGTTTGTACCCCGGCGTCTTGACCGAGACGATCGAGTCATTGAGAAGCGGCACTTTTACTTTCAGGCGCCGGACATGGACATCGACGGTTCGTGTCGTCCCATAGTAGTCATAACCCCAGACCGCATTGAGAAGCACCTCTCGCGTCGGCACTCGCCCGGGGTGACGCAAGATGTTCAAGCAGTCCAAACTCCTTGGCCGTGAGCAGCGCTTCTTTTCCTTGCACCGTCACTTCATGTCGCGTCAGATCCATCCGTAAATGACCATATGTAAAAGAGGTGGTTTTTCCATCGGTTGTCCGGTCAAAACGAATGTTCTTGTGACGGAGTGAACTCACGGAATCTCCCCCGATCATTCTTCCTTAAGCTTGCGCGAGCAAACATACGCTCTCTACGTTACAGGCTTGTTACGAATGGAAGGATGGAAAGGCGAAGGTATGAGAGGTGTGAAACGACGATGTCAGGCGGTCGGTTCGTTCAAGCGGATGGTATAGAGGTAGTGGTACAGACCCTTACGGGCGAGAAGCTCTGCGTGCGTGCCTTCCTCGACCAATTTCCCCTTATCCAAGACTAGAATTCGGTCGGCGCGCTGAATGGTCGACAGTCGATGGGCGACGACGAAGGTCGTGCGACCTTCCATGAGGCGCTGAAGGGCTTCCTGCACCAGCCGCTCCGATTCGGTATCCAGCGCTGAGGTCGCTTCGTCCAGCAATAAAATGCGGGGATTCTTCAAGATCGCCCGAGCGATCGCAATACGTTGGCGTTGTCCGCCCGAGAGGTTGACTCCTTTCTCGCCGACCAGGGTGTGGTATCTGTCCGGCAAGCTCGTGATGAAGTCATGAGCATGCGCGGCCTTGCTCGCCTCCAATACCGCGGCTTCGTCCGCTTCCCTCTTTCCGTAGCGAATGTTGTCGAGAATGGTTCCTCCAAAAAGAATGGTTTCCTGTGGAACCAGCGCAATCTGGCGGTACCAACTTTCAAGGGTCACGTCCCGCAGATCTTTGCCGTCGATAGTGAGGCGCCCTTCTATGGGATCGTAGAACCGGTGCAGCAGGTTGATGACCGTGGTTTTCCCGGCGCCGGTTGGGCCGACGAAGGCGACCAATTCTCCCGGCTTGGCTTCGAACGACAGATCCAATAACACTGGGTGTTGAAGGTCGTAACCGAAGCTGATCCTCTCGACCAGGACGTGCCCTTGGACTGTGGCGAGACTTTGTGCCTTGGGTGAGTCTGCAATTTCCGGTTGTGCATCCAGAATTTCAAAGACTCGTTGCAGGGCTCCCTGCGCCTCTTTGAGCTGCGTAAAGATGCGGGCTCCTGAACTGAAGGGGCCGATGAGAATGCCGGCAAAGAGGACGAAGGCGAACAGCTCCCCTGGCGTGACCGTCCCTTCGATGACCTGTCGACCGCCGTACCAGAGCACCGCCGCTGCAGAGGAGAACGTGACCAGGCTGATCACGGGAATGAACACGGCCATGATGCCTGCCCGGTGCAGTGTGAGACGAAGCGTCTCGTTCACCTGGGTGGCGAAGCGAGTTTCTTCCCGCGGTATCTGCACGAAGGATTTGACGATTCGAATGCCGGAAATCACTTCCTCGACGAGAGTGCTGAGCGCAGCTGTGTGGTCTTGAATCGAGGTCGACAGGGACTTCAGTCTGCGACCGAATACCTTGGCGACCAGGACCAGCAACGGGAGCAGAATCAGGATCAGGAGGCAGAGGCGCCAATTCATCATCAGGAGAAATGTCATGCCGCCGATGAAGGTCACGAGTTGCTTGACCGTGTCGATCGGGGTTTCCGTGACGATGGATTGAATGACCGCGACGTCGTTCATCACTCGCGACAGCAACTCCCCGGTGCGACGCCGGGCGAAAAAACTGACTGTCAACGTCTGCAGGTGGCCGAAGAGATGTTTGCGAAAGTCGGCGACAATGTGTTGAGAAACCCACGCCGTCAGGTAGCTGTGGCCCATCGAGCAGAGCCCCTGCAGAATCACCAGGCTCAGGAACAGGCCGATCGACCAAGTCATTTGGTCGGCATCGTGCTGAACGGTAATGACATCCCAGAGGCTGCCGGCCAACCGAACCAAGGCAAGATTAATGAGCGCAACCCCGCTCACTAAGAGCCCGGCCAGCATCAGCCGTGTCACATACGGGCGTACGAACGGCAGGAATCGCTTGAAGATCGACATCGTGGTCAGGCGGCGCGTCGGCACGAAATCGTGCCCTCGCTCGGGGCAACGCTGAAAGAGTACGCTGACGAAGGTGAGAGGAAACGACTAGAGTTGAGCGATCGACTCGATCAGGTTTTTATTGATCGCCACGAAATCCGATCGCTCCGTATCGTCGACAACGACGTCGGTCAGGCTGATAAAGAGACGCGCTTCTTCGTTGATCGCGTCGGAGACACGGTTCCGCATCGGAGGGACCAGGAAGTCTCCCACGTAGGTACAATTGACCGTTCGTACGCGGATGCGGACTTTCTTCCCCTCGGCCACGGTTCCCTCCTCCGGCCACGCCGGTAGAACTTAGCTTTTTCGGCGAAGAAACTTCTGGCGCTGGCGCAGCTTCTTATACTTATGCTTGCGCATCTTCTTCCGCCGTTTCTTCAGGACGCTTGACATGTTCTGTATCTCCTAAGGAGGGGCGAGTCTAAAAGCTTTCCGCTGAAAATGCAAGGTCACGGCGTCTTTTCCCCTTATGCTATACTGCACCGCCATGGAACTCGGAAGGATCGGTTTTGCAAGGCCTCCGGCCATCGTGTGGCTGATCGTGCTTGCGGTGGCGGTCGTTGGGTGTCCGTCGAAGACCATCCGATACCCGGCAGAGCACGAGCGGCTCCTTCGTATCGATCAGGCGGTGGAATCCTTGCGGAGCGCGTATCAGCGAAAGGATCAGTCCGGGTTCCATGCCCTGCTGTTGCCGGCAGATCAGCTGAACGAACTGCGGCAGCAAGCCGAAATGGACTTCGCAGCCTTTTCCACCATCTCTCTTGAATTCAAGATCGAACGGGTCACGATCGAAAAGGACGACATCAATGTCCTTATCCATTGGCAAGGGACGTGGAAGCGAGATGCCGCTGATATGGGTGTCAGGCACCGGGGCCTCGCGCGGCTGCAATGGGTTGGGACGAACTCGATTCTCTTACGCGGCGCGCAGGGAGATTTGCCGTTTGGAATGAAGACAAAACAGATGTTGTCGGAACCTCTCTCATCGCCGCCCCAACCACGATAACCATGCCGCGGAGCGCGCTGGAAACAGATTTTCTCGTCATCGGCAGCGGAGTCGCCGGGCTTCGCGCTGCCTTGGATCTCTGTCGAGTCGGGCGGGTCATCGTTCTCACCAAGGGGCATCCCTTACAAAGCAATTCCATCTTTGCGCAAGGCGGGGTGGCCGTGGCCTTGAGTGAAGAGGATGATGTCGCCATCCATTTGACCGATACCGTGAAGGCCGGACACGGCCTGTGTCGCCGCGAGGCGGTGCGGGTGTTGGTCGAGGAAGGGCCGGATCGGATTCAAGAGCTCATCCGCTGGGGCGCGAAATTCGACAAAGCCGGCGGGAAGTTCGCCTTTGCTCGTGAAGCGGCTCACAGCCGCAGCCGAATTCTCCGCGCGAGAGGCGATGCCACAGGAAATGAAATGGTGCGGGTGTTGATGACGCAGGTGGCGCGACACAAGCAGATCGTCAGGCTGGATTACCACTTCACCGTCGATCTTGTGGTTGAGGGAGGCCGATGTTGCGGCGCGGTGGTGCTGAATGAACATTCAGGGGAACAATTCATCATTCCGGCAAAGGCCGTCGTCCTGTCGACAGGGGGAGCCGGGCAGATTTTTGCTCGCACCACCAATCCGCCCAATGCGACCGGCGACGGCATGGCCATGGCCTTCCGCGCGGGAGCGGAACTTCACGACATGGAATTCGTCCAGTTTCATCCAACCTCACTCTATTTGCCGTCAAGCCCGCCTTTTTTGTTGTCGGAAGCCATGCGAGGAGAGGGCGGTCAGTTGCGCAATAATAGGGGAGAGACCTTCATGTCACGCTATCACCCGCTCGGGGCCTTGGCTCCGCGGGATATAGTGGCGCGGGCGATTTGGGCGGAAATGGCGGCGACGCGCGCGCGGCATGTCTATCTTGACGTGACTCACTTGGGGGCAGATTTTGTCAAACGGCGATTTCCGACGATCTATGCGACCTGTCTTCGTCATGATATCGATATCACAGAAGAGTGGATCCCGGTCTCTCCGAGCGCTCATTACATGATGGGGGGAGTAGGGACCGACCTCAACGGGGCGACGACCTTGCCGGGTCTTTTTGCGGCGGGCGAGGTGGCCTGTAGCGGAGTGCATGGCGCCAATAGGCTGGCCAGCAATTCCTTGCTGGAGGGGTTGGTGTTTGGGATGCGGGCCGGCATTGCCGCCGTTGCCTGGGCCTCACGCCGTTCGATGCCCGATGTGACTCATCACGTGGAGTGCCTGAGGAGCAGTCGGTTGGAACGATTGGAAGATGCCGAAAAAATACGGAGTTCGCTTCGCCGGACCATGTGGGGACAAGTGGGGCTTATCCGTTCTCGGGAGTCGCTTGTCCGCGCGACGGCCCAGCTTGCGCGGTGGGAACGGATGGTGTCCCGACCCTTTGCGGGGAGGGCCGATCTGGAGGTCAAGAACATGGTGCAAGTGGCGCATTGCGTGGCAGAGGCTGCGCTCTGGAGAGAAAACAGCGTGGGCGCCCATTACCGATCTGATTTTCAGGGCTCCAAACGACCAGGCTGGAAACAGCATAGTCAGTTGTGTTCGGGGGGCCGAACTACTGGCCGGACTGAATCGAAGACACAGGAGCGGATCGTGGCATTGCGTACTCCGAAGACGGGATGACGTGCCCGGTCACGGCCAGGTCGCGGGCGAGGAAGAGTCGATAATACCGCAAGACCTTGCGCACGTAGTGGCGGGTTTCGCTGATCGGCGGAAGGGTTCGGTAACGATCGACGACATGCTCCCCGGCGTTATAGGCAGCAAGCGCCAGTGGAAGGTTGCCACGAAATCGGTCGAGCAACTGGCGTAAGTACTTCGTTCCTCCTCCGATGTTGTCCTCGGGGTCGTAGAGGTCCCGGACCTCCAATCGCACTGCCGTTTGCGGCATCAATTGCATCAATCCGATGGCGCCGGCTCGTGAGACCGCACGAGGGTCGAAATCCGATTCAGCCTTGATGATGGCGCGGATAAGAGCGGGGTGGAGTTGATGCTGTTGTGAGAATCGACTGATCACCGGTTCCAACTCCTCCTCCGAGAGAATAGGATGGAGCCGATTCGGGTGGAGGTCGATCCGACGATATCGAGTGTCGGAGGGGACGTTGGTGAGCGATATCGTCCCCTTGGTATCGACATATTGATAAATCTCTGCGCGACTATCACTTGGAACAGCCAGCAGGATGCTGCCGCTCAATGCGACGAGGGCGGCCATGACAGGCCGGTACGTGGTGGAGCGATGTCGTGTGTTTGGTTGTGACATGGTCACACGATAGCAGTCTGGCCCTGCCTGTCAAGAAAATGCGGGTCTTGCGCCTTGGGGGAGGAAAAATGATCAGGGAAACAGGAAGACGAGGACTATCGAGAATGGAGCGTGTTTCCCTATCGGCCTCGTATCACGAGGAATTGTTCTCTTAGCTTCCGGGTCAGCGGACCAGGTGTTCCGTCGCCGACAGGTCTACGATCGATGGAAGTCACCGGCATGATTTCCATGGTGGTGTTCGTGAGAAAGCATTCGTCCGCCTGGAACAACTGGTCAACGGTATAGCGACCTTCTTCGACGTGCATGTTGAGTTCTCCGGCCAATCGAATCACGACCATTCTGGTGATGCCATCGAGTAAGCCGCATTCCAGCGCCGGCGTTCGCAGCGTGCCGTCCAGGGCAAAGAACAGATTGCTGATGGTGCATTCGGTCAGATGCTGCTCCCAATTGAGCAGGAGACTGTCGAATGCGCCTGCCGCGATCGCTTCGCGTTTAGCTTGGATGTTGTTCAGGAAGTTTGTGGCCTTGATCTGCGGCGACAACGCGCTCGGTAAATTCCGTTTCGTGGACGCAATGATCACGTTCACGCCCGTTTCATAGAGATGGGACGCCGGGGGTACGAGAGGATTAGCCATCACGACAACGGTCGGCGACGGACAGAGTGCCGGGTCCAGTCCGATGTCTCCCGTTCCTCGCGAAACGGTGACTCTAAGATAGGCGTCCCGCTGTTCGGTTCCAACCTCGTTGCGGATCATCGCTTCATGCAGAATATCCGCCAAGCTCGTCATGGAAATCGGGATCGTCAGCCCGATGGCCTCGGCGGATCGGAGCAACCGTGACAAATGCTCGTCCCGCATGAAGATGCGGGGACCATAGGAGCGCAGTGTTTCATACACTCCATCTCCGTAGAGAAACCCATGGTCGAAGACGGAGATCACGGCGTCTTCGTCTGTCACGAACTTATTATTCAAGTAGATCCACATGGGCTAGGCTAAGAAAAGGCGCTGAAGAAAGCCTGGGCCTTATGGATCGTCTCTTCATATTCGCGCGCCGGGTCTGAATCGGCCACAATTCCAGCGCCGACCTGGAGATAGCCCCGGCCGTCCTTCATCACCAACGTGCGTATCAGGATATTGAAGTCGAGGTCGCCACTCCAGCTAAGGTACCCCATCGAACCGGTGTAGGGCCCCCGGCGGACCGGCTCCAACTCCTCGATGATCTCCATACAGCGGATCTTGGGTACTCCGGTAATCGTTCCACCCGGAAACATGGCTTTCAGCAGATCGAAGCCGGTCGCGTGATCCTTGAGGGTGCCGGCCACATGCGAGACGAGGTGCGTGACGTGAGAATATTGCTCCAACGTCATCAATTCATCCACCTGGACACTTCCAAAACGACAGACTCGCCCCAGGTCATTCCGCTCAAGGTCGACCAACATGACATGTTCCGCACATTCCTTTTCATTGACCCGCAACTCATCGATCAGTCGCTGATCGTCGGCGGCATTCGTCCCGCGAGGCCTCGTTCCCGCGATCGGTCTCGTATCGGCTCGACGCCCTTCCAGTCGAATGAGCCGTTCGGGTGAGGAGCTGATCAGGCGAATGGTGTCAAACCGGAGTATTCCAGAGAAGGGTGAAGGGTTCAACGCACGCAAGCGCCGGTAAGCAGACAGATCGGTCTGAAGGTCCCCTAGAGAGGAGAATGCCGAGCCGGTCACGTTGAAGCGATGGGAGAGGTTGGCTTGATAGATGTCACCGGCTGCGATGTATTCCTGGCAACGGCGCACATTCCGACTATAGATCGCCTGCTCCTGCTCCGGTGTAAACGTCAAGCGACCGAGATGACTCCCGTGCGTGTCCACCACCTCGGGCCCGGTCAATCGAGCTTCGAACTCCACCAGTCGATCCCTCCCCTCGCGAAACAGCTTTTCCCGAGGCTCGCCTAAAAATCGGTCGAGCGGCGGACAGAACATGAGCACTAGCCGGTTCAATTCATGGTCGACTGCTCCGACTAGATCGAAACATGCAAACTCCAGTTCAGGGCAGGCAAGGTCGTCTAGGGCCAGGGACGGCAACCGCTCGAACCGGCGCGCGAGATCATAACTCAAATAGCCGACCGCGCCGCCGAAAAATGGCGGAGCACCGGGAGGACGAACGATCCGCTGATGGCCTAGGAGGTGAGTCAAATATTGAAACGAAGATATGCCTGGATCCAGACGGCCTTGAATCGATCGGCACACACAGGTCTCTCCCTTCCCATACAGCGTGTGATAGGGATCTACGCCAAAGTATGAATACCGCCCCATGGTGCCGTCACCGTTTCCGCTCTCAAAGAGAAACGAAGGGCAACGCGCTGAGGCGATCTTCGCGTACAGTTCAAGCGGGCTTGCCGAAGGAGCGGGGCGTGTCAGAATGAGCGGCGTAGGAGCGCTGTGCAAAAATGGGATCGACGAGGGGAGCGCTCTGAGCATGGTCGGCATGTTCCTAGACACAAACGTGGGATCACTATACCGTAGCGATTTCTGCCCGCATAGACCTCTAACAGCTTGACATTGCAAGCAGGGTTTTGCTTAAATTGCGAACCCCATCACGGGTAGAGTTTTGCTAGTGTGCTCTAGCCTTCCGTGGGTTTTGGATGCCCCCTCCACAAGATCCGTTATATGCGGGGCTTGGTCAGGCCGTTCGAATGGGAACGGAACTGCTGGCTGCGCTGATCGTCGGTGGTGGGCTTGGATGGGTGATTGATACCTATCTGTTTCAGACAACGCCGTGGGGACTCGTCATCGGGTTGGTGTTCGGTCTGGCGGCCGGCATGAGGAGCGCCTATCGGGCTGCGCAGCGGTGGCAACATCCACCGGAATGATTCGAACTCAGCAAAGATAGGCAAGGGTAGTTATGGAAGAAAGTCCGCTGCACCAGTTTGAGCTTCAGAATTGGATTCCCATCTCGATCGGGGGATTCGACATATCCATCAATAAGGCCGTGGTCTTTATGTGGGTTGTTATTGCCGTGGCCGCGGTGCTCATGATCATGGCAGGATCGTCGCGCAAGCTCGTGCCAGGCAAACTCCAGAGCTTGGCGGAGATGATGGTGGATTTCATTCGCAACATGATTTTGGATACGATGGGCAAGGACGGCATGCGATTTTTCCCTCTCGTCGCGACGCTCTTCGTGTTTATTCTGTTTTCCAATTATATCGGGTTGATTCCAGGCACCTACACCGTGACGAGTCAGGTTATTGTGACGGCTGTCTTTTCCTTCTTGGTGTATGGGATTAGTTTGGTCATCGGGTTCTGGTTACATGGGGTGAAGTTTTTGAGCATTCTCATTCCACCGGGTACGCCCGGATGGCTGATCCCTCTCATGATCCCGATCGAGATCATCAGTCAATTGGCGCGGCCCATTTCACTGGCTGTTCGGCTCTTTGCCAATATGACGGCGGGTCACGTGATGCTTGCGGTGCTATTCGGTCTGACGATCAGCGGTGGATTGTTGATCGGGTGGTTACCGTTCGTATTTACGGTAGGGATCTATCTGTTGGAATTCGGTATCGCCTTCATTCAAGCCTATATTTTTACCATCTTGACCTGCGTTTATTTGGGAGACGCGTTTCATTTACATGGTCATGAAGAGCACGCGCATTAGCGCATGCGAGTTTAGACAAGGGAGGAGTACGTCATAATGGATTCAGCAGCAGCGGGGTTGATCGGTATGGGATGTGCCGCGGCAGGGTTTGCCGGGGCCGGTGTGGGAATCGGGTACATCTTTGGGAAGATGATTGAAGTGGTGGCGCGTCAGCCTGAGGCAGAAGCTCGCGTCACAAAGTACATGTGGATCGGGTTTGCGTTGGTGGAAGCCATTGCGCTGTACGGTTTGGTCATCGCCTTCATCATCATGGGATTTCGCAAGGGCTAAAAGGAACGATGAGGGAGGAACCAGGCTCCCCGCAGATCGTTGTCTCTTTTTCTGAGGAGCTGATATGCCGCAGTTTGAGTCACATTTTTTTTCGTCTTTGATTTTCTGGGAAGTCCTATCGTTCGGCATTCTCTTGTTCTTGCTCTACAAGTACGCGTTTCCCGGCATCTTAAGCGCTTTGGAAGAGCGTGAAAAGAAGATTAAAGACAGCCTTGATCAGGCCGAGCAGCACCGGTCCGAGGCCGAGCGACGACTCAAAGAATATGAAGCCAAGCTTAATGCGGCGGGGAAGGAAGCCGAGGCCATTCTCGCGGCGGCAAAGGAACGCGCTCAACGGTTGCTTGATGAAAACGAACAGCGATTGACCGCGGAAGCGGAGCGCATCAAGGGCGATACGACGCGCCAGATCGAACAAGAGCGTCGCAAAGCCCTCCAAGATATTCGAATCCAGACGACAGAACTCGCTCTGATGGTAGCGGAAAAAGTGGTTCAGCGCAGTTTGACAGAGGCTGATCAGAAAAAGTTTGCGGACGAGGCGCTCGAGGCTCTTTCGAAGTCACACGCACGCTGAGATACCGTGATCCGCGGGTGGAGTCAGCTCAGGGCGACTCCACCCGGCCGGTAACCTTCCAGATCAACCGTCACGAATTTGAATCCCAGCGCTTTCAGCCTGGCACTGATTTCCGCACAGCGATCGGATTCCATGAGCCGAGGGAGTTCGTCCCGCGCCAATTCAATCCGCGCGATCTCACCGTGGCTTCGCACTCGAAAATGACGAAACCCCTCACGATGGAGCACGGCTTCCGCTCCTTCAACGCGGCTTAATTGTTCGCTGGTAATCACGATCCCACGCGGGATTCTTGACGAAAGACAAGCTGCGGCCGGTTTGTCCCAATTCGACAGTCCCAGCTCCTTGGCGAGGGCGCGGATGTCGGCTTTCGACAGTTCGGCCTCAACGAGCGGGCTGCGCACGCCCCATTCCCGAGCGGCCTTAATGCCGGGACGGTCATCACCCAAATCGTCCAGGTTGGTTCCATCGACGACATATGCGGCAGCCCATGATTGCCGCACATTCCCAAGAAGTTGGTACAGGTCGGTCTTACAGTGAAAACAACGATTCGCGTCATTCCTCACGAAGTCATCGATGGCCAACTGATCGGTCTGTACGGTTTCATGGCGGGCGCCGATTTCTTGAGCGACCCGTTCGGCGGCTTCCAGCTCAACAAATGGAAACGTCGGGGAGATGGCCGTGATGCCGATCGCCTTCTCATGGAGTTGGTCGTGCGCAATCTTGAGAACGAAGGTGCTGTCGATTCCACCGGAATAGGCCACCACGACCGAACCCATCTCCGTCAGGAGGGTTCGGAGCCGATCGAGTTTCTGTTGAAGAAGAGGCGGTTGCATCATGTGCTTTCTCTGAGCCTAGGAGACTATTGAAAACCTATTTTAACACTCGCAAACTCTCGGACTCCGGGAAGTCGCGGGTCAACCCAGAATGGCAGCGGGATGTTCAAAAGGCCGACGTTTTCACCTGTCCACACACTTTCAAGCGATCCGACCTGCCTCGCGAAGCCGCTTCGGCAAGGCGGGGAACGAAGCTTGGAGGACCTTTTCAACATTCTGCTAGTGGCGAACTTTCGCCTTCGCAACATTGCCGACCACGACGAGCGCGTAGTGTTGAGGGTCCAGATATTGTTTTGCCACGCGCTGCACATCCTCTTTCGTGACTCGTTCGATCCATTTTGGGTACTGGCTGAAGTAGTCGAACCCCAACCCGAAAAACTCCACTTGCGCCAAGACTTGAGCCAGCTTCGCCGTAGAATCAAGCCGTAGGGGGAAGCTGCCCATCAAAAATGCTTTGGCATCGGCCAATTCCTGATCGCTGACCGGAGCCTCACGAATCGCCTTCATTTCCGCCAAGACGCCGTTGATGGCCTGATTGGTGGTTTCGGTGCGAGTCTGGAGGTTGATCCAGAAGGATCCCGGCATCGATCGGGCGTCGTAATGACTGGTAATGCCATAGGCAAGCCCCTGCTTGTCGCGAATGGAATCCATGAGACGCGACGAAAATCCCCCGGCCCCTAATACATGATTCATGACGGTCACGGCGTAAAAATCCGGGTTGATCCTACTGATTCCGCCGTGGCCTATCATAATGGTCGATTGTGTAAGATCCTTTTCGATCAGTTGCACGATCTTTTTGTCGATGACAGCCGGCTTCTTGACCGTTCTGGGTGGGACCATTCCTTTCTTCCAAGATCCAAAATGTGTCTGGACAAGGGTGGTCGCCTGTTCCACCGTCACATCACCGACGATGGTGAGGATGACTTGATTGGGAAGATACTCTTTGGCGTAGAAGGTCTGTACATCCGCCAAGGTGATCTTACCCAACGTGTCCTCAGTCCCGTTCACCGGCCAACGATAGGGATGATTTTGAAAGACCAACTGATTGAAGGCCTTCATGGCGACATGACCAGGATCGTCATTGCCGCTGGTAATCTCGCCGAGGATCTGCGAACGAACTCGTTCGAACTCTTGTTTGGGAAAAGAAGGGCGCTGAAGAATATCGGCGAGAAGCGTGAATCCGAGGTCGATGTCTTTCTTCAGTATGCGCGCCGAGGCGGTCGTGAAATCTTCGCCCGCCTGCACTCCCAACGAGCCGCCGACAAAGTCGATCTGTTCGGCCAGCTGTCTGGAGGATCTGGTTGTCGTGCCTTCATCCAGAAGACCGGCGACTAAATTCGCCAGACCGGCCTTTTCCGGAGGGTCCTGCGCCGAGCCGGCTTTGATGAGGGCATGGATCTCCACGATGGGGAGAAAATGTTGTTCCAGCACGAGAACGGTCATCCCGTTCGGGCCGGTGAGTCTCGTGGGTGAAATGTCCGCGGCATGCCCTGGCGTCGCGACGCACACTCCGTACAGCACCAGCGCCGCCATGCCGGTTACCGACCACCAACGAACGGATCGAGGGGCAGGAGAATGGCGCTTCCGGTCTCTCAGCTCGATCACCATGGTTCTTCTATGACTTCCCCTCATGGACGGCCGTGGGGGACGGGTCTGGAGGGGGAGGAGGCAACGGAATGAGAATGCCGACGGTCCGATTGTCTTGAGTGAGATATTGTTTGGCAACGCGCTGGACGTCCTTCGCCGTTACCGCGCGGATCCGTTCCACGAATTGATCAATCCGCCGCCAGCCTGCGCCGACGGACTCCGCCTGCCCCATCAACATGGCATGGCGAAAATTCGAATCTTGCTCGAAGACGCGCGCCGCCTCGACTTGGTTCTTGGCCCGCTGAAGCTCCTGCTCGGACGGCAGCTCATTCTGGAGCCGCGCGATCTCGCGCTGGATGGATTCTTCGACCGCTTCGACTTTCGCGCTGGGATTGACCAATGAGTAGAAATAAAACAGGCCGGGATCCGTCTGCAGCACGCTGTACTCGGCGCCGACGGCCAACGAATTCTTCTGGTCATACACTAAGCTTTGGTAGAGACGGGAGCTCTTCCCCTGAGACAGGATCGATTCGAGGATGTCGAGCGCATAGGAGTCCTCGCTTGAATAGTTTGGCACGCGAAACCCCATCATGACAAAGGGCACCTGGGCTTCGCGTTTCAGGAGAAAGCGGCGCTCGCCTCGCTGGTCCGGTTCCGGTGCCAGGCCCTGCCTGGGTGAGGGACCTCTGGGAATCGGTTCAAACAGACGTTTGATCGTCGGAAGTAGAGATTCCACTTTGATATCACCCACCACCACGAGGGTTGCATTGTTGGGAGAGTAAAACGTGTCGTAGTGGCGCTGTAAATCTTCGAGAGCCATCGCATCGAGATCGGCGAACCATCCGATGACGGGCCAATGGTAGGGATGGCTGAGGAAGGCCTGGGCAAACAGCGCTTCAACCAGCGCACCCTGCGGGTCATCCTCGGATCTGAGGCGACGTTCTTCCTTTACGACGTCGCGCTCGGTCTGAAATTCGTTGTGATCGAGAAGGAGGCCCTGCATGCGGTCCGCTTCCAGTTCAAGAGCCAGTCCGACACGATCGGCCGCCACATTCTCAAAATAGGCGGTAAAGTCCTGCCCGGTAAACGCGTTGTCGATGCCGCCGTTCTTCCTGACGATTCTGGAAAATGAGCCTTTCGGATAACGGGCCGTGCCTTTGAACATCATGTGCTCGAGCATGTGCGAGAGTCCGGCCCGTCCCATGACCTCGTTTCGGGAACCGACTTTGTACCACACCTGCACCGTGGCCACCGGAGCCTTGGGAACCTCGACCAGCAATACTTTCATCCCGTTCGAGAGAATGTATTCGCTCGGTTCTGCGCCGAACGAAATCGAGACGGAGCCGAAGGCAAGCAGCGTCGCTAGGAGGTAGATGCGCCAATGATAATGGATAGTTTGCATGATCGTGATGAAGATGGAACTCGTCATGCTAGCAACGAGTTTCAATAGGTGTCAAGGGAAGGGAGGGTCGGCTGTCGGGGAGTTCTCCAAGTTGTCCGCAGGCGCCGAGCACATCTCGTCCTCGGCTCTTTCGAACAAACGCATCGAGGCCGGCATCGCGGAGAATGGATTGAAAACGAAGAACCGCCTGTTCGGACGGGCGACGAAAAGGGCTGCCGGGAAATTCATTGAAGGGAATCAAGTTGACCTTGCACCGCATGGATCTCAGCAATTGGACCAGTCGGCGGGCATCAGTCGCATGATCGTTGACGCCGGCGAGCAGCACATATTCGAACGTCAGCCGTTGGCGAGGGGTGAGCGGATAGCGGCGACAGGCGGCCAGGAGCGACCGAAGCGAAGCGATTTCGCTGGCAGCAGGCATCAGCTCTCGCCGCTGTTCCTCAGTGGTGGCGTTGAGCGAGACGGCGAGATTCACGCCGAGCGCCGCGACCTCCGGAAGGCGAGATGCCAGCCCCGCCGTCGAGACCGTCAGGCGTCTAGGCGACCAGCCAAGGCCCCACGGCTTGTTCGTCAACGCCGTCACGGCGGCCTTGAGATTGTCCACATTGGCCAGAGGTTCTCCCATCCCCATGAACACAAGATTCGTGAGGGACTCATTGGAGCTCAGTAGATCTTGTGCGGTCAAGATTTGATCGATGATTTCGTGCAGCTTGAGGTTGCGTTTAAGCCCCATTTGTCCGGTCAGGCAAAACCCACAATCCAACATGCACCCGACTTGAGTGGACACGCAGAGCGTCAACCGATCCTCATCCGGGATCAGGACGGCCTCGATCGTCAAGCCGTCGTCGAGCGTCAAGAGCAGTTTGCGCGTTCCATCCTCGGACGACAACGTCGTGACGGATGTCGAGCGCCCGATCTTGATGGATTGCGAGAGCGTCATGCGATCATGCATGGGGAGATCCGTCATGTCGGTGAGGGTTCGCGCGCGTCGTTGATAGAGCCATCGCAAGAGTTGCTGTGCCCGATAGTCGGGCCAGTGCCGCGCGCGGACAAACTTCACCATCTGGGCTTCGGTGAGACCCAAGAGCGTCGTCGCGGTACCGGGAGAGATCATAGGCAAACCAGCAGCATCGTCCTCAACGTTAAGAGCCTATCATAGCGGGAGTCATGCCGCATACGGCCATGCCGATCATCGGGTCCGGAAACTTCTTCCATTGCGGACGGCTCCGTATATAATGAGTGCGGATGCAAGTCGTCAGACCATCATGAAGATTTCCACCAAGTATCATTCTATCCGCGGCTGCGGCCTGGCGGTCGCGTCAAGCCTGGCCCTTGTGCTCGGAGGCGTTCTCTCATGCGACGGGTATGCGGCACAGGTTGAGACGTTCGAACAACCGGCCGCCACGGGCTGTCCGACAGCGGAGGAATGCTTTATGGCGGCGGCCTGGCCGAAGGAGCGACTGGGTCAGGCGTTGACGAAGGAACAAGGGTTGGCGCTCAAACTAGAACGTCTCCGAAAGGTGACTGAGGGATTTCCCGGCACGCAGTGGGCCAAGCGCGCCGGGCTATTGTCCGGGGTGCTATTGATCGATCGAAATCCAGCTGCCGCTCTCCCCTTCCTTCGGGCAGCCCAGCGTGACTTCGTCGTGCTTGACGATTATATCCGATTCTGGATCGGAGAGGCCCTGCTGCGTCTAGGAGAGGCCAAGGAGGCGGCCGGCATGTTTGAGGGAGTGCCGCAAGCGGTCCCCGATTCCAATCTGCTCAATCAGGTCGCGCTCCGTGCCGGAGAGGCCTGGTATCAGGCCTCCAGCTGTCCCGAGGCCCTGTCTTGGTTTACCAAGGTCCTCACCACTAATGATAAGGACCCGCAGATCCCTCAGGCCTGGTTGCGGTCGGCCTTGTGTTCTCTCCGAGAAAACAAATTGGCGGAAGGACAAGAAATACTGAAGCAGCTGTGGACGAAGTTTCCACAAACTAAAGAGGCCAAGGAAGCCGAAACGCTGCTCGCGAGCAATAACGGGGGGGGGTGGACGGCGACGCCGGACACGTATTATGAGCGGGCTCAGGCTTTTCTAGGGCAGTCGCTCCACGCGGAGGCCATAGAGGAGTTGAAAAAGTTCTTGGCGCGAGATCCCGCCTCCCCGCACCGTGGGGAAGCCAGGCTGAAATTGGGTATCGCACAAGTTCGGTTGAAGCTGTACGACCAGGCACGCGACACGTTTCATGCGCTGACGGCTGAGCAAGAGCCTCGCGCGGATGAAGCCACTGTCTGGCTGGCGCGGGTCTATCTCAGGCAGGGGCTTGGGGAGAAGCTCTTGGATCTTTGCCGGACGCTCTTAAGGCGAACGATGACTCCGGAACAGAAAGGGCAGATCCATCTATTTGCCGGGATCTGGCTGGAAGACGAGGCACGGTTCGATGAGGCGGTCGCGAGGTATCGGCAGGTGGCGAAGTTGGGAGAACCAGCTTCTCAACGAACGGAAGCACAATGGCGGGAAGGGTGGGTGCTCTACCGAACGGCTCGTTATCAGGAAGCGATCAGTGTGTGGCAGCAGATCGTCGATCAGAAGGACAGCGATTTAGAGCCACAAGCCCTCTACTGGATTGCCCGCTCCTACGGTCATGTGGAAAGCGCGAAGTCAAAAGAGGTGTTTGCGTTGCTCTGTCAGCGGTTTCCGTATACCTATTACTGCCAGTTGGCGCGCGAACAAACCGGCATGTCGGTTTTCACGCAGACGAAACAGGAAAGTTCGGTCGTCGCGATCTCGTCCACTCCGTCTGCTTCGGACGTCACTCAGACGCCGGTCCAGGACCTTCAGGCAAGCAATCGGATGCAGATTGAGCTTCACCCGTCGTATCGGCGGGCGGTGGAACTCAGAACGCTCGGCCTTGAGCAAGATGCCGCGCGAGAGCTCGGCGTATTGACGGATCGGTATAGCCGCGACCCCGAGGTGGTGGCGGCATTGTCGATCATGTTGAACGAGGTCGGGGCCTACCATCAGGCCTTGCGTCTGGTGCGGTCTCGATTTCGTGAAAAGCTGGAGCGAACCGGCGGCATTGTCGCAGAGGGATTGTGGAACGTGGCCTATCCAACCGGATTGATCCCTACGATCAAACTGTCGGGCGCCAACGGGGTTGATCCGTTTCTGGTTGCGGCGATCATTCGGGAAGAGAGTCAATATGATCGGAGAGCCGTCTCGCGTGTCGGGGCGATCGGATTGATGCAAGTCATGCCCGCTACCGCCAATGCCGTGGCTCAACAGCATCGTCTTCCAAGCCTTTCCCGGGAAGATTTGTTCGATCAAGAGACCAACATCCGAATCGGGGCTCGGTATGTCGAGCAACTGTTTACACAGTTTTCCGGCAATGTCGTGCAGGTGATCGCTGCCTACAATGCCGGCCCCATCGTCGTAGGAACGTGGGCGGCGGCCTATCGAGGGCGGAGTGAGGATGAATTTGTCGAGTTGATCCATTATCAAGAAACCAGGCAATACGTCAAACGGGTCTTGCGGAGCTACAAAGAATATCTGCGTCTGGCTGGACATCAAAAAGTCGTTTCTTGACAAGATCTTGTGAAATTTTTATAGTGCGCCACAATCCGTAGGGGCAATAACGAAGAGGGACTGATTATGTCGTTGGATCGACTTGATGCATTGGAAACTCGAATTCGTGACCTGGTGAAGCTTGTCCAAGAATTTAAACGAAAGAATGCGCTCTTAGAGGAAGAGCTCAAGACGGCACGCCAGCGGTTGGCTGCGCAGGATGATACGAATCGAAAATGGGAAAAGGAACGGATGGACATCAAGACCAGGATCGAAAAAGTCATGAATGAGATGGAGTTGCTCGAATGTGTCGAGGATCCTAAGGAGGTGGCCATTGACTAAGACCATTGATGTGGAAATTTATGGTCAACGGTACGCGATCACGGGAGACGGCGATGATGCCTATGTCCGGCGGCTGGCCAATTTTGTCGATGATCACATGAAACATCTGGCGGAAGGAATGAAGACCACAACCCCGTCGAAGTTGGCGGTGCTGACGGCGATCAACCTTGCGCATCAACTGTTTGAGTCTGAGAAGAAGCGGGTTCAAGGGGAGGCTGATGTCGAGCGGCGGATGGTGACGTTGATGGAATCGATCGACGAACAGATGCCGACATCGCTCTTTCGGTAGCGGGGATTCACCTTGCTTTCAAAGAGCCCCTTTGTTATCGTGTAGATAGGTGAGTGTGCGGATGAGTTTAGAGAAGGGTGACATCGTCGATTGTTGATCTCCTGGAAGCGAATGCTGAAAAGACCAGAGAGAACGTGGACTTGATGGGATACGAAGAGTTGACTCGGTGGATGCTTATGGAATGGGTCCTGCTTAGGCGGTGGCTTCACGCGGCCACGCAACGGCCGGTTTCTACAGTTCAGTTGATCCGGCAGAAGGCTGTCGGGCGGGGCGGGCATCTACCCTCCATACCTGTTTCGATTGCTGACCCTCTCCAATGTCTGGTATCCGGGAACCGACGACTAAGGAAGGGCAGGCAGCGAAGCGTACCGAGCATGGTATCGTATCCTCACGATCTCTTCCGTTTCCAGTCGAGATGACTCGCGGTTCCTAAGACCTTTCCACTCTCTTCACCTCACTTCGTAATTCGCGTTTCATTCCGCTCAGTCTGTGGCGGGGCCTCGCCTCAGGTTGAGCCCATCGGATCTGATGTTTTCAAGAAGGGGGTGACTCCCATTTCTACTGCAACTGTCATGTACATAATCCTTTCGGTGATCTTCGGGGCTGTGGTCGGCGCCGGAGTATTTGATTTCCTGCGACGACGGATGACGGGCGCCAAACAGGCCGAGGCGGAAGACTTGGCGAAGCAGGTTGTGCAGAACGCGCAACGAGAGGCGGAGAATATTCTCAAAGAAGCCAGGTTCGAAGCCAAGGATCTGGTTTTCAAAGCCAAGTCTGAATTCGAGCAAGAGCAGAAAGCCAAACTGGCTGAACTCTCGGCGGTCGAGAAACGTCTGATCCAACGAGAAGGAACGCTGGACGGAAAGGTTGCCGTCCTGGAAAAGAGAGAAAATGAGTCGCGCAAGCGCGAGGCGGATTTCGCGAAACGAGAAGAAGGGTTGGCGGTCAAGGAGTCGGCTTGCGCCAAGGCTGAGCGCGAACATCGAGACGCGCTGGAGCGGGTCGCCGGGATGACGGCCGATGAAGCCAAGAAACAATTGATCCTCGAAATGGAGTCGCAAGCGAAGCTCGATGCCGTAGGCCTTGCCAAGCGAACGATCGAAGAGGCTCGCGAGAACGCCGAACGCGAGGCGCGGGAAATCATCACCAGCTCGATTCAGCGTGTCGTTCGCGACTATGTCTCGGAATCCACGATCTCGGTGGTTCCCATCGCGAACGATGCCATGAAAGGTCGAATCATCGGCCGGGAAGGGCGCAATATCCGCGCGCTTGAAGCGGCGACGGGCATTGATCTGATCATCGATGAAACTCCTGAAGCCGTGATTATCTCCGGATTCGATCCGTTACGGCGCGAGATCGCCAAAGTGTCGCTCGAACGGCTGATGCACGACGGGCGCATCCATCCCACGCGCATCGAAGAGATCGTTGAAAAGGTCAAGGTCGATATCGACAAGTTGATGTATGAAGAAGCGGAGAAAATTATTTTCGAACTGGGGCTTTCGGATTTTCACCCTGAGTTGATCAAGGTCTTGGGGCGTCTCAAGTATCGCACGAGCTACGGGCAAAACAATCTCTATCATGCCCGCGAAGCATCGTACATTTGCGGCATCATGGCGTCGGAATTGGGTCTCGATGTCCGACTGGCTCGCCGCGGAGCCTTGCTTCATGATATCGGCAAAGCGGTGAGCCATGAAGAAGAGGGGCCGCATGCCATGCTGGGCGCCGAGATTGCCAAGAAGTACGGCGAATCTCCCAAAATCGTCAACGCGATCGCCGCGCATCATGAGCAGGTAGAGCCGATTTGCCCGGAAAGTGTATTGGTGGCGGCGGCCGAAGCGTTGTCGGCGGCGCGTCCCGGCGCGAGACGTGAGGCGCTGGAGTCTTATGTGAAGCGGTTGGAAAAGCTGGAATCGCTGGCGACCGGGCATAAGGGCGTGCAGAAAGCGTACGCGATCCAGGCCGGACGCGAAATTCGCGTCATTGTCAGACAAGAGGACATCACCGACGCCGAGTCGTTTCAACTTTCCCGCGAGCTGGCGAAGAAGATCGAGCAGGAGTTGACCTATCCGGGACAGATCAAGGTCACCGTCATTCGAGAAAGCCGATACGTGGAATACGCCAAATGAAGGTCCTCTGTCTCGGGGACATCATGGGAGAGCCGGGTCGCCGGGCTGTCGCGCGTGCGGTGCCTCGGCTGGTCGCACAGCATCGTATCGATGCGGTCATCGCCAATGGTGAAAATCTGGCCGGAGGGTTCGGGGTCACGCCCGAGTTGGCCGAGGAACTGTTCGATACCGGCATCTCGGTGATCACCACCGGAAATCATGCGTGGGATAAGAAAGAGGCGATCGATTATTTTTCTCGCGAGCCTCGTTTGTTGCGGCCGGCGAATTATCCCACGGGCGTTCCTGGAAACGGGAGCGTCGTCATCGAGACCGCGGGCGGTGAGCGGTTGGCCGTATTACAGCTGATGGGGCGGGTGTATATGCCGACGATCGATTGCCCGTTTCAGACGGCTAAACGCGAGTTGTCACGGTTGAAGCGGGAGACGTCCGCGATCATCGTCGACATGCATGCGGAGGCGACGTCGGAAAAGATGGCCATGGGGCATTTCCTGGACGGGGAGGTGGTCGCTGTTGTCGGTACACATACGCACGTACAGACCGCCGATGAACAAATCCTTCCGAAGGGCACTGCGTACATCACGGATATCGGCATGACGGGACCGCTCCATTCGGTGATCGGGGTCAAGAAAGAATTGGCGATCGAAAAATTTTTGACCGCGATGCCGCGGCGGTTTGAAGTCGCCTCGGGACCGTCCGTGTTTTGCGCGGTTCTGCTTGAGCTCCATCCTCGTCTGGGCAAGGTGATCGCGTTTGAACGGATTCGCCTCATCGATTAGCAGGCTGTTGAAAAAGTCCGCAGCGGCGTTCCCCGCCTTGCCGAAGCGGCTTCGCGAGGCAGGTCGCAGCGCTCAAGGCTTCAACGTACCATCAAGCAGGAGTTGCCGGCGCAGCTCGGGGCTGGGCGGGTGAAAACGTTGGCGTTTTTGAACAGTTTGCAGGCTGGCTCAACAGGAGAGGACCCACGACTACGTACTCTCGCCCTCCCCTTTTCCCTTCCGAGTTGACCTCGAGACAAGTTCTCACCGTCTCGGAACTGACCGCCATGGTTCGGGCTTCCCTCGAAACTGATTTTGCCGAGGTGTGGCTGGAAGGGGAAATTTCGAACCTGCGCGCGCCAGGGTCCGGGCATCTCTACTGTATTCTCAAGGACCAGACGAGTCAGATCCGGGCGGTCATCTTCCGCTCGGCGGCTGCTCGTTTGCGGTTCGGCCTCGAGGAGGGGCTTCATGTCGTCGCGAAAGGGCGACTTTCCGTCTACGAGCCTCGGGGAGAGTACCAGGTCATCCTCGATCATCTCGAACCCCAGGGGCGAGGCGCTTTCCAGTTGGCGTTTGAGCAACTCAAGCGCCGCTTGGAGGCCGAAGGACTCTTCGAGATGGAGAGTAAACAATCGCTGCCTGCCTTTCCTCGGACGGTCGGAATCGTGACCTCGCCGACCGGGGCGGCGGTTCGAGATCTGATTACCGTATTGCAACGTCGCTGCCCTATCTTGAGCATCATCATCGCGCCCGTACAGGTGCAGGGGGCTGGATCGGCTGAACAGATTACAGCCGCCATTCAGGCATTGAACGGGCTCGGAGTTGTCGACGTCATCATCGTCGGGCGGGGCGGTGGCTCGTCGGAAGATCTGTGGAGTTTCAACGAAGAAACCGTCGTGCGAGCCATCGCCGCGTCACAGGTCCCCATCGTATCGGCCGTCGGGCATGAGACGGATGTGACACTGGCCGACTTTGCGGCGGACGTACGGGCCGCAACCCCGTCCGCCGCCGCCGAAATGGTCGTCCCGGTGTTGGCGGAGATCGTCGAGCGGCTGGGCATGCTCACTGTCCGCTGTCAGCAAGCCATGAGCGCACGATGCCTGGAACAGCATCAACGACTTGATCTTTTGCTTGCCCATATGGGCGACATCCGATTCAGGATTCTCAAAGAAGCGCAGCGGGTGGATGGCGCGGTGGCAGGCATGCGAGAAGCGGTCCGCGCCCATCTCAAGCAAGCGATGGCGAATGCGCAAACATGGACGCAGGCGCTACGATCGAAGAGTCCGGCGCTCCACGTGCGTCGGGATTTGCTGATCGTTCCACAGTTGCGATTGCGTGTGATCGCCGCCATGCACCATGGCCTCAAACGGAAGACTCAGCACACCCATGCGTATCTGGGTCGATTGAACGGGCTGAGCCCGCTCGCGATTTTGGATCGAGGATACGGGATCATCCAGACGATGCCTGGCGGCGAGATCATTCGCGATGCCGGACAGGTCTCCGTCGGGGAGGAGATTCTAGCACGTCTCTCCAGGGGTCAGATCCGATGTACGGTGGAAGAAATCAGACTGGATTCCTCAGTATGAGCATGTTGCGAAAGCCCTTCCGTCGTTCCCCGCCTTGCCGAATCGGCTTCGCGAGGCGTGCGAGGGTGAGCGTATCTGGTGAATGTGAAGCGAACAGATGCGACAGCAGGCACAACCAGCGGGTCGCTGTGGCCTTGCCGCGCGTCGACGCAGGCGCGAGGCGAGCGCGCTGGGCTGGCTCGGTATGACGGTGAGCTTTCTCAACATCCTCCGAGCTTCTACGGTGCTCGTGAGCCTCTTAAGCGGGCGTGATGCCCTCACATTGAAAGTTTTTGCGCTGCCTCGGTTTAAAAGCCGGCGAAGACTTGGTTATAATGGGCGGCGGGTTGACGTGAAAGGAGGATGGTTGTGGCTGGGGTGAAGTTCGAACAAGCGATGGCCAGATTGGAAGCCATTGTGGGTGAATTGGAGAACGGAGATCTGCCGCTGGATGAATCATTGAAGATTTTCGAAGAGGGCATTCGGCTGTCCAAGAATTGTTTAAAAGTATTGGAAGAGGCTGAACGGAAAGTCGAAGTGCTTGTTCAGGATAAGAATGGGAAAAAGCAATTGCGCGCCTTCACCTCCGATGACATTGCCGTCCAGGGTTCCGCTGAAGACTTATAACAGGTCGCCCTTCTGAAGTATCGTTCCTTTCTCATCTTTCCCCCGTTGCGACTCTCATGGGTATGAACAAACGACGCGATAGGGATCGTTGTGACCAGGTGTTGACGGCTCGTGGATTGGTGCCGAGCCGAGACGTCGCGGTCCGGATGATTCTTGCGGGCAAGGTCAGAAGCAACGGAGCAATCGTCGACAAACCGTCCAGAGTGATTCCCGTCGATGCGGCCATCGAGGTTATCGGAGATGGCCAGCCGTTCGTCAGTCGAGGAGGTGAAAAACTGGAGGCCGCTCTTGATTCCTATTCAATCGCCCCGCAAGGACTGATTTGTCTCGATGTGGGATGCTCGACCGGAGGGTTCACCGATTGTTTGCTCAAACGGGGGGCTGTGAAGGTCTATGCGGTTGACGTGGGCTACGGGCAATTCGATTGGCGGCTCCGACAAGATCCGCGCGTCGTGCTGAGTGAGCGGACCAACATTCGTTATCTATCTCCTTCCGCCGTCCCGGAGCCGGTTGATCTGGTCGTCATCGATGTCTCGTTTATTTCATTGACGAAGGTGCTTCCGCCCATCCTGCCGTTTCTCCGCGCTCCGGCCCGCATCATCGCCTTGATCAAACCCCAATTTGAAGTAGGCAAGGGCCGAGTCGGTCGGGGCGGCGTCGTGCGTGATGACGCGCAGCGAGCGGAGGTTGTTCAGAGAATCATCCAATTCGCGGCGGACAAGGGGCTGAAGACCATGGGGACCATCGCGTCTCCGATCAAAGGGAAAAAAGGCAACCAGGAAATATTAGCAATCTTTGAGTACGACGCCCCGTTTCATGGTATGTAAGGATCATCGTAACGGCTGAGCGCTCATTCAGGAGGGCCAATGAAAGTACTCGTCACGGGCGGCGCAGGGTTTATCGGGTCCCATGTGGTGGACCGACTCGTTGAAGAGGGGCATCAAGTCGTCATCGTCGACAATCTGGCCACCGGCAAGCGGAAGAACGTCAATCGCGCGGCGAGTCTCTACAAGACCGACATAACCAGCTGGCGCCTGGAACGGGTGTTTCGCAATGAACGGCCCAACATCGTCCTCCACCTTGCGGCTCAGATCAATGTCCCTCGTTCGATAGCCGATCCGGTGTTCGATGCCCAGATCAATATCTTGGGGACCATGAACGTGTTGCAGCAAGCGGTTCGGTATGGTTGCCGAAAGGTCGTGTTCTCCTCATCCGGTGGAGCGATCTATGGTGAACAGGAGACATTTCCGGCGGCTGAACCTCACGCCACCAATCCCCTCTCGCCCTATGGCATCAGTAAATTGTGCGGCGAACATTACTTGTCCTATTTCCAACGGGTGAGCGGGATTCCAGTCGTCAGCCTTCGGTATGCCAATGTCTACGGGCCGAGACAGGACCCCGATGGAGAGGCAGGGGTCATCGCCATCTTCATTCAAAAGATGTTGAACAACGAGCAGCCCATCATTCATGGAAACGGCCGTCAAACGCGTGATTTCGTCTTCGTTGATGACGTGGCGGAAGCCAACCTGGCCGCCATGGGGCAGGATGCGCACGGAGTCTATAACGTCGGAACCGGGGTTGAGACATCCGTCAACGAGTTGTTCAGGATGCTGGCCGGGCTGACTGCTTCGAGCGTCAAGGAAGTGCATGGCCCGGCCAAAGCCGGCGAGCAGATTCGCAGTGTGGTTGATCCGTCACGGATCAAACAAGAACTGGGATGGGAGGTCAAGGTGGACCTCGCCGAAGGGCTGAAGCAGACGGTGGAATTTTTCCAAGGGAAGAGCCGCTAGCCGCAGCTCTCCGCGCCGGCTGGCGGGACAAACCAGGCGGCGGCCGTTACGATTCCAGCCGACCCCGCCGACTCGCGACCGCCGGTGTCTTCAAGAGCTTATCCGGTCAGTAGCGGGGGACACTCCCATCAACTTGGGCGGACCACGCATCGATTCCGCCGATTAAATTCTTCACGTTCGAGAATCCCTGCTGCAACAGGAAACCTGTCGCGTCACCGCTTCTCATCCCATGGTGACAGTACGCGATGATCTCGGCGTTTCTGTCCAACTTGGAAAGTGAGTTGGGCAGCGTGCCGAGCGGAATGAGGATGGAGTCATCCAGCTTGGCGAGTTGGTTTTCCCAAGGTTCCCGCACATCCAGAAGCACCAATTTGTCGCCTTTATCGAGCCGGGCCTTCAGTTCTTTGGGTGTAATGACAAAGCTCATGTAATGTCCCTCCTCATGACTAGGACGAAATCATAAGCGACCGAGGAAAAGGCTGTCAAATGCAGTTCGCTCCGCAAGGATAACGCGCCCTGTTTCTTTCCTCCATGATTCACACTGTTTCGAATGTCCACCGTCCCTGCCGATCGGGAAGGGTGAGCGCCTGGTTGAGATGTCTCATGAAGACTGATCGTGGAATTTCTTCCGCGCCGAACCGGCTGACATGGGGAGAAAACTGCTGGCAATCGATGAGGGAAAAGTTCCAGGCCTGAAGCTGCTTGACGAGCTTCACGAGCGCTACTTTGGATGCATCATCGACTCTGGTGAACATTGACTCGGCAAAGAAGGCGCCTCCGATCGCCACGCCATACAGTCCGCCGACCAGACGACCGTCCTGCCATGTCTCCACGGAATGGGCATAGCCGAGCTCGTGCAAACTGGTATAGGCGTCCAGCATATCTCCGGTAATCCAAGTGCCTCCCTCTGGATATTGCGGGCGCGGTCCCGCGCACTGTTCCATGACATGCCGAAAGCTGGTATCGAGCGTGACGGAGAAGAAGCATGAGCGAAGGCTCCGCTTGAGGCTGCGCGAGACATGGAGTTTGTCGGGGATCAGCACGGCGCGAGGGTCAGGCGACCACCAGAGAATGGGTTGATCGTCGTTGTACCAGGGAAAGATGCCTTGCCGATAGGCCTCGAGTAGCCGCTCTGGTCGGAGATCACCCCCTACCGCGAGGAGACCGTCTGGGGATGCCCGATCAACCGGGGGGAAACGAAGATCGTAGCGATTCAAACGAACCATCACCTCGTACGATACGTGAAGCGAAGCGAAAAGACTATGTCGATGGAACAGATGGGCCTGGACCCGGCAGAACGCAACGGGCTACTCGCGTGAGTCTATTGGAAGTCTTACGATGGGAGCATACGCAAGACGATCACTGTCACTGAACAACAGAATCAATGATCAAGTGTAAGTGCTAGAACTTAATCTGACAGTCCGGTAGAGTCCTCGCCTTCACGAAAGGAGTGCGGACGATGACCACCGAACAGAAAATTATCCGGGCGAAGGTTGGCGTGTTGGAATTGGCGAAACAATTGGGCAATGTGTCGAAGGCCTGTCAACTGATGGGGTATAGCCGCGACAGCTTCTATCGGTTCAAGGAGCTCTATGAGACCGGCGGTGAGGCGGCGCTGCAGGAGATCTCCCGCCAGAAGCCCCTCCTGAAGAATCGCGTGTCGGCGGAGGTGGAGCAGGCGGTTGTGCAGAGGGCGATCGAGCAACCCGCCTGGGGGCAACTACGCGTCGCCAATGAACTCCGCAAACAGGCACTCACGATCTCCCCTGCGGGCGTCCGGTGTATCTGGCTCCGGCATGACCTGGAGACGATGCGGAAACGGTTGAAGGCGCTGGAGGCGAAGGTGGCCCAAGAGGGGCTGGTGCTCACAGAGGCTCAGGTCGTGGCGCTGGAGAAGGCGAAGGCGGACAAAGAAGCGCATGGCGAATTCGAGAGCGAGTGTCCGGGCTACTGCGGCGCCCAAGACACCTTCTACGTAGGGACGCTCAAGGGCGTCGGGCGCATCTATCAGCAGACGTTCATTGACACCTACAGCAAGATGGGGTTCGCGAAGCTGTATGACCGGAAAATGCCGGTCACGGCTGCCGATCTCCTGAATGATCGGGTGCTGCCGTTCTTCGAAGCGCACGAAATCCCGCTGAACCGCGTCCTGACCGACCGCGGGACCGAGTACTGTGGGGCACCTGAGCGCCATGAGTATGAACTGTACCTGGCCGTGGAGAACATTGATCACACCCGGACCAAGACACGGCATCCCCAAACGAATGGGATCTGCGAGCGCTTCCACAAGACGATGTTGAACGAGTTCTATCGCGTCGCGTTCCGGAAGAAGATCTATCGGACGCTGGAGGAGTTGCAGGCCGATCTCGATGTCTGGATGGACGAATACAACCAGCAGCGACCACATCAAGGCCGTTGGTGTTATGGCAAGACCCCGATGCACACGTTCCTGGACAGTGTGCCCTTGGCGAAGGAAAAAATCCTAGCGGCGTAAACCCGGTGAGGACTCGCTGTCTGTCCGATGAAGTCTTGACTTATACAGATCAAGCCCAGATGGCTTATGCCGATCTGCATAAAAACCCGTCATACATGGTCGCCCAGCCGCCACTCATTGAAACGGCAGCAGCTAAGGAGTATTGTTCGCGGACAATGCCAGGCCCCGCGCGAACCGGCGTTCTGATCTACGCGAAGAACCTCCTGGCGGTTTCCGCCTTCTATGAGAAGGTCTTGGGCGCCAAGGTGCTACACGCAGACCACGAACACAGAGTGCTCCAGTCTCCGGACGTCCAGCTCATCATCCACGCAATCCCCGAGCAGCATAGCAGCTCAATTGCTATTCAAGTACCGCCGGTGGCGCGCGAAGAGCAGGCCATCAAACCTTTCTTCACCGTTGAGAGTCTGGCGGCAGCAGAACGAATTGCTGAGCAGTGTGGAGGCAGGGTCTGGGGTCCCGTTTGGCCAGGCCCAGGGATCCAAGTGCGCAATGTTTGCGACCCGGAAGGCAACATCTTGCATTTGCGCGGAAGTGCAGCCTAAACCTTCGCCCGAGCCGACTCTCACCGGCGTGACGCTCGCTGATCAGCTCAAAACTAAGCGTTCGCATATAAGCGATACGCGCAAACCGGCTATCGTGAATAATGCGGAGAGAATGAGTTCGACGACATTACCCGTACCGGAGCCGTTTGGACACGGCTCCGGCCGGTCCTCCCGTCCTAGCGGCAGGCACTCGCTTCCTCACACTCCACTTGCGACAATTCACTCCTAACTGCTCATCCCATGAAACCGCCGGACAGGAGCGCAAATGCAATGATACCGATAAAAAGCGCGGCATACAGATACACCCATCCCGGCTCGTGTGTGAGGTCGTCCTTTACGTCCTTTAAGTGCAAGTCACTCATAAAAGCACCTCCTTGTTGTGAAACCTCCTATTCCGTAAAGAGTGTTTGGACCGTCCTCCATGTTTGTTCCATGCTAATAAGCGGAACATTCCTTCGCTATCGCCCGGAAGATTGAATTTGCAGTACACCGAATGGGTGAGGGGACGTTAACGCCCTGCCTCGCGGACCACGTCTTGTGCGTGTTTGGCAAATTCCTTGGCCGCACGTCCGCCGTCCTTCACGGCTTCCTGTCCTTGCTGTGCCCCTTGTTTCGCAAACTCTTTGGCGGCCCGTCCCGCACCCTGGACGACCTCTTCCCCTTTGTCATAATATTTCTTCCCTCGTTCCACCACGGTATCCAATGCCTCCTCACCCTTATTCATTACATCCTCCTTCGCGCGATCGGCATAGTTGCGCAACCTGCCGCGTAGCTCTGAGCCGGATTGCGGAGCAAGCAGCAGAGCCACCCCAGCCCCAATCAACGCGCCCGTCATAAAGGTGGAGCATCCCGAAGAGTTCCCCCTTTCAGCATCATAATTTTTGCCGCGCATGCTATCGTCCTCCTTCAGTGGTCTACAGAATGTTAAATCGTGGGTGCCTATGATTTTGACGACTGTTCGCCTATGAACGTACTCGGTAAATTCTAGCGAAGCTTAGCGTGCGTAAATACTGGGACAACATATAGGGCAAGAGGCCAACGATGCCACGTACCCATCATTGGCGATCGTCGATTACGCGCTCTTCCTGCGTTGCCCTTCCAGCCCTGGCAGCACCGCCTCAAAAAATGCATTTTGAAAGAGGGTGACGACCAGTTCCCACGTACTCGCCTGCGGGTCCTTGACAGGTCCCGACACGTTGGTTTTCGTGGCTACCTCCTCTCTGGGACTATTTTTGAGGAGCGCCGCCGCCGCATTCACGGTCTTTTCGAAAATCTTTTGCAGGAGGCCTTTGTCCTGATCCTGAACGGCATCGTAGGCTTTGACATCTTTGAAGAGCGGTTTGAGATACCCGTTCACCTTGTCGTCTTTGACCCTCATTTCGCTATAGACGGAGAACACGCCTGACGCGACATCGAGACCGCCGTGGGCCCGCAGCAGCTGATTGAAGGTTTTAACGGGGGTTTTGCGAATTGTCACATTCAGGTCAAAGTCGGGCGATTGCGTCTCCGGTCGAAATGCGCCCGAGATCCGGGTGTCGCCGGATCCCATCAACAGGCCCGTCAACTTGACTACCGCCGTCCCTTCCGACAGCTGGTTGCTCCAGTTCTCGAGCTCGATAGCCGTATCCGCTATATACACTCTATAAGAAGGGTTGGTGGCTGCATTGATGAATCCGAACTCGCTCTTTTCAATCGTGCCTCGATCGATATGGATCTGAAGCGTCGGATGATCGGAAGCTTCCTCCGCAGCCCGGGCCACCTTTTTGCCGGTGTCTTTCTCTTTCTGCTGAGTTTTGGTGGAATGGACAAAATCTGCCTTCAGGTCTTGTAAGGAAAAGGTGGTTAATCGAACCCGCTGGACCGTGGGAGCGTATTCCACATGTCCTTTTGCGGATAGCATTCCTTCAGCGACATGCACCTGTCGTTGGGCCGTGAGGGGGGCCAAATCTTCAAGGGGAATATCAGTGAGGGTTACGTCCGCATTCACCGCTGGGACGGGTTCAGCAAAGAAATCGGCCTGGCCGTCGAGGTCGAAGCGCCCCTTCTCAAACACCACCATGTCGATCTTTATGTGGGAGGGATATTGAAAGGGCGCCGAGCGCACATTGCGGATGTTCTCGGCTTTCACATTCAACTCGGTAATATGGAGCGGTTTAGTGGTGTCATTCTCACGATAGGTCACTTCGCCGTTTGTAATGCGGACTTCATTAACCTGGACTTCATGCATGGCAAAGAGGGCTTCCTGCCAACTCTGTTTCTGCTCCGGTGATGCGTCCACTTCCTTCGCGGCCTGCGTCCGAGTGGCGTGAATCACCGGCTTCTCGATCACCTGATCGGTCACGACGCGGCCGGAGAGCAAGGCGCTCCACTGGAGACTGCTCTGTATCTTCGCGATCGCGGCCAGCGGCGGCTCGGGATGATCCTTTTGGCTCACCGTAATGTCTTTGAGCTCCACGGACAAGCTGTACGGATGCAAGTCGAGAGCCCCAAGATGGACAATATAAGCCGGTAGACGATGATTCATCTCCCGCTCGGCATAGGCTCGCAGCGGCTCGTCGATAAAGGACAGGGCCACGGTCATCATGATGACAAGAGCCAGCGGCACTGCCACCCACCAGAGCCATTTTGGCATGGACGAGATCTTCATAGCGGTTGTGTATGAGTCTGCGTGGGGGCGGGGCCGCAATGAACTGGGAAGACCCCTGATATTTAACCGATGAGGTGAGGGGCGTTATTGTGTGGATTGTTCACCAGAGGACTGACGGACTATACGGACACAAAAATTCTCTTTTGGTTCTCAGTGAACGCCATTACGAAGAAAAACGCTCGCCACGATCGCTTATGGGCAAGTATCACGGCGCGTTTTGATGGGTCTTGACTTCAAAAAGTTTGACATTATTAAGCGCCATTGACACGCTGGACTGGATGGACATAGCGGAGGGCTCACTGTCTTGGCCAGCTATTATAGCGGTCTACTCCGGCCCTTCACGCAATCCTTCGTTCCAGCTCATTTCAATAATCATTTTTTACATTCACAGGAGGTAGGGCTATGTCTTGGGAAAACCAACTGCCTGTCTTGTTTTCTAACCGATCGGTCGAGTCGCAGATTGATCGTCTGCTGAATGACGCAATCCACTCTGTCAATGGGTGGTCGCAATCATGGAGCCCAGCCTGCACATTACCACCCTGGCTGATTGTGGCCCCTTTCATGGGGACAGTATTCATACTATGAGAGGCTTATAGGAATGAAGATCCCACGCTCGCGTTCTCGCTGCCGGAGGCACGGTAGAAGGAGGGCGCGGCAAGCCATTCTGGTGGCGAATCATGATCGCACATGCTGTTCTGATTGCAGAAAATGGTTATGGCACGATCAACAGTCTCTCTTGTCTGTTGTTCGACCACATTGGCAACATCGCCATCAGCACGTGTGCTTCCGCTGAGGAGCTCCCTCCTAAGTTCGAGAGTTTGTCTTATGATACCGTTGTACTAAACCCCCTATTTCTTCCCGCCTATCGCTCCATTCAAAAGAAAAAGAATCAGTTGCTCGCGCCTCTTCTCCTGACCGTCTGTCAAAGGGACCTCTCGGTGGCCCATGCTGCGCTTGAGGGGGACGTGTTTGATCTGATCGCCAAACCTTTCATGCCCCACGAAGTCACTCAAACGGTCCGACTGGCGCTCTGGCAAAACCAGTGGCTGAGATTGCTCGCTTCTAAACAGCGGGCGGTCGCCCAGTTCCGGCAACATATGGAGGCGTTTCCTCATGGAAAGGCGGAAGGGGAATTTGCACGCGATCTGGATGCATTCGATCGTGCCTTCCAAGCCATGCAGTCTGATATGCGATTGCTCGTGAGTAATGAGAATGAACGGGATCTCTTCGATATAGCAGTTTTAGTGGAACAGCGTGCGAGACAACAGGCATTGGACAGACTTCTCAGGCTCAATCTGTATAAGGACAGTCTGACACAGGAAGCTTCATAGTCATTCGCCGCACTGGGATCGATGGAAAAATCGGACAAGGCTCGGTCCTGATGGTTCGCCTACTTTTAGGGTTTACTTTTCAAAGACTGAGGAACGTTGCCCCCCGATGCCCGCCGCCGTTCGTGCCGGATGCCATTATTCAGTGCATCCAGCCATATCCGTCATCATTGGCGATGGACCAGAGTAATCCGCGCAAGGTCTGGGCGTTTCTCGCCGCCTTGCCAGGTAGTGATTGTTGAAATAACCATAGGTGTTCTTCACGCCTTTTTTAGTAAGGCCTGTGATCACCGGAGCTCATATTTCAGCTCCTCGTCCCTGTATTCATAGTCGTAACGCTGATCCCATGAAGCCTTGCCCTCCCATATTACTTTGTTCTGGCCGTTGAAGCGGACATAAGCGATATCGGAAGTCGCCTCAATGCGGCTGGAGGGAAGGTTTTGACCTACAGCATGTCCATGATGCAGTAGCCGGCGTTCTCTACTGAGAGGTATGCTTGGCCGCTGACAAGGGACCTGACTAGTTATGGCTAAGCCCTCAATTACTGATCGCTATTGACGGTAGACATGTGCGATCCTGTGGGATGAGATGCTCAACAGATTTGCGCCAACGGGTTGTGGAGTTTGTTCGCGGTGGAGGCAGCAAGGCCGAAGCGGCTCGGCGGTTCAAGGTCGGTGAGGCGAGCGTGTACCGCTGGCTCAAGCCTGGCGGCCTGACGTACCAGCGTCCCGGCCCTCGCCGGGCCCGCAAGCTGGATTGGGAGCAGTTACGTCGGCATGTGGAGGCACAGCCCGATCAGACTCAAGCGGAACGGGCGCGGCAGTTCCAGGTCTCGCGGCACTGTATCTGGAACGCGCTGCGAAAATTGGGGGTGACCCGTAAAAAAAAGACTGGGCTATTCCGAACGCGACCCGCTCCGACGAAAACAGTTCCTCCGCCTTCGCGAGCGGTTCGTGCGCCGTGGCAAACACCCCGTGTACATCGATGAATGCGGGTTTGTGTCTTCGACGGCGCGGCGGCATGGATATGCGCCCAAAGGCCAGCGTGTGGACGGCCTGGTTTCCGGGCATCGACGGCCCCGCACGTCGCTCATCGCCGCTCGCATGGATGGGCGACTCGCCGAACCCTGTCTATTCGAAGGCACCTGCGATACAACCGTCTTCAACGCCTGGCTGAAGACGCGGCTGTGCCCGCGTCTGAACGTCCACCATCTCGTGATCATGGACAACGCCGCATTTCATACCGCACCCGAAACAGCGCAGCTCATCGCAGCGACTGGCGCGACCCTGCTGTTTCTCGCGCCCTATTCTCCCGACCTCAATCCCATCGAGCATGACTTCGCCGCTCTCAAGAAGCGCCGCGAGTATCAGGACCAGACCACCCTCGACGACATCGTGAGAGGCTATCAATGATTGTGGGCTTAGCTATAACTTCCCCATTTGTTGCAGAGGATGATGCATAAACGCGTCGACCGAGACATGCCGATCGATCGTATCGAATATGGCAGGCGTTCAATAACGATCTCTGGTTTGGCGCAAAGATATCGGTCCCACATACTAATCGACCGAGGAGGTATTATGAGATGCTCAACATTCCTGACTGTCTTGGTAGGCGGAACGCTCCTGTTCCTATTCCACATGGCACAGGTGGAAAATGTAGCGGCCGCCGGAGACCCGAATACGAAAGCCCAAAAGAAAGGAGTCGAAGTCCCATGTGAGATTCCCCACGGGCAAACTGCTAAGCGGGCTGAACAAGATGCTACGCGGGGAAGCCATATAATTTTTGGTGAAGTACTCCGCGTGGATGGTGCGACCTACCTTGTAAAAGAAGAGGGCGGAAAGGAAGTAAGCGTGAAGGCCGACGAGACGACGGAGAAACCCCCCATCCAGCAAGGGGATCGTATTTCAGCGAATGTCGACAATCAGAATCATGCTCTGTGGATTCGAGCGAACAGAGGAACCGATCGCAGAACCGAACATGCCTCGGCTGACTGCAATCCGAAAGAAAACTAGCGACCTGCGTCACCGACTCCCTGTCAAGGAGGAGTTCCTGTCTAAATAATCAGGCGTCGACTACGGAACGTAGAAAATCGCTTTTTAGCGGAGCGAAATCGTATGCTACACGCCATTTGTCCGCATGCGTGAAGTGAAGAACATAGATCGGCCAGAATGCGGCGCGTTGTTTCAGGAGGACGGCAAAGTCCACATTCTCCGGGAGATCAAAGACACCGCTGAGTCGGCTTCGACGGCGCAAGGCTATGCGCGCGCATATCGTAGCGGAAAGGGATCTCAATGATGTACGTGTCCTGTTGCCGCCCCATCGAGGCGGCTATGGATGCGAATGCGGGACTTCCGGGAGACCGCTTCGTCGTCTGTATTCAGAATCACGATCGGCAATCGCGCCGCAGGCGACCGATTGAGTGCGTTACTTTCCCCTCCCGCGCAGCGGCTTGCGGCGAGCCTGTTGTTGCTCGCGCCGCATGTGCCGCTGTTGTTCATGGGAGAAGAATACGGGGAGCACTGTTGACCTGTATTCTGTGCTTCATCGATTCATCGTCTGGTCTGTCAGAAAGGAAGTGGCATGATTATTCTGCCGGTGGTATTTCGCGATGACGTTATCCCCTAAACTGGGAGGGAGCATGATGTCTTTTCTTGTGGTGGTCTTGTCGATATGGATAACCACTGTTTCGCCCGTTTCCTGATCTTTTACCGAAACATTCCACGATTGCGCGGACTGCTCATCGATTCTCATCACTTTGCCTTTGATGATCTTACCTGGTTGCACGTCAGGTTTGTCATATACAGTTCTATCTGCGGATGAAAAGGCATTGGTAGACAGGCCCAAACTAATCAGAACTGTTAAAACAACCCCTCCCAGTGCTTTTGTCTGAAGACTCATAATCTTTCCCTCCTTATAGAATAAACCTCTACATGAGAGTGCCTCACGAGACCCGTCCCGCAACCTAGGTAAATCACTAGGAACCTATCTCAAACGGATTAGGGAAGCTCACCTAGATTTCATGATTGCCTGGTCTGTACATCGAAATTGTAGGTCTCGCCATGCTTCAGAAGCGAAGGCGATCTTGCAGGCCGGCCGCCTTGGCTTCCTCCTGAAATTCGGACAGCGGCGACTGAAATCGATCATAGTTATAGTGAATGGGAATCGCCTTGTTTGCCGTCCATGGTCACGAGGAGACCGAGCACACGGGTCCCGCCCAGGTGTAGAAGGCCTACATCGATGTTCGGATAGCGGCGCGGGATCTCCCTCAACTCATCGATCACGAGTGTATCGCCCGTGATGTACATCCTGAACTGCACGGGTTAGGAAGCGGATTGAAACTCCAACATACCGCCCATGACTTCCGGCAACGCCAGGTGGATCAGTCGTGGTGCGTGCTGACCAGGCATGGCGGTGATCCGAAGACGGGCCTCGCCTTTTTCGATCGTGATCGGCCCCCTGTTTCGAGTGGGTGAATATTTGTAAATCCGCGCTCGGCTAATTCCTCTGCTGCAGACTGCGTCGTCACGATCGAGTGGCTTTGTTCAGGTCACGCTCGGCCACTTGGTCAAAGTGATCGCCATGAAAATTCGAGAGGAGAATAAGGTCCAAGGGGGGCAGCTTGTGAATCTCCGCTGCCGGGTTAGTGAGCCTCGTCGTCTTCAAGCCATAACCCAGAGGCACTTCGCCATGTTGTGAATGAAGGTCGGATCGGTCAAGAGCGTGAAGCCTGCATGGCGGATGAGCACGGTGGCATTGCCGATGAAGAAAATTGATCCGGTCGTGAATCGGCGGACTGTTGCGCCGGAGGCAGAACCATCGTGCTCGGCGCTGTCTCCTTTGGCCACCGTCCGAATGGCCGTTCTATCAGGTGACTGACAAGACGCGAGGATCAGACTCGGAAACGCCGGTATTGTGCTCAAGTTCTTCATATTCTTTCTCTGTAAACGAGACATGCCGCGGACGATTCTGGAGCAGCTCGGTCATCTTGCCATCGACGCGATCTTCCTCGATCTGTTGCAGGCGCCTACTTCTCCTTTGGGATGATGGAAATGCCGCCGTGATTTTCAAGAACGGCATATCGAATTTGCTCCATCCGTTCCAGGCCGTGCTTTTCTCTCGCGGAAGATAAGATATCCTGTTCATCGACCCGGGCGCGTTTCAACAGCTCGCGTATCGGCTGTCCATCCGCCACAAGCACCAGCGGCAAGCCGTCCAGGTAGCGTTCTATGGTGGGGAAGCGTTGCTTCAATAACGAGAGGCCGATGTCGATTCCGACAAGCGTGAGAATGACCAGGAAGCCGTTGCTCAACGAATAATCGTTCCCGATCATGGCATTCTGAGTCGCTTCACTGATGATCAGGAGCAAGACGAAATCAAAACTCGTCATTTGCGAGAGTGTGCGACGGCCGGCGATGCGGAAGAGGATCAGCAGAAATACATACACCAAGCACGCTCTCAGAATCGCATCCATGGACCCCCCTACGGCCACACGAAATGGGTTATTGGCAGGACCTCACCGGTGTCGGTACCGATACTCCCCTGCACGACGCCAAACTTGTGGAGCTGGACACTAAAAGTGGCCGTGAACGGCCGCCCGTCACTCTGGAACACGAATGCGCGTTGGCCCTTTCGTGACTCCCCTCGGAGAGGAAGGGGCGAGACAGCGACCACATTCAGCGAATCGAGATACGCTTCGTCAAACCAGAGACGGATGATCTGCGTGAGGTGACTCGGGTCAGAGGTGAACCGCACCCGAAGGTCATCCTGACTTTCATAGCGAGTATAGGGGGTGTATTCCACGGATAATTCTTTATTAGCCGTTTCTTTAGTTTTCTTGGTAAATGGGTGGTGACCAAACAACCCCGCAAGCCCCGCGCAAATGATCAATGCCATGACGATCCAGCCGATACGTTGGATACGCCAGGTGCGATATTGGAAATTCAGATCCTTCTCGATCTCTAAGTCCGAACCATTCGCCATAGTTCTCAATGCTTCTTTCTGAGAATGGTCGCAACTGGCAATTCCCCTGGAAGGGCTGACCCACATCAAACGAAAAGAGCATAGGGTACGGAGGCGTCCGGCAGGGTGGCGTGAGACTCTTGCGTCTCATTGCATCACGGATTTCGATGCACGCCACGGGTTAACCATATCGAAGGTCGTGTAGGACGTTAAAAAAATCAATGGCGAGAGTAACATTTAAAGAGTCCCTCCTCCTGTCGATATTCCCGCTATGTACTTTCCTAGTAGGAAGGGCTAGATGTGAGCGAGCAGCAGGCTTGAGGAGGCCGACGGAAGTGGGACAGGCACAGCTATGTGGACTAAGGGCGTCGGTCCATCATTTCCTAAGGGTCGTGCTTTTAGGTTTTCTTGGCGGCCGGGACATGCTTCCGTTCGTTTCGCGTTTCTCTTCTAGTTTCTCTTCAAGACATTCCATGAGCGCGGCGGCGTGAATGATCGGGGTGCCTGTCGCGGCCTCACCACGCGCCGCACCTTGCCGGGCCTGGTCGGCCAGCTGCTGATACAACGATTGGATGTTGTCCAAGTCTTGCTGGGAGAGTTTCTCAAGATCCAACATGGCATTGTGCGCGCCTCGGGTCGAACGGATGACCTCGTCCAGTTTGAGTTGAATCGCCGCGCTGTCACGATTCTGGGTGTTCTGGATCAGGAAGACCATCAGGAACGTCACAATGGTGGTGCCGGTATTGATGACCAATTGCCAGGTGTCGCTGAAATGGAAAATTGGGCCGGTGATCGCCCAGGCCGCGACAATCATCATCGCAATTCCGAATGCTCGGGCGGTCCCGAGCAAACGAGCGCAATGATTTGCCAGCCGGTTAAATACATTGGTGTGTTTGCCAAGGGGCGGAGAATTTTCCATATGCTTATCTATGACGGAAGTATGGCCGTGGACTACTAGCTAAAGCCCTTGATAGTGATCGCTAATCGAAATCGTGGGCGAGGCCGCACGGCGGGCAAAAATGGAGAAAGAGCGTAACTCTCTATTCGAGAATCATTACGTTATGAACCCGTATGATAATTTCATCCTGAGCGAAAGTGTTTTCGAGCCATTGTTTATATTTTTCCCACCACTGCTTATCCAACTTAGGGGCCATCACTTCAAAAATAACCATCTCATCATGATGAGCGTCATTTTGGTCATCCTTCCATAAGCCTTCGGCCGGTGCGTGCGTATAAGCCGTCAACCCACCGAACTTTTTGGTGAGCGCCTTGCGCATGCGAATGTATTTAGCTTTTGGAAACGCCTTCTTGTTGTTATCGCGAACCGGAAGAAAAATTTGTATTAAGTGCATGAAGAGTTCCTTCCTCCCACTTTTCTAGGCCGCTCGCTTGATTCGGTGCATTTTCCAGGACCTGTTCTATCTAATTGCGCAGTCACAGCCCAATGCGGAAACCCCTAGTAGGCTATAAGGCGACTTTACCCTAATCTGAGATGAATTCTGCGGAGGCGCTCCGGGAGCTGCCCAGGGCGTTTCCACAAGATGCCACACGTCAATGTTCCGAGCCGGCGAGAATGCTCGCTATGACAGCCAAGAGACCAACCTACATGTGTATAGATAGTGCAATGAAGCTAAAGCGAACAGGGTCCGCGGGGATCTTACAACTGTCATGAGTGGAAGTCTGCTCCAGGACATTCTTGTGCAGGTGGGGCTCGCCTTTGCTTATTATGCGATCCTCGTGCTGATCATGCGGCTCGCTGGAAAACGGCTCGCGGGCCAGACCACCACATTTGATCTCGTGATCCTCATTACCATTAGTGTGGTGCTGCAGACGACGGCGCTGCGCGAGGGGGCCCTGAACGCGCTCACTTTCGTCGCCACGGTGTTCGGCGCTCATCAGCTGCTCGCCCTGGCCTGCGCCCGCTCCACCTTCATTCGTCGAATCGTGCGCAGTCGTCCCCAACCTCTGATCCAGGATGCCTGTGTGGACTACGAGGCACTGAAAAGCGAAGGGCTCACTTATGAGGAACTCCTCGCCGGGTTGCGCAAGCTGGGCCATTCCTCTCCGGAAGGGATCAGAAGCGCCACGCTGGAAGAGACCGGACACATCAGTGCGATTCCTCTGGAGCGCGAGGATCCGGCTCACCCTCCGAAGGAGGTCCCACCGCCGCTTCCCGCTCAGGGAGAGACCTAGTGGTGAGTCACGTACCTTGGCGATATGGAAGTATGAAGGGGTTGGCTCGCAGGGTTCTTTGGGGCGATTTAAACAAGGAGGTCGTTATGGCAGGTACGGCAGCTGTCGCATCCGGCATCATCGAGATGTTGAAAGAGGACCACGCAAAAGTGAAGGGCCTATTTGAAGACTTCGAGTCCGCCGAGGGTCGAGAGCAGGCGGACATCGCCGCCACCGCGATCATGGAGCTCGAGGTCCATGCCGATTTGGAGGAAAAGCTGATCTACCCGTCGATCCGGAAACAGATCGACGAGGACGAGATGATGAATCAGGCCGTGGAAGAGCATCATCTCGTCCATGTCCTAGTCAAGGAACTCAAGAAACTCAAACCGAAGGACGAGGTGTTTCAGGCGAAGTTCAAAGTCCTGGGGGAGCTGGTGAAACACCATATCGAGGAAGAAGAAGGGCAAATATTGCCCAAGGCGCAAGAGAGTGAGATTGACTGGGACAAGCTGGAAACAACGGTGATGAAGCGCCGGGAAACCATGACCAACAAGCTCGCGGGTCAGAAGAAGGCCTCGAAACGGTAGGGAAGCGGCGTGGGCGGGCTGGGTCTTTCCGACCAAGAGAGAGGCCCGCCGCGCAGCCTGAGAGCAATTTCAGCAACTAGTTTGCCAGAGGGCCAGTCGAACCGTTTGAGCAGCCTCGGAAGCATGACGAGCCTGGCAATTAGATCTAGATCAAATCCCTGACTGCAAATTAGGCGGCTACCCCTTGGGTTTCTCAGCCGCGGCGAGGATAGGTTGGAACATCGGATCGGCGTCGAGCACGGCCTTCAGCAATTCGCTGTGGAGGAAATAGTGCCAAACCTCGTCGTCTTTTCCAGGGATCTCATCAAACCAGCGTTTGGCCTCGGTCAGATGCTGGAGGATCTGGCTTTTATCCTCATAGTTCGGCATGAAAATCATACTGTAGGCCATGGTGTATTCCGCGAGAAACTTGTCGAGCGGCAACTCGGCGAGGGCCGATGAAGCCTGCGCATTCTCGTACGCTCGGATGCTGTCAGGGTCGTGCAAGATCCGATTCCATGCCACTTTATTGATACGCGACCAGGCCAGCTGCGCCAACGCCTCGGCTTTGGGTGTTTTTCGGTCGGTCGGAATGTCTTTGACCAACGCTTCGAACGTTTCGATCATGGGAATCTGGTCGTTGTTCCAGCGATAGGCCATGCCGAGCCGGAAGCGGGCATCCAACTGCTCAGGATGGGTTTTCGCAAGGGTTTCCAACGCAGGCAACAGCCGGTACAGGAAGTCTGCCGGAGTCGGTTTCGAGAATCCGCCCATCTCCATGCCGTTTGCGAGGTCGAGGCGGCCGGCGGCCGCATAGATGTTCCAATAGAACTCATTGACGGTCAGCGATAACGCCGGATCCTTGACGTTCAGTTTGTGACTCTGGGCTGCTTCCCGAAGCAGGATCGCATAGAGATGTCTGGTCAGAACCGTCAGCGCATCGACCTGATGCGGGTCGATGATCAAGATGCGATTAAGCAAGGCGACGCGATCGCGTAATTCGGGAAACGTCGCGGCGCGAGCGGCGGCGGCGGTCAGCGTTCCTGGCTGATCTTCAGGACCCCACCAGACGATAGAGCCAGGAAGGGCGCGGCTGATCTCGGTCGTGAACGGTATCTTGTCGGCCACCATGCCCGCTGTCTGAGGCGTGGCGGCAACAGGGAGGTGGAAGACAGCCGCGTCGCGCGGGAACCCATGGAACCTGAGTCCGGTGAAGACCACCCATTGCGTGGTGATGGATTTCACGGCGCGTCGCTCGCGTTTGATCGTGTTTGTCCACTGGACGGTGCCTGGACCGTACGTCACCGGCGAGGTGAGGGGGTCATGGTAGTGGATGGTCAGATCAACCAGCGTGGTGGGGACACCGAGGACTTTTCCGTTCGGCTTCAGTCGGAAGGATCCGTTCGGGATCGGACGGCTCTTTGTGACAGACAGATGCAGGCCCGTTCCGGGCGGTGCGATTCCGAGAGCATCCATCACAAAGGCGGAGGCCTGAGCGCGGGCGAGCTCATCCCCGTAAAAGACCAGGGGGCCCGTGCTGGGCCACAGTACGTTCATGCCGATGTCCGAACGCTTCAAGTGCGGGGCATGGCCTGCGGTCAGCTCTCGCCAACAACCCTCGTGCCACGCATCGGTTGTCGGTGGATTCTGAGGATCGGCCGGCGGCACCGTCAGGAGCTTGTATTGGCAGGCGAAGTCCAGCTGTCCGGTCGTGATCCTGTCGCCTTTGGCGATCGCTTCGGCATATCGAAGGGCCGTATCGACGGCGGTTTTATGGATGGTCTTGTTTTTAGTTGCCTTTTGAGGTGGTTTGGACGCCGCAGCCACAAGGTCGGGCAAGGCCGTCTCAAAAGCCGTCAACAGTCCCAAAAGGAACAGCATTCCAAGTGATAGGTTTTTAGTCATGATGAAAAGAGTCATGTTGTTGTGGGGTCATCGGGTTAAGGCGGTCTTTATGATTTTCTCGCGCATCAACGCCCGGTCGGCTGTCGATAGCGTGGGCGCCGGACTATGGCGACAGAGCGAGACGGTTTGGCGTAACGATGTCACGAACGTTTCACAATTAGGGCACGCGCCCAGATGTTGACGAATTTCTTGGCAAATATTTACGGAGAGCTCGTCATCGATATAGGCGGACAACTGGCGAAGGATGCGCAGACATCGGCTTTTCCCATGGGTGTGTGGTGGCGGAATCGTTGGAGCCTGCCGTTTCCGCTTGGACGCGCTACGTTGTGCCATATGAAGTCGTCTTTCCGCTACCTACGTGAGGCGTGGGTGTGATCGGTGAACGGTTCACCGAGGTCTCGCGCACTGAGTTGACGGCGCACAAACAGTCGAGCCCGGTGCAAGCGGGATTTCACCGCGCGTTCGTTCAAGCCCATGATGGCTCCGACCTCCTTGGCGCTGACCCCCTCCATGTCGCGAAGCACCAAGACCATTCTGTACTTCTTCGGTAGTTGGTCGATCGCCGCATCGAGCGCGGCGCGCAATTGCTTGTTGTGGAGCGCGGCTTCGGGGCTGAGTCCATCGATCGGAATCTGCAAGCGAAACTCCCCGTCGGACGTGGGCGTGAATTCCTCCAGGGACAACTCTCGCTCCGGAGCGCCTTTCCGTCTGCGCCGCATGCGCAAGCACGCTCGCGAAGCGATGGTGTAGAGCCACGTCGAAATCTGGGCGTCACCGCGAAATCGGGCGAAGCCTCGATAGGCATTCAAGAAGGTCTCCTGTACCAGATCCTTTGCCGCCTCGGGTTCGTCACACAACCGATGGGCGAAGCGATAAATCAAATCTACGTGATCTCTGTACAGCCTATCAAAATTCGTGACGGAACGGGGATCCGTTAAGGATGAAGTCGACAAACGGTGAGTCGTAGGTGAGGCGCCCATACGCAGCGAGTCTACGAGGGGATGGAAAAGAGAGTCAAGACGAGGACGGAACATCCATGAGCTACTTCGTCCGGTGAAATTCGATGACGTCGCCTTGCCCGCCGAGTTCCACCGTAATGGGGGTCCCTTCCCTTGCCCCGTTCAGCGCGGACTTGCCAAGATCCGTCGGATAGGTCTGTTCGCCCTCCGGAGTCCAGAGCCTGACGGTGGTTCGATCCGGATCGGCATATTCCAACGGACCGGTGACGAAACGGCGGACCAGCGCAGAATCGATGGAAGCCGAGAGATCTGCGACGACGTGGTGATCATGCATATGTAAAGTCAGGGCCTGTCCGACTTTGGCATTTTTGATCCCGATCTTGGTGTTGACGTTGACGATGCCGATGGGAGTCCGAAAGAAAATGAAATTGGACTTCATCTTGGAAATCGTGCCGGTCAGCAACACATGCGCCTTCGCCCCATTGGTGGCAATCTGGCCGATCTGAAGGTCGAACTGGAGGTCGTGCACACCGATGACGGTCCCCGTGCCGTCAACTTCGACCGTCACGGGCTCGCCCTCCTTGCGGGACGCGAGCGCCCGCTCGTATGCGCCTAGGTGGAAGGCTTTCTCGCCGCTTTCCGGTGTCCAACGTACCAATTTGGCGCTATCTCCGCTGTCTCGTTTGAACGGTCCGGTTAGGTAGCGATGGGCGAGCGTCCCATCGGTTCGCCTCACGAGATCCACGACGACATGGTCCTCGTGGATCACAAAAGACACTTCTTGTGAGGCGGGGAGGGTTTTGAGCGTGGTTTTTGAACTGAGTGACATGAGCCCGATCGGTGTCTTCAGGAAGACGATCCCTGGTTTGGCCCGCCAGACTCGTCCCGTCAGGCGGATGGAAGGGTTCACGTCCATGAAAACAGGCGCTGGACGGTCGATTTCCTGTTGCGCGGTCGCAGGCTCGTTTGTCTGGGGCTGAGGGATTGGTTCATTGTCGGAGGACTGAGCCGGTTGAGTCTCGATATCCTGAGGCTGAACGACTGTAGGAAGGTCGCCCTGTGGTTGGGCAGGCGCAGCCTCGTCGACCTCCGATGACCTGGGAAGGGCTTCATCGATTTGGGCCTGATTAGTCTGGGCCTGCGACGTCAGAGGGGCATCGAGCTGAGATTCCAATGGGATAGGCTCAGAGGGTGGCGCCTGGGCCTTCTCTCCCTCGGGAGGACTTGCCGTGGCGCATCCGGCATGGATGAGTCCGAGGAGAAACACCGTGAGGAATAATTGTCGAGAGCGCGCTGATCGATCCATGGAGGAGGTGTTCAGTATGGAAGTGTGAATGGGTTGTTCTGTCTAGGCGGAAACTCCTCGATCTTCAAGGTCATGGTGCCGTAACCAATTCCAATCCCTCATGCGAATAACATGAGGTCAGAATCAGAGTCAACCTGAAAGCGGGTGCGCCGGTCAGGGCAGAAAAACTTGTTGGCCTGCAGCGGGAAGTCGCGGTGGTTAGGATGATTACTGAATCCAGCCTGTTCCTCGTCGGTCTATTTTCGTGTTCAAGGGCTCAGATAAGATATCAAGAGTCCGCATCGGACTATATTTGAATGGAGAGGAGGACTCAAGGATGCAGACAAATACCGCCGAGGTTGTCCGAGTGCATGATCTCACACACGATGTCCGTGAGCTGGACTTGCGATTGATCTCGCCCGTGACGCTGGACTTCCAGCCGGGGCAATTCATTTCTTTTGAGATTCCCGTTGTAGGGAGACCGCATCCGATGACGCGTGCCTATTCGATTGCCTCGCCGCCCAGTCAACGGAGCGTCCTGACATTCGTCTTCAACCGCGTTGACCACGGACCAGGCTCGACATTTCTCTTTGATCTCAAACCTGGCGATCAGGTCCGATTCAAAGGGCCGGCGGGAAGCTTTCGTCTGCGCGACGATGCGCCACGCAATCTCCTGTTTGTCGCGACCGGCACGGGGATTGCCCCACTCCGGTCTATGCTCCATACCCTGTTACCCAACGCCACCTCGCAGGTCGTGTCCTTGCTCTGGGGTCTCCGAGCCCAGCGGGATCTGTACTATCAGGAAGAGTTGCATGAATTGGCCGCCCGGCATCCCATGTTTCACCATGCCGTCACATTATCTCGTCCGGATCCGGGATGGACTGGTCCGACCGGTCGCGTCACCGCTCTGGCGCGGGAGCGTGTCAAGACGGTGGATAACCTCGCGGTGTATCTCTGCGGAAACGGCGGCATGATCAAGGACGTGACCGATTTTCTCCGCTCGAAAGGTCTCTGCCCGATCTATCGCGAGAAGTGGTACGACGAAGAAAATGAAGAGTCATGACTTGTCTGTTGATGGGCTATGGCAACGGAGAGCTAATCGGCTCCAAACAATTCAAGATGCAACGGGGCGACGGCTGCGATTCGTTTGAAATCACTATCCGCCGTCCACAACGGCAGGCCATGCTGAAGCGCCGTGGTCGCGATGAGCAGATCGGGCACCTCCACCGTCACCGATCCGTTGAACCACACCACGACGTTCGGCTACGACACCCAAGGGCAATCTCACCACGCTTACCAACGCCTTGAACAAGACCACGACTCTCACGGTCAATGCCTACGACGTGAAAAATACTTGGTCTTTGCACAGACACATCGTGTGTCGGTGGGAGAGGGACGGGCAGGGACCTTCGAAACGCGCTTACTTCTTCCTCACCATGAGGCGGAGCGGGGTACCGGTGAATTGGTAGGTCTCGCGCAGTTGATTCTCTAAATATTTCAGATACGCCGGGGTAATGTCCTCTGGATGGCCGACAAACAATGCGAAGACCGGCGGTTTGGTGGCGACCTGTGTGATAAACGCGGACTTCGTGCCGGCTGACGGCTTGTGTTTGCGGGCCGGCAGCGGATGGGTGTCGAGGATTTTCTGCAGCCAGATATTCAACATTCCGGTGGGGACGCGTTTGGTGAACATGGCGTGCACGTCCTTGAGGAGCGGGAAGAGGCGGTGGATGGATTCCGCCTTGATGGCTGATCCATACAGGATGGGAGCCCAGGTCAGAAAGGGAAATCGTCGATGGAATTCAAGTTCATACTCTTGTCGCGCCTGAGCGTCTCCGGCTCGCAGATCCCACTTGTTGATCAAGAGAATGCAGGCGCGCCCTTGTTTGAGAATGGCCCCGGCGATCTTGGTGTCTTGTTCCGTGACCCCTTCCACGCCGTCCAGGAGAAGGACCGCGATGTCGGACCGACCGATGGCACGGAGTGATCGAAGGACACTGTATCCTTCCACCCCACGGTCGATCTTGCCGCGCCGTCTGATGCCGGCCGTGTCGGTGAAGACATAGCGTTGATCCTGGTGGGTGACCAGCGAATCGATCGGATCCCGCGTCGTTCCCGGAACGTTGCTGACGACGACCCGTTCCTCTCCCAGCAGCGCGTTCACGAGGGTGGACTTGCCGACGTTCGGACGTCCCACCACGGCCACGCGAGGCAGTTGTTGCAGTTCGTCGGATTCGTCAGTCGATGGGAGCAGCGGATAGATCGCATCCAACAACTCGGCGACACCCAGACCGTGTTCGGCGGACACGGCATAGAGTTGGTCGGTGCCCAACTTATAGAAATCGGCGAGGAGGGGCTCGGATTTCGGCGTGTCGATCTTGTTGATCGCATAGAACAGGGGCTTCGTCACTCCGCGTAAGAGCTTCACGACTTCATGATCCGGCGGGGTGAGCCCTGAGCGGCCGTCCAGGAGCATGACGAGGATGTCCGCTTCAGCGATCGCCAGTTCCGACTGCCGTCGAATCAAGGTCAACATGCTGTCCGATGCGGACAGATCCAGTCCTCCCGTGTCGACGAGCCGAAACTTTCGATTGCGGTATGAGGCATCGGCATAGTTACGGTCGCGGGTTACGCCGGGGACGTCGTCTACGATGGCGATCTTCGCGCCTAAGATCTTGTTGAACAGCGTCGACTTCCCCACGTTCGGTCGGCCGATGATGGCCACAAGAGGCGGTGGCCCGCCCTCTATCGGGAGCAACGGCAGCGTCGGTTCTTGCTTGGGAGCAGACTTCGTGCGTGGCATGAGTTATCGACCGTAACATAGGGTTTTTCTCAAAGACAACCTGTCTCGTTTCTCTTTTGGCCTTCCGGTATACTTCCGGCATGACTCAACGCTCGGCGTGTGATACTCAGCGCTTCCCCGACTGGGCGCAGATCGATGACGTGCTGCTGGATATGGACGGCACGTTGCTTGACCGTCATTTCGATAACTTCTTTTTCGAAGAAGAGCTGCCGCGTCGATATGCCACGCTCCACGCCCTCCCGTTTGAGGCGGCCCGAGATCGTTTGATGGCGATGTACCGATCGGTAGAAGGCGAATTAGCGTGGACGGACCTGGACTACTGGACGAAGCGGGTCGGCATCGATGTGGTGGCGATGCACAAGGAACTCGATCACATGATCGGTTTTCTGCCGGGCGCCGAGGACTTCTTGCGCCATCTTCGGCGGCTCGGGAAGCCTGTGACCATCGTGACCAATGCCCATTCCACGGGTGTGTCGGTGAAGGTCGCCAAGACCGGCCTGGATCGCTACGTCGATCGGATCGTGGATGCGTTTGAGGTCGGCTATCTCAAGATGAGGCCGGAGTATTGGCCGAATTGTCAGCGCTTGTTGGGGTTCGATCCCTCGCGATCCCTGTTCATGGATGACGATGAAGGATGCCTGATAGCCGCGAAAGAGTTCGGGGTGGCCCACCTAATTCACAGCGCCAAGTCGAGTTCGCACTTACCGCCGTCTCCGCTCTCCCGGTTTTTCTCCGTTGCCGGATTCGCGCCGCTGCTCAACGGCCGGTCACCAGCCTAATTGGTTTTGGTTGCCGTGCCCTGGTACATCTCGCCAACCAATGTGGGCACACCCTCCATGCTGAATCGATCGAGGTGAGCGATTGTGAAGCCGGACTGGGTAATCAGCCGATCGATCTGCCGGTTCAGGTTGCATCCGCAGCCGATCACGTTCTGAATCGGATTCAGCCGGTCCTGCCACGCGGCGATCTTTCGGTCGTCGCTGCGCCCATGTTCCAGGAATAGAAACCGCCCTCCCGGCTTCAGCACCCGCGCCACTTCCCGTAACGCTTGCACGGGGTCAGGAATCGTGCAGAGCGTCCAAGTGCTGACGACATAATCGAAACGTCGATCGGCGTGGGTTAGGGTCTCGGCGCTGCCCCTTTGGATGTGAACAGGAAACGAGAGGCAGGCGCTGCGTGCTGCGACTGTTTTTGGGAGGAAATGGGCTGGATCGACCGCATGAAGCCCTGTGACGGTCTCCGGATAGTGCGGCAGATTCAGACCGGTTCCTATCCCGAGTTCTAGGACTTCACCCTGGACCGAAGCGAGTAGCTCCCCGCGCAAGCGAAGAAATTCATCTCCGGCCATGACACATTCCATAAGCCGCGGGAAGATGTGATCGCTGTAGAACCCCATTGCGCCGATAGTATAACAAGGTCTTTGGCTGACTGAGTTGGGAACTTGTGACCCCCCTGGGGCTATGTTAGAGTCCTCCGTTATTTTTATGTGGAATGACGATGAGTAAAGGATACGACCATCACGCCATTGAATCGAAGTGGCAGGCTTATTGGGAAGAGCACCGCCCATTCAAAGCCTCCGCTGACCTATCGAGACCGAAATTTTACTGTCTCGACATGTTTCCCTATCCATCCGGATCCGGGCTCCATGTCGGCCATCTCGAAGGGTACACCGCGACCGATATTGTCTCGCGCTATAAGCGGATGAAGGGCTTCAACGTTCTGCATCCGATGGGGTGGGATGCTTTTGGGTTGCCGGCGGAACAGTACGCCGTCAAAACAGGGATTCATCCCGCCCTGACCACCGCTCAAAACATTGCCACGTTCAAACGCCAAATGAAGCGGGTCGGGCTGTCCTATGACTGGGAACGGGAGGTCAGTACTACCGATCCGCGATACTATCGGTGGACCCAATGGATATTTCTGAAGCTCTTCGAACGGGGATTGGCCTACGTGGCGGAAGTCCCAGTGAACTGGTGTCCGGCGCTCGGCACGGTGTTGGCCAATGAGGAAATCGTCGACGGCAAGAGCGAAGTGGGCGGCTTCGATGTGATTCGCAAGCCGATGCGCCAATGGGTGCTCAAGATCACGGCCTACGCCGATCGACTGCTTGAAGACTTAGCGCTCGTCGAATGGCCTTCCAGTACGCTGGAAATGCAAAAGAATTGGATCGGGCGTTCGATCGGCGCGGAGGTCGATTTCGCCCTGGCGGATCGGAACGGCGTGATCCGCGTGTTCACGACCAGGCCGGACACGCTGTTCGGCGCGACCTATATGGTTCTGGCGCCTGAACACCCGTTGGTCGATGTGCTCACAACCGGCGAGCAGAAAGCCACCGTCCAGGCCTATCGTGAAACCGCGGCCAAGAAAAGCGATCTGCAACGGCAAGAGCTCGAAAAAGAAAAGACCGGTGTCTTCACTGGCGGCTACGCGATCAATCCGGTAAACCAGGAGCGGTTGCCGGTATGGATCGCCGATTACGTCCTGATGAGTTATGGAACAGGGGCCATTATGGCCGTGCCGGCGCATGACGAGCGAGACTGGGCGTTTGCGCAACAATACGCATTGCCGATTCGTGAGGTCATTTCCGGCGGAAATGTCCGGCAAGCGGCTTTTACCGACACGGATCGAGGGACGGTCATGAATTCGGCGACCGCCGATGGCGGCTTGTCGATCAACGGGCTGAGGCCGTCCGAGGCCATTCCCAAGATCACCGATTGGCTGGCGAAACAGGGAAAGGGCGCGCGAGCCGTCAACTACAAACTGCGGGACTGGCTCTTTGCCCGCCAACGCTATTGGGGGGAGCCGTTTCCAATCGTGTGGGTCGACGGAGAAGCGCGTCCGCTTCCGGAAGAACAGCTTCCCCTCGTGTTGCCGGAGTCCAGTAACTTTAAGCCGTCCGGCACAGGCGAGAGTCCATTGGCGAACTTGGACCAGTGGCTCGTCACCACCGATCCCGCCACCGGCAAGTCGGCTCGCCGCGAAACCAACACCATGCCGCAGTGGGCCGGGTCTTGCTGGTACTACCTGCGATTCATCGATCCCCGGAACACGACGCAGCTCGTCGAGCCGGCGAAAGAGCGCTACTGGATGCCGGTGGATCTCTACATCGGCGGCAGCGAACATGCCGTGTTGCATCTCTTGTACTCACGCTTCTGGCATAAGGTCTTGTTCGATATCGGGGTGGTGAGCACGTCCGAGCCGTTTCTGAAGTTGGTGCATCAGGGCATCGTTTTGGGAGAAGACAATCAAAAGATGTCGAAATCGCGCGGCAACGTGGTCAATCCGGATGAGATGATCGATCAGTTCGGCGCGGATGCGGTACGGCTCTATGAGATGTTCATGGGGCCGCTCGAAGCCACGAAGCCTTGGAATACCAGGGGCGTGGAAGGCCTGACCCGTTTTTTGGAACGGGTCTGGCGGCTGATGGTCGATGAGCAAGGCCGGCTCTCAAACGCCGTTGTCTCAACCGCGCCGAGCCTCGATCACCAACGGTTGCTTCACCAAACCATCAAGAAGGTCGGCGAAGACATCGAGGCCCTCCGTTTCAATACGGCGATCTCGCAAATGATGATTTTCACGAATGAGATGACGAAGGCGCAGCAACGGCCTCGATCGGTGGTCGAGCCGTTCGTCTTGCTGCTCTCGCCGTTCGCGCCGCATGTCGCCGAGGAACTCTGGGATCTGTTGGGACACCCTCCCAGCGTGTCGCAACAGCCTTGGCCGGTCTTCGATCCGGCGATGACGATGAGCGAGCGCATGACCATTCCGGTTCAGGTCAATGGTCGGCTTCGGGCGAAGATCGATGTCCCCGTAGGCACGCCGCGTGATGAGATCGAACAATTGGCTCGCGCGGAGGCGGCGGAATGGCTTCAAGGTAAAGAATCGAAAAAGGTGATCTATGTCGAAAAAAAGTTGCTCAACTTTGTCATCTAGCGCCGGGCGGAAACTCCCGGCCATATTTTTGGCAACTGAGTTTTCCGCAGCCTGCTAGAGGTGTCGAGTGCTGGGTGCTGAGTTCACAGTGAGCAGGAATCCGGAGAGAAGAGGGCCGACTTTTTCCATTCTCAGCGCTCTCGTCTCAGCGCTTATCGCCTCGACGGTGGCTGCCTGTGGCTACCAGTTTCGTGTGGAAGGGGCCGGCCCGACCATCGGAGGACCCTCCGTGACAGCCTCCCAAGAGCCGCCGCCGCGCCTCATCATCCGGCCATTGCTCAATAACAGTTTTGAGCCGAATGTGGAAGCGCGATACACGAACTACCTCCGCGAGGAGTTTTCCGCCGGCAGTGGGGCGCAGGTCGTGCCTGATTCCGAAGCGGCGGATCTTGTATTGACCGGGCAAATCCTTTCGGTGATCGTGCCGACGCTCAGTTTTTCGTCGACGGCAACGTTGGAAAGCAGAACCGAGGTGGTTGTCATGGCCCGGGTTGAAGACGTCCGGTCAAGAAAAGTGGTCTGGAGCCAAGTCGTCAAAGGAGCGTCGGAGTTCTTCGTGACGCCGGATCTCCAGTTCAATCGCTCGCTGCAGAATCGCGCGATTGAACAGGCGGGCCGTTTTGTGGCGGCTGATCTGGCGGCGCGGTTCTTGTTGCAGCTCGAGACCGGGGCGCTCACGAAGCAGTCGTCTGCGCCGGCTTCCGTGTCACATTAACAGCGAAGGTCTGGACCAATGGCATCCGCGATGAGCCCTGTGCAGCTGGAAGCGGCGCTGAAACAGCAGGCGCCCGGGTCTCTGTATCTCGTCGTGGGGGAAGAAGACCTTCTGCGGGATTCCGCGCTCGCTGCCATCACGCGCGCGGTGCTTGGCAGCGAAAGAAATGAATTCAATTACGAACTGTTTTATGGAGATGACGCGAGCGGAACCGATATTCGGAACAGTGTGGCGGCCGTGCCGGTCTTCGCGGATCGTCGCGTCGTCGTGGTGAAGGCGGCGGAGAAACTGATCGCTCGAGAAAGCGAGCCGCTGCTCGATTGTGTCAACAAGCCGGTGGACTCCACGACGCTCGTGTTTGTGAGCCCGAAGCTGGATGGTCGGTTGAAATTTTCACAAGCCCTGGCGCGCGCGGCGGTCATGGTCGATTGCTCACCTCTCCGCGAGGCGCAGCTGCCGTCTTGGATCGCCCGCGAAGCAGAACGGGTCGGGCTTCGATTGGAAGACGCGGCGGCCTACGTGCTGCAGGAGGCTTGCGGCGCATCACTCTACGGCTTGCGGAGAGAATTGGAGAAATTGGCTTCCTATGTGCCGGCTGATCGGGCGGTTACCGCTGCCGATGTGCATCTGCTGCGTGGCATGGAGCCGGGAGCCTCTGTGTTCGACTTGACGCTGGCCATCGCGGAAGGTCGCCGTGGACAGGCGCTTTCTATTCTTGCGCGGAATATTGAAGCAGGAGAGGCCCCGCTTCGGATCCTTGGCTCTCTTGCGTGGCAGTATCGCCGTCTCTGGAAGGTCAAAGAGTCGCTGGCCAATGGCGGTCGTGAAGGCGAAGCGGCGAGAGGCTTGCGCATGGACCCGTGGAAGGTCCGCCCCTTCCTCAATCGGTTTTCCGAGAGGCATCTCCAATCAGCGCTAGGCCTCTTTCTGGACACCGATGGGAGGTTGAAAGGGGGCAGCGGCAGTCGACCACGACTGGTGCTGGAACGTCTGCTGTTGAAACTGTGCGAGGATACGGCAAACCCACAGGGTGAACCACCGAATCGTCCTTCGGTGCCACCCAAGCGGGTTCCTGGACGGGTCGTGTCGAACGTCCGGACGATTAAGAGCCGGACAGCCCGTTGACGTGCAGCGCCAGACGAGAAATTCGACGGGATGCAGTATTGGGATGAAGGGCGCCTTTCGAAACGGCTTTCCCGATCGCCGAGGTGGCTTCCAGCAAGGTGGTTTTGGCCTCATCAGCCTTTTTGCCGGCTACGGCGGATTGAACCTTCTTGATGAGCGTCTTCACCGCATTCATCGTGGCCCGGTTCCGCTCATGCCGTCGCTCGGCTTGGCGCGCGCTTCGAATCGTCGATTTATGAATCTGCGGCATCGATCACTCCTATAAAAAAGAAAGTGACTAGTATCATAGTATCTCGCCGGCCGTCAAGGATCGGCCCTCAAGAAGGAGTATGAGCATGGTGAAGATTGTGGCACGGGATCGACTCATCTTTGCGTTAGATGTGCCCTCAGCGGCGGAAGCAGACCGGCTCTTGGACCGGCTCCACGGACATATTTCGTTCGTGAAGGTCGGCCTTGAATTGTATACCGCGGCAGGTCCCGAGATGGTGAAGCGGATTGTGGAGCGGGGCATGCGGGTGTTTCTCGACCTCAAATTTCTCGATATCGAAGAGACGGTCCGCCGCGCGACGAGTCGGGTGGCGGAGATGGGAGTGGAGTTTTTAACCATCCACGCGAACCGCAAGGCGCTCACGGCGGCCGTGCAAGGGCGGGAGGGTTCGGCGTTGAAGCTGCTGGCTGTGACCGTGCTCACGAACTTCGACGGTCAGGATCTTCGGGAAATGGGAATACAGCGGACGGTCCAAGACCTGGTCACAGCCCGGGCCGCGCTCGCCTCCGAAGTCGGCTGCGACGGCGTGGTGGCGTCCGGTGAAGAAGCAGCGGCCATCCGACAGAAAGTCGGGCCACACGTTGTGATTGTCACGCCGGGAGTCCGACCAGCCGGCAAGGGTGTCGACGACCATGCACGGGCGACGACGCCCACGCAGACGATCGCCTCCGGCGCGGATTATCTCGTGATCGGCCGGCCTATTCGCGATGCGGAAGACCCGGCCGTAACGGTGGCTGCCCTCATCGTGGAGATGCAGGCGGCCTTTGATGCGCGCGGGTAAGATGGTCAATGGTCACTGGTCAATGGTCATTTGATCATGAGCTACTCGTCATGAGTGGAAAAGAGCAGCGTTCGGCGGCCTTTCCTCCTATTGGCCAATGACCAATGATTCATCCATCGGCGGTCCTCGGTTGCGATGGCGATCGACCCTTTGTTATTATGGCCGTTCCTCGAAACCCTCATGGTGGGTGTAGCTCAGTTGGTTAGAGCGCCGGATTGTGGATCCGGAGGTCGCGGGTTCGAAACCCGTCATCCACCCCAATAACTCACAAAAGCCTCTCACAGAGAGGCAACTCAGCTTTTCACGCTTCCGAGAAAGTAGCATGGCTACACTTTGGCTACACTCTGGGAGCGTGGTTTGGCTACATTTCATCTTCGGAAAATCGTACTTCGATCTATACTCGCCTGGTTATCCCTAAACGGCTAAGGATTTATTTTAATGGCCGTCGAGAAGTTTGGAAATCGCTCAGGACCAGCGACAAGGACATAGCCGCGTGTCGCTCTCTTCAGTGGCAGGCTTTTGGAAGGCGTCTATTTTTCACCCTGAGACAACGGGGGGATCGCATGACAAAAGAACAAACCGAAGCATTGATATCAAATTGGATCGAAGCAGAGCTTGAAGAGTATGAAGACGCTCGTGCTATGCAAACAGCTGCATACGATGAGGACGAACGAGAAGCAACCTACATCGCCCTGTCGAATAAGTTTGAATCTCTTCAAGAGGATTTAGTGTCGAATGATCTTCGCTCAATCGCAACCGAGGCTGATGATCTCCTGAAACTCGCCGGTTTGACGCTGGGGAAAGACTCGGCGGAGTTTCGGGGGATGTGTAGGCGGTTGCTTCGGGCAAAGATTGAAGTACTTCGTGTAGAAGCGGACCGGCTAGAGGGTGAGTATCGAGACAATCATTTGACTCGACCTGCATCCATTTCTTCGGGAAAGGAAAAGACTTCACTGGGCCAGAAACAAAGCCCATTATTCTCGATTGTCTTAGAGAAATACCTTGCTACCAATCCACGTCCAGCGAGAACAGCCCAACCCCTGAAAGCAGAATTTCTTCGCTTCATTGAGACCATTGGAGGAGACAAACCGGTTGCTACCATCACGAAGGCCGATGGGGTTGCCTACAAGGAAAGCCTACAGCTAGTTCGGAAGATCCACCTGACAACCTGTATCAAGCATATCTCCAATATGGACACTTTGTTTAGGTGGGCGGAAGTTCACGGATACCTTCCCGAGGGCAGTAGTAGCCCATTGAAGGGCCTAGCCCCAAGTAAAAGACAGGCGAAGAAACATTCCCTAGATCGTCGCCCTTTCACCGATTCAGAACTGCTGATGGTCTTTGGCTCAACAAAATTCAAGAGGCAGCGCAGAGAACGGCCTGAGCGGTATTGGCTGGTGTTGCTTCTACTCTTTCAAGTCTGTCGGCGAGAAGAAGCCGGACAGCTGTACATTAAGAATTTTGGTGAAGCGGAGGGCATTCCATACTTGCACATTATCGATGAAGAGAAAGACCAAACGCTCAAGAACGATGGGAGTAGGCGGAAAGTCCCTCTTCATACAAGTCTCATCAAGCTCGGCTTCATGCAGTACGTTTCCTCAATGAGAAAGGCGGAACATGCGCGGCTGTTCCCCCAGCTCGCTAGAAAAGGAAACAACGGATATGCCGATCCGGTAGGGAAATGGTTTGGCCGGATGGTGACGGGCCTAGGCCTAACCGATCCTCGCTTGGTTATTCACTCGCTGAGGCATGGGGGAATTACAAAGTTGCATAGCGCCGGTGTGCCGGTCAATATCGTGGAGATCCTGGTTGGACATTCGGCGGGGAACGTGCATGAGCAATACGTACATAAGGAACTGATCCCAATGCAGACCCTTCAGGATGGTCTGGAACGGTTGGACTACTCGGAGGTGGTCAACTTGCTAAGCTGACAGGCTGATGAAGGAGAAGTAAACTACTTCGCGCGACTGAGAGGATGCTTGGCTTTTGAAGCGTAATTAATGATGGTTTTCTTGACTTCCCCAATTTTGCTACTACAATAGCCCGGCCCCGCCCAAGTCTGACTTGACTCTGTGGACTATATTGACAGTTTGTTTCCGATTCCACGCTAGAAAAGTTGACCTCTTTCCCTTCCTTCGCTATACATGCATTTAGATGTATATCTGAAAGGTGTAAGCCTTAGGTCCAATGGGAAACATTGCCTTCACCACTCTGGTCGTGCTTCTTCTCGCCATCCCAGGTTATATGGTGAGAAAGTTCTATTATGTTGAAGAGTTTACAAGAGAGGTTCTACGGAGGAGTCTTACGGAGGAAGTATATCAATCCATCCTCTATTCCCTTCCATTTCATTTTCTTACCGTATTGGCGATAGATGCGTTGTATCTTTCAGGATGTATCCCCATATACGTTGACTATGAAATCCTTCTTCGTTTCCTCAGCGGAATGGCATCGTCCGATTCAGACGGTGTAATTAAAGCAGCAGAGAGCCTTAATCGCTACCTCCCTTCCATAAGTATCTATTTCGCATTGACTGCTCTCCTTGGCATGCTCTGTGGGATGGTACTCCGTGTATTGGTCTGGCGCTATAAACTTGATGTTCGGTACCCAAGTCTCTTTCGGTTTCCCAATCGTTGGCTCTATACTTTTACTGGAAGAGACTGGGAAAAAGATGATGAATATCAATATGTAGTTCTGGATGTGATTTGTTCTTTAACGAAAGAGAAGACGAGACTTTACAGGGGAGTAATTTTTGCCTTCGAGACAAATAGTAACGGAGATCTAGAGCAGATCCAATTAGGTTTTGCGTACAGAGGAAAATTTAAGGAAGACGATAGGTCGTTTTATTGGGAGTCGGTGCCTGGGGATGTTCTGGTTCTAAAATATGACCTCGTACAAAGTCTCAACATTACGCGCATTCCAGAATCCAAATTTAACCCTGACTCTGCTACCTTCTTGAAGGAGGAGGCTCAGGGCGTGGAGCACACGCACGGTCGAGTGATCGACGATCCTTCTCCAACGCCTCCTTCTCCCGTTGCTTAGTGATCTGTTGGATTTTTTCGTAGGCTTCTTTAATGATGTACGTTCCCATGGAAGCCTCCTTTCTCTACCGATAGGCACTAAGTAAGCATATCAGGAGAAATCTAATACGCTACTTTGAATGCATTTCAATACATTTAAATACAATATGATACCGTGTAACACAGTGTAGTACACGATGTAGTGCGTTTTCTAGGCCCCAAAGAGGGCCTATGATGGCCGATCGTATAAAGGCCGTTTCACGGGCCGGAAACATCCCCAGCTTTATTATCGGTTCTCATAGTGCCTGAAGCCAACTTGATCACCCTTTCCTTTGCATTTTCGGACATGACCTCACCTAATTCAGGATCAAAGGCTTTCACGATAACCCCCTCTGCAACGGGGGCAACCGGCTCAAGACACTTTTGAGTCTCTTTGCCGTCTTTCAGATCAATTCTTACGGTACCGGTGGTTTTGTTTTTGTAGACGATTTTCTCTCTGCTTGCGTGTGTCACTTCGACAATAACAGGTCTTGCATCAGCCTCGGCTACAGCAAGTTCTTGTTTCAGCTCTATGATTCGGCCTGCATTGCTCATGTTCGTTAATCTTCCTTTCCTTATCTGTTGGTTGTATGGTTTGATTTGGTGAGTGCTTACCCAGCGAGTGGCCCTTAGGCAAACCGAAGGTTCACCGCACAGGTTCACCCGCTGGTTGTTCGCTGGTTCCCCGATAGGTGTGCTTTGCGGGTTGCTTCCACAAACACCCGGCCTACTAAACTGTAACTGTATGATTTCATTAGAGGGCACGTGGTTGGTCTTACCCTAAGAGAGAGGCGGGGCCATGGGGACATGACATTTCTACCCCGTATAAAGTCCGTATAGAAGACATCTCTATACGAAGTCCTTACGGGGTGGCTGGAAAGACCTCTTCCACAAACACGAGGCCTTGTCCTTCTCTCAGCCATCTCCGGTTGACTTCAAGGGCCTTGGCAACCGTGGCCGTGAATGTGTCGGGCTTCAGCTTTTCACACTCTCCAACGGCCCTACGGATTGCCTTGCTGGAAACCCTTGTCATCCCCCTGGCAGACAGCATATCAAGATGTCTACTGATAGCCTGGGCTGCACGTTTGATCTTCCCCGGTTCTTTGCCTTCGGGGATCTCGTCATACTTGGTGTCCCACTTCTTCCACACAGCCCCTTGTAAGACCGGATCAAGTTTCTCCCGCAAGTTATTACTCGCATGAATCAGCCACACATTGACCGGAAGGGCAACCCCGTTGATCACCGTGCGGCATCGAATGCGGCCAATCGCTTGAAAGCAATCGTGGGCCACCTCGGAGAGTTGGAGATCTTTCAATCGTTGCCACGTCTGTTCTTTGCTAATGTCACCCTTGTCCAGCGACACTCCGAACAGGTCAAGCATGTCTCGGTGAATGATTCCAACAAGGATCAAGTTCTTACAATGCTTGTATTTGTTTGTCCCTTTGTGTAGTCCCCACGTGGTGATAGATACCCTCGGCCTGTCTGTTCCGTCAGCCAGCTCCAGGGAGTCTTGATTCTTCATCATGACCACTCCCGAAGCATTGATGTCCGCTTCAAGAATCTTTACAAAGCTAACCGGTCCCGTCTGTTCATAGACCGGCTTGAAGGCGATGATCAAGGTAGATTCATCCTTCGGAATTCTGGTGAGGACTTCGATCACTTCCTTGCAGATTCGTCGTTGGTGAGAATGGATCTGCTTGAAGGATTTCAGCACTGAGTATTTTCCCCCACCAGCTTTCATTTGATAAATGGCGGTTCCGTCATAGCGTTTCAGACTGGCAAGAGGGGCACCTATAGCTTTCACCTTGGGCAGATGTTCCTCAGCATCGAAGACACTTCTGTCATACCGTATAAGGTCTCTAATCGGGTTGCTCGCGTCGAGGATGATAATGTTTGTCAGAGCTGAGGGGACCGTCACCTGAAACCCCAACACACCTTTGTCAGCGAAGTTGGACACCTTCACTGGACTTGGGCAGAGCTTGATGAGATTCAGAACGGTCTCATTGTTGCGTAGGCTCCGATCTTTTTCAGCTAACTCTGTGAAATGGTCTAAGGTCTCCTGCGGTCGCTGGGGTAGGAGCAAGACGCTTTGCGTGGAGGAGATATCCTTCAGCCGCTTCAGCTCGTTGGCGACTGCTTCCTCAACTTCTGAAAGCCATACGCTCAGCTCCCCGAACTTGTCGTTGTAGTCTTCGTCTCGTTTGCAGAGGTTCACTACAGCGCCAGCGATAGCAAACAAGGTCGAAGCCGCACAGGTGCTGGATGTGGTGGTAATCAGGCTCTCATCGTAAATCAATAGGTCTCGCATCTCCCCACCGTATTTGAACTGATCTAGAAACTTCTCCTTCACCCGGGCATGGCACAAGAGCAGGATTGGTCTATCAATCGCGTTGAGTGTGGCGGGGTACCGAGCAGCGGTCTTGCGATGAAGCAAGCCTACATGATCTTTATTCACGCCCAGTTTCTCCAAGGCGTCGAACGTCTCGCATAACGACTCGACATCTTGGGCGGCAATCACGACGGAAACCTCGCCCGACAAACCGAGTCGTGCTAGAGCCGTAACCCACGCCATGGCACAGGTGGTCTTGCCTAACCCTGTCTGAAGCCCAAACGCCCATCGTCCCCTGAGATTCCCCTGAGCCATACAGGTCATGGCATCTAGAATAGCGAACAGGGCTTTCCGCTGGTTCTCGTGTGGCTGATTACCATTTTCCTCAAGAAGCTGAATCGCAATCGTGAAGGCGGTATCAGTAAGAAGCGTGGCTGTATCGTTCGTGAACTTCATGGTTTCACTTCCTTTCAGAGAAGGTGGTCACGGGTGTTGAAAGCAGGTTGAAGCCCTGTCCCCATTCTTGCGAGGAGGGGCACCCGTGGCCTAGGCAACTGCCCTAAGTAATTTGCTAATGCTTTAGAAGGAGGAGAGGGATAGAAAGCGGACTTACTTCACATGTTCATTGAAACTTGTGCGGACTTCATTCCTATCCCCGGAGACCATCCACTCACAGCCCTTGAAGGTGCACCGCGCAACACCCCGGCGCATCTCTCGCGATCCGTCGGCGCGAAACCCTCATGGAATAGCTGTGAGCCATAGGAGGCTGTGCTCCCGGTCGTCTGGATAACTCGCGGCCATTTGCTCGGCCTCACTGAGTACCTTCATTCGTGATACTGGCTCCTTTTGCGTTTTAACTTGTGGATATTCATTCTTTACCAGTATTTCTTTTCAGCCTCACTGACTCTATGCGATTCAAAGGCATTCAGAATTTTCGCAATAGATATGTGAACCATAGCCCACTTACAGCCCTCTTTCTTGCAACGTGCGGCATCTCTCGTTTCATTCCACATAATTTCATGGAGTGTCGCCTCTCGCTCGATTAGCTCGGCCCGTCGTCTCAATCTGTCATGCGTAGTGAAAATCTTATGTGCATCAAAGGCGGCTACCATCTCTTCCCGATTCTTTGACCAACAAAGCCATCCGCAGATGCACCGTGCTCGGTCTGTCGTAAAATCTTTTGATGCTTCCCAGTAAAGTGAATGCTCTTCGGTCATTGGTATTACTCCCTTCTCACATAGCACACCCTATTGCACACGTATTCCCACAAGCACAAAGCGAGAGAAACACCCAGCCGCTACTTGTGCCGAGTCGCCTTGATGGTTCCGTCAAGGCTTTCCCGGCGGGTGCACTGGCTGGGGCCTCTCTCGCTTTTCTGCTTGTTCTCGTTGTCCATAGTTATCGCTTCCGTTCGTTCGCACTCAGCTACTGAAGCGGACGCGGCCACGGGCGAGAGCGTCATTGTGTGGATGTGACGCGGGCTAAACGGTGGGGTGGGTGCGGGTTACTGCTCGCTGTTCTTCTTCTTTACGGAAAGCGCATCGCCAACGGTTTTAGTCGGAGGCAAGAGCACCCGTGCAAAGGCAGTCGTTCGGATGTCTGCGGCCTGGTGCGGTGATGTAGGCAGGGAAACACTCGTAGTTCCGCCCCCTGCATTCAGAGCGTTCTCTGCCACTCTGTTGTGGTCATTCTTTGTCAATTCCGCCACACGCTGCTGCACTTCCCACCTATAGGCGGCACTTGTTTGATAACGCGGATCACGGAACATCTGTGCCATGGTATCCGCCCTGGCTTCGATCATTGCCGCAGACGCCTGTTCACTTTCAGGTTGTGGCGTCGAAGGAAGCCCATCGCCGAAAATCACACGATGGTCGCTCTTCGCCACTGCGAAAGAAAGCAGCTCGCGGTACTTTGGGCTGGTGGCATAGTCGGGGTCGTGCAGCGCCTCTAAATAGTCTTGGCGTGAATCAATTGATGGAACTTCAGCCAATTCTTCGGGGGTGGCTTTGCTGTTCGCGGCGGACGGCTCTAGCTGAACTCGATTAGTCATTACTGGCTCCTTGTTTGTGTGTTGGTTGTTTGTGCTGGGCTTTGCTCACTAAAAATCCAATCTCAATCTCGTGGAATACCCGCTGATTCACCATGAGCTTCAACACAGAAGAAGCCCAAGCTGAATGTTTAGGCTTACGCCATAAGAGAATCAAAGAGTACGGCTCTTCGTCGGGTTTTCCAGGGCAGCTGTATGGCCAATCGTCGTCCGCGTTTGCGTAGATTGAAGGAAGCTCAAAAATCTTCGGCGCGTTTCCATTGGCTGTTTGCTGCTCATCATAGAGCCGTTGCGACTCCCTGAACTCAGCCATTTCAACGGCCAACTCGGCCTCTGTCGCCTCCAACACTTTGCGGCTGAGAGTACCTCCCTTAGGCATGGTAAACCCTCCTTATCTTTGGCGGACGATTAGTCGGCCCTTTCGGAATGGGTATCCAATACCACGGCAGAATGGCCGGGCACGGACACGGCACGTTAAACGAGATTCCGTCATGGAGGGGCTTTGGGATCTGTGGGGTTTCTCGGTGTGGTTCAATCGTCATAGTGTTCTCTCATTCCTTTTTGGGTGTATCGCGTTTTGATCGTGTAGCTCAGCTTGCTCCGGCTCTTGCGGGGCACAGCTCGGCCATTGACAGGGGTACCCTGCGCGTTCATCGCTAGTGTCCAACGCTTGTGCTCCGCTTGCCATTTCCGTTGGTACACCTGGGAGGGTGTAAGGGCGCTACTCGTTGTCTCGGTCGGCTCCGTGGTACGGGATGTCTCGTTCACATTGGACATTACGGCGATTCTGCCTCCGCTTGAATGTCGCGCTTCCTTTGCCTGGCTTTTGCCAAGGCTTCACGCTGAGCTTCACTCGCGGGTTTTTTGGTGCGGTCTCCGCCGAACCACCAGGGATAGGGAATAATGAAGGAGACAAGTTTGCCGCTTACAAAGGCGGAAGCCTCAGATGCTTCCATGCCTTCAAAGGCGGGGTGCGCCTCTGCTTCGCCGATGAGTCTGGTATGGGTTTCCGGTGAGGCATGGGCCTTGTGGGCGGCACCATCTTCTTTGGTTTTGGAACCGGTCCGTTTCTTCTTGGCGGTCTTAGTCCTCAATCGCCATGAACCACGGCTGGCAAGGCGGCTGAGCAGGGCACTATCAGTCATGACTGGGGAACTCCGTTAAGGTGGTCTAGAAGGGATTGAATTTCTTGAGGGTGTGGGACAGTGCTACAGAGAGAGCTGGGGGTAGGCCGTTCCGGGGGGAATGTCGGCCTATAAAGGCAGTGCGGCGGTCATAGAGGTTTAAGCGTGTCCTTTCAGGCTGGGGTTACTGGTGGGGTGCTTTGATCGGTGCGTTCGGCGTCTTCTCCCGGGCATCTGGGTACAGTGACGTATCATCAGCTTTTCCCCCTCGACCTGCTCAGGGTGTGCCTTGAGATACCACGCGTACTGACGAAGGGCGCGTCTCGCAATCATTGAGGCGCTCACGGCATCTTGAATTGTCGGACCGGCTAGCGTGGTCTTGATGGTGAGGAGGGCGTGATCTGATTCCGGATCGAGGCGGATGGGGCGGACAATCTGAGTACGGGTAACGACTCGACTTGCCCGCCCACAGGTCTCAGGGTGAAGGCGGGGGTGTGCTGCGGGGTTGAACATAGGCGGTCCTTTCAGGGTAGATGAAGCGTGAAAAGATAGATAACGGGGGATGAGACAGAGACAACAGGACATTCGAGGGGATGGTTAATAGTAAGGGTATTTACTAAGTATTACGGTTTCTCTTTATTTTTTTGGTTTTTAATATCCTATAGGTGGGATCAATTTAACAAGCCATTAATTACAATAGTTTAGATCAAATATCGTGGTCAAGAGGTGCTCATACTGCGTAACGACTTATTGGCTGATTTCCTCCTTTCGAACCAATCCCGCTCCTTTTTCCACTGTGCAGCCTGCTTCATTTTCGCCCTTGCCTTACGTCTGGCCGCGTTGCGTTTCTTACGCTCCCGTTCAACGTATTCAGCGGAGTACCGTCGAAATATCTCCTTCGTAAACCGCCTGATTTTCTCCATGTTCTCGTCTAGCTTGTCCCCAGGCAGTAACCCTGTCTTCTGTTTCTTCAGCCACCGTAAACGGGCCTTCAGCTTATAGAGAGGCCACTTCACAAGAGGAATTGACCTGAAGTGCTCGCTACGAACTTCAATATATCTACTCATTAGGATTTACTCTCCGATTCGACAATTCAGCTTGTTCTCCTTCAACCCGCTCCTTGAACGCTTGCTTCGCCGCCCTAAGTTGAGCCGGACTATCTCGCACGAACCAGTTTTCCACCCGCAATGCATACCGCCCCAAGTAAGGGCGCTCGGAGAAAAAGGAAGTTGGCGATTTCCAATTCAATACATTTTGTGCGTACCAGCATGGTTAACCTCCTATGGCGTAAGTATGCGATGCACCTCTTATATCACCATGCCGATATCCTGTCACTATTTATATCTAGGGAATTTCACTCCACATGTGGGACGAATTCACGAATTGAACAAGGTGTAATGTTAAAACCCACCAGCTTCCTTGAGCACTCGCTGAACCGTGCAATTCCCCACACCTAACGCCCTGGCGATTGCCCGCATACCTAAACGCTTGGCCTTCCTCAGGGCGAGAATCTGAGATTCAACAGCGGGGGCTATGCGGGGCCTGCCCAGGACCTTCCCCTGTGCCTTCGCTCTCTTCAGACCCGCCTTCACTCGTTCGACTATCATTGACCGTTCAAACTCTGAGAACATCCCCAGCATCTGAAACAGCAACCTCCCGGTTGGTGTCCCGGTGTCTAGCCCCTGCTTGTGTAAGAAGAGGTTGACCTTCTTCGCCTGAAGCTCATTGAGAAAGCCCACAAGGTCTTGCAGGCTTCGGCCCAAGCGATCCACGGACCAGCTAGCCACAAGATCAAACTCACCACGGACAACGCCCTTACACAGTCGATCAAAGGCAGGCCGTCCTTCCCGGCCTTTCGCGCCTGAGATACCCTTATCAACGAACCGCTCGACGATCTCCCAGCCTTCCCTAAGCGCCACGGCTTCCAGGTCCTGTAACTGGTTCTCGACCGTCTGCCCGTCCGTACTGACTCGTGCGTATAGTGCAGCCCTTTTCTTCGTGTGGTTCATGTGTCCTCCTTGTGGTAAGGAAGGTAACATGTGCCAGTCCTAAAATCAAGTGTATTTAGAACACACCAAAGAAGGGTAGCGACAAGTGGAGTTTGCAGGGGTTTCGTGAAGGGGATTTTGCGGGGTTTATAGGACAGGCTCTCAGGGCAAGCAAGGAAAGATGCATTCACCTGGTATACTTTAAGGCATGCCTAGCAAGAAGCCGCTCAAACCCACTTCCCTAACCAACAATAAATGGAAGAGCCGCAAGAAGCCCTATGCTAGGTCTTCGGACAAGTCACTACCGCTGCTAGACACAAGCGGCATCCCCTGGTTTAGTGGAGTGGTACAGACCACCCGCAAGACCGCAACAGGCGGTTAGGCGCGTCAACTCTTCTCAAGCGCCCTTCATCTGATGCCCTAGACGCCCACTGACACCATACGCAGCCCCATCAAGTCACCACTCCCCACCCTCATAGTGGACCGGCTCGTTGAACACTAGTGGTTCCCGCGTGGAGTACGTCCGGTGGCTGGCTGGGTTAATGACGGGGGCACCACGGGGGGAAGACGCTGGCGGCTAGACCGTACTTACCGTCTCGGATTTTTTCCAGTAAACATTTAAGGCCGCACCTAGATAGCACTCCCATAAGTGGTTTATTCCCACCTGTAGAACTAGCTTTTCGTAGCGGGTGGGAGTGTGACCCTGTTCTTGTTGTCTACGCCGAATCGCGTGGCTTCGCTTAGGTAGAATTCAAGCGCTCTCATAACGATTAATGAATCGGTCACTTCGCCCTTGGCCACTTTTTCCTTGAAGTCCTGCAACTGGTGGTAGAGAGCGAGAGGTATCTTTGACGCAATCGGCCTTATTCGGGGATCGGGCTTTCGTTGTTTAGCCATTTCTAGATCTTCCAATCTAGCGTTGCCGCACTCACTTTGCTGCCTCTAATTCTAAGGTATACCACTGCTTGACACAATAGTACTTCTAAGGTATACCGTACACATCTAGGGTATTCCATAGCGTTTAGCAGAAGCAAGATCGAAACCGTGAACACAGTTCAACCACAACCGAGGAGGCCTTATGAACCGCATCTTTCTTGTTGCCGCGCTTATCTTCGTCAGCGCGTTGACTCAGCCCTATCAGGCGCTGGCGGCTTGCACGACATACACCACGAGTTCTTCCGATGGGAAAGTCCGGTTGTGTACCCGATGTTGCACGTCCGGCGGGGTTTGTGATGAGCACTGTTTCTAACTTTCACCATTCATTCATGGAGGATTTCAATAATGGTTATCATTTCAGGTGTGTTTCCAGTCGTTGGGGACATTCACGTTTCGTACAGTAGCCGGGGTGGGTGGAGCATACAGAGAGCGGGCTTAACCGAGGTGCGGAACCTACGAGAGCAATATATCGAGAGAACGGCAAGGGAGACTGAAGAATACCTCAGGAATTAAAGGGACCAGTTCATGAGAACAGATGAAGCTTTGAACCGATCACACACTCACTACTAACCGGAGGATCACCGTGATGAGGAAACAAGGACAAAAGAAAGACGATATCGTTATTCTGCGAGTGCGAGTGACTGCGGAGCTCAATGCGGCATTGGAGGCAGCGGCTGATCGCGCTTGTCGGTCTAAGCTGAGACATGCCCGAGTCTTATTGGGCATAGCCCTAGGATTAATCACGGAGAAAAGCCCCTTGATGACATCTGATGCTCAAATACGGGCCAATTTAGCCAAAGCTAAAACCCGTGACTAGTTTGACAATGTACCTAAGTGAAAGAGCGAACCAGAGGAGGAAGCCCCATGGAGAGCCATATAGAACCGCTAGCCTTGCCCGTAGGTATTCGCCAACGCGGCGACAGTTACTTTATCGATGTGACTGTGAAGGGTATCCGCCGGACGCTAGTACGTTAATACCCTTAGATGATTTTAAAGAAGTATTCGAGCTTGTACCCTCAACCACGGTCTTTTAAAATAACGCCCGTTCCACACCGGTTGACGGATACCGAAACTATAATGATTTGTGGTGACTCCACATGGAACCTTTTTCTCTTCGCCACTTAAAAAGCCTTCAGACTCAAGTTTTCAAAGTGTCAATGAGAGATCCTCTCCGTTCTCGTCTGTGGCAAACAATTGAAAAGTACAACAGGTGGTATTCCTGTCACAAAGACCCATCTGATAACTGGGAGACAAACACAAGTCACATTGCCGAAACAGAACAAAGACTGGCGCGTCTGCTCGGCATGCCGGAATTAACATCACGCGCATCAGCGAAGGCAGTTGGAATCAAGGGGTACTTTCTGCACGGTTACCCATCGTGCGCCTTAGATGTTATCGAGCAGTTTGTTCAAGAGTTAACCCTAGACGAGGCATTGGCGTTCCACATTGAAGTGAACGATGCAACGGTGGCCTTTGATTGTCCGTGGTGGCTCTCTAACGGTCGGTTCTTTAAAATCGACGATGCATTTTTTCAGGTAGAGATTGTTCAGAAAGCCGAGGACTTCTTATGTGAGCGTGGATTTGAGGGTGCGCATAATGAGTTCCGCGAGGCTCGTGAGGATCTTACGGACGGGAAAACAAAAGATGTGATCGTTAAGGCGTTCAAGAGCTTCGAGAGTGCTTTAAAGACAGTGGGAAATACAAAAACTGGAAATGTCAGTGATCTGCTTACGCTATTCCGAGAAGCTGGATTCTTAGATGATATCCCCGTGGACAAACAGCAGGTGGTTACCACGGTACTTAGATCGATTGCTCTCCTACGTAATGAACTGGGTGGACACGGACAAGGCAATTCAGTTGTGGACGTGCCTCGGCCCTATGCTGTTCTGGCAATACATTTGGCTGGGTCGTTTAATCAGTTCGTTTTAAGTCAACACTTGCGAAAGTCTAATCAGGCAACCAGTCAATAACCCGCCGAATGGTGCCCTCTGTGAGATTGTCCGCTGACGTGAACCGGTTGATTCACCCTGCTACACTTGGCTACACTCCATGGCTACGTTTTGGCTACTCTCTCTCGCAAGTTCTTGATTGAAAAGCTGTAGTTCTGGGGTGTTTGTGGAAACCCGTCATCCACCCCATGCCCTCTCGTCATCACCTCTTGGGCTATCAGCTGAACTGGCCCATAAGCTAGAGTTCCGATCAGACTCCCCTCTTTTGCCTCGCATTTCCAAGATCTCCTGGATCTTGTGTACGCCGCTTCATCGAAAGTAATTGGTTTTGGAAGACCTGGACCGACAGATCCTTCTATCTCTCCCTGATTAATCCGCAGGTGGGTGAGGTTTCTGTCTGGTTATCCGTCTTCTCTACGATAAGGTGTAATGTGCCGACTCGGCTCCCATGGGACGAAAGGCTGCGACGACAACAGATCGTGAGCATGAATGTCAAAAGCGTGATCGTGATGATTGGGATCGTTGCCGTGGTCGTCCTGATCATATTCCGATTGGGAAACCAATCACCCAGTGAGTCATCGACGACGACACCTGCGTCCGACCAGCCAATTTTGGTCGATATCGCCCCCGTCACCGTCGGGTCAATCACAGAATCAATCCAGGCCGTTGGGACGTTGGAGGCGGTCGCGTCGATCACCGTGAGACCCGAGATCGCCGGCGTCATTCGACGGATCCACTTCCAAGACGGACAGGTGGTTGAGCGCGCGGCTCCGTTGTTGGAACTGGAGCAAGAAGAACTCCAGTCACAAGTCACTCAGGCGGCGGCGGAGGAGAACATGGCGCTGGTGACCTATGAACGGTTGAAGCGGATTACGGATGAGCAGTCCGCTATCGTGCCGGCTCAACAGATGGATGAAGCCCGGATGGCGTGGCACGCGGCGGCGGCGAACCGTCGCCTCTACGAGGCTCGTCTGAAGAAAACCGTGATCCGTGCCTCGTTCAGCGGGACACTGGGGTTTCGCCGCGTTTCGATCGGAGACTACGTCCAGCCGGGGCAGGACCTCGTGAATCTGGAGGACTTGCAGAATCTCCATGTGGATTTCAAGGTGGCGGAGGTGTGGTTGAGCCGGCTGCATGTCGGTCAACCGTTGATTGTCACGACGGAGGCCTTTCCGAATGCCACGTTCGCGGGACGGGTCACGGCGATTGATCCGCGAGTCGATGCCGTCAATCGGACGGTGGCGGTTCGTGCGGTCATTCCGAATCCCGCCGGCACGCTCCGGCCTGGTCTCTTTGTCACCGTTCGGTTGACCGTGGGTGAGGATACTCACGCGCTTCTGATCCCGGAAGAGGCCGAGTTTCTGCGGCAGGAGAAGACCATGGTGTTTCAGGTTGAAGAACGGATCGCCCGATTGAAAGAAGTCTCGTTGGGCGTGCGTGAACGGGGCATGGTCCAGGTGCGCGCCGGATTGAAGGAAGGTGATCAGGTGGTCCGGACCGGAACCCACAAGCTGCGCGACGGCGCGCCGGTCTCGATCAAATCATCCGAGTAACGACGAACCCTCTTGCCCGATATGAGCGCGCCCTCTCCATTCCACTCAGAGTAGGTATGAATCTTTCCGAGACCTGTATTCATCGGCCGGTGTTTGCAATCGTCATGACGCTGCTGCTGATGCTGTTCGGATTCTTGAGTTTCCTGCGATTGCCCGTTCGCGAGTACCCCGACATCAAACCGCCGATCGTATCCGTCCGAACGGTGTACCCGGGAGCCAGCGCATCCGTCGTCGAGTTGGACGTGACCACTCCGCTTGAAGACGTGCTCAGCGGCATTCAGGGACTCAGGACGATGACCTCTGCCAGCCGCGAAGAAGTGTCGTCGGTCACGCTGGAATTTGAATTGGGACGCGACCTGGACGGCGCCACCAACGACGTCCGGGATCGTGTTTCCCAAATTCGCCCGGTGTTGCCGTTGGGGATTCTTGAACCTCATGTCGAAAAGGCCGCGGCGGAGAATACCGAAGTTCTATGGCTCGCGGTCTCCAGCGATCGCTATTCCGAACTGGAACTTTCCGACCTCGCTGATCGATTCATCAAAGCGCAGTTGGCCATGATCCCCGGCGTGTCATCGACCTATCTCGACGGGGAACGTCGCTATGCCATGCGGATTTGGCTGGACCCCGATCGCCTCGCGGCTCGTCGTCTGACGGTTGAGGACGTGGAAGACGCGCTCCGAAATCAGAATGCATCGATCCCGGCCGGCCGCATTGAAAGCAATCAGATGGAATTCAGCGTCTCGCTCAAAGGGACCTTGCAAACCCCGAAGCAATTCGAATCGCTGATCATGGCCTACCGAGAAGGATACCCTGTTCGCCTGGAAGATGTGGCGCGCGTGGAATTGGCCGCGGAGGATACCCGCAAGGTGGTGCGATTCAACGGCAAGTCATCACTGGGGATTTCCGTGTCTCGCCAATCCAAGGCGAACACCTTGGCCGTGGTGCGCGCCGTCAGAGAGCAACTTCCGTCCATTGCGGCCGGGTTGCCGGAGGGTGTGGACCTGACGCTGGCGTGGGACAGTTCGACGCCGATCGAACGGTCGCTGGATGAAGTGTATATCGCCTTGGGGCTGTCGCTGTTTCTCGTCGTGCTGGTGATCTTTTGCTTTCTGGGAAGCGCGCGGGCGACGCTCATACCGGCGGTTGCCATCCCGGCGTCGATCATCGGGACGTGCACGATCATGGCGATGACCGGGTGTTCGCTGAACATCTTGACCCTCCTGGGCCTTGTGCTCGCCGTTGGCCTCGTGGTGGATGACGCCATCATCGTCCTGGAGAATATTCATCGCCGGATCGTCGCAGGCATGCCGCCCGTGCGGGCCGCCATCGAGGGCACGAACGAAATTGCCTTTGCCGTCATCGCGACGACGATCTCGCTTGTGGCGGTGTTCGTTCCGATCGCCTTCGTGACGGATATCGTTGGTCGGCTGTTTACGGAATTGGCCATTGCGGTCGCGTCGGCGGTGCTGTTGTCTGGTTTCGTGGCATTGACCTTGACGCCGATGATGTCCGGACGCTTGCTCCGCCAGGACAGCGGGGTGACTCGGTTTCGATTTGCCGCGCGACTGGCGGACGATCTCAGCCGGCAGTATCGGCGCGGGCTGGGATGGGTCATGAACGCGCGAGTAGCCGTTGTGATCGTGGCGGTCGGAGCGAGCCTGGGGAGCCTGTCCATCTTGAACCGACTTCCGTCCGAACTCGCGCCGCTCGAGGACACGGGGTGGTTTTCCGGCTTCCTCATCGCGCCGCAAGGCGCCACCCTTCGATATACCGATACCTACGCCAAAGAGTTGGAATCGTTGCTCCGGACGGTCCCTGAGATTGCCCATACCTATACGATGGTGGCCCTCGGTGATCGTCCGACGAGGGTCAACCGTGCCGAGAGTTGGGTGACGTTGAAGGATTGGAAGGAGCGCGCGACAAGTCAGCAGGAAATCGTCGCGGGCTTGAATCAAAAACTCGGCATGTTGACGGGGGTGAAAGCCTATCTCCTCAATCCGTCCTCCCTCGGAGACTGGTCGGAGAAATCGCCGGTGCAGTTTGTTCTCGGAGGATTGGACTATCAGGAGTTGCAACAGGCTGCCGAGACCCTGGTCTCACGGCTGGCCGGCCATCCGGGGTTTGTGTCGCCGGGAATGGATGCCGCGTTGGATACGCCGCATCTGGCGGTGGAAACGCATCGCGACAAGAGCGCCGATCTCGGTGTGTCGGTTGCCTCCATCGGACGGACGCTGGAGACCTTGCTCAGCGGAAGGCCGGTGAACACGTTTATGCAGAACGGCCGTCTGTACAAAGTGATCCTGAAAGTCGACGATCGGAATCGCGAAACGCCCTCGGCCATCAGCCAGCTCTATGTGCGGGGGAATGACGGCGCATTGGTGCAGCTCAACAATATCGTGACGGTGAAGGAAGTGCCCGCGCCGGACGTGTTGAACCATTTTGATCGCATGCGCGCCGTCACGGTCAGCGCGGGATTGGCCGACGGCTTCACGCTGGGGCAAGCCCTGAAGTATCTGGATGAAACGGCCCACGACATTGTCAGGCCCGGTATGCGGACGGCCTATGCCGGAGAATCCAAGACCTTCGCGGAAAGCAATCGAAACCTCTATCTGACCTTCGTGCTGGCGCTGGCGGTCATCTTCTTAGTGCTCGCGGCGCAATTCGAGAGTTTCCGGCATCCTTGGACGATTTTGCTCACAGTGCCGCCGGCCCTGTCGGGATCGTTGCTCTCATTAGCCGCGATCGGCGGAACCCTCACCATTTATAGTCAGATCGGTCTGGTGATCCTGATCGGGCTCGTGACCAAGAACGCCATCCTGATCGTGGAATTCGCCAATCAGCTTCGTGAACGGGGGATGGAGGTGTCCGAGGCGATCATCGAAGCAGCGGCGTTACGGCTTCGTCCGATCTTGATGACGACCTGCGCGACGATCCTCGGAGCCTTGCCGCTCGCGCTGGCCACCGGCGCGGGAGCAGCGGGGCGCCGTCAGATCGGCGTCGTGCTCATAGGAGGTCTGGTGGTGTCCACCCTCGTGACGCTCGTCCTGGTTCCAGCCGGTTATATGATCCTCTCCGGAGCCGTGAAGGGGTCTAAGACCTCGGATACGAAGAGCCTATAGGGCCTTCATGGCACAAAGTGGGCATGGTCTTGTGATCCGGCAACCACGACTGACGGGATGCCGAATTCCCATCCAGCCATCCAAATCGAGAAGGCCATAGCCCACGTGACTCCGCCGGTATGTGAGGGGCAGGTCGGGTGGTCTCGTCTTACTATCGAGGGAGAGGATGGCGAGTCCATAGGGTAAGGAGCGGTCTGTCAACCTCATTCGATCCATGGTATGTCGGCTCTCAGGAGAGACTCAGATTCTGGAAGAGGTGTCATGAATTGCAAATGGTGGACTCACGTCAGGGTCCTTGCCATCGGGATCGCCGGCTCGATGAGCATGTTCTCGCCATCGCTGAGTTGGAGCCTGGATATTACCCAACCGGCTCCTGTGGAACGTCATGAAACGGTGTCCCTGGCTGATGCAGCGGTTCGCGCCCTGCAGAACAATCTCGATATTAGTCTCAGCCGCCATACCAAAGAAAGTCGGTTGAGCGATATCGTCATCGAGCAAGCGAAGTTCGATCCCACCGTGAGCCTGAACGGTCGGTATCTCCGGACGGTCGATCCTCTCAATCGACCGGTGTTCGGGGCAACCGGGTTTCAGCTGAACCAGATCACGACCTTCGATCAGCGTACCCATGCCGTAAGCGTCGATGCCTCGACCAACCTTGTGACGGGCGGGAATATCGATGTGAATTACAGCCCTGCCAGAAACAACGTCAATCAAGATCTCGCGGATGGATTCTTGTTCAACCCTGCCTGGACCGGCGGCTTGTCGTTCACCGTGACCCAACCGCTGCTCAAGAACGCCGGGATCGGGGTCAACACCACCTTCATCAAGATCGCCCAAAACAACGCGGTCGTCGAGCAGCATATCTTTCGGGACCGTGTCTTGACCGTCATTGCCTCAGTCGAACAAAACTATTGGGAACTGGTGTATGCGAAAGAAAATGTGAAGGTCGCCCAGGCGGCATTAAAAGCGGCCGAGGAACTGTTGGCGACCAATCGCATCAAGGCCAAAGGCGGCGTGATGTCGGTCGTCGATGTGCTCCAAGCCGAGGCCGCCGTCGCGTCCAGAGTGGAGCAGGTCTTGGTAGCTGAGAAAGTCATCCGCGACGAGGAAGATCAACTGCGGACGCTTTTGAATCCCGGCGAAGCCGAGCTGCGGCAAACCGTGCGGCTCACGCCCATTGACGCCCCCATCACGTATCTCGAAACCATCAGCCTCGAAGAAGCCATCGAGACCGCGATCGAACAGCGTCCGGAAATCGTGCAGGCCAAGAAGAATATCGAGTCCAGCGAATTGAACACGCAATTTGCGCGCAACCAGTTGCTTCCCACGCTCTCCGTCCAGGGGACGATGGGTCTTTCAGGACTGGGCAGCGACTATGGAGGCTCGTTCACCAGAAATTTCAGCGGCGATTTCTATAACTACGGCGCGGGGCTGCTGTTCAGCTACCCGCTCGGCAACCGCTCCGCCCTCAGCACGTACAACAAACGCAAATTGGATGCGAAGAACGCCGAGGTCGCCCTTGCGAGTGTCCGCCATCAGATTATTCTCGGTGTTCGCGAAGCCGTGCGCCGCGCGCAGACGGACTTCAAACGTATCGAGACCACCCGTTCAGCCCGTATCCTTGCCGAGAAGCAGCTGCAAACCGAGCAGGAACGACTCAAGGTAGGACTCAGCACCACTCGCTTTGTCCTCGAATTTCAACGCGATCTCGCAACCGCGCAGGGAAACGAGTTGCGGGCCATCGTGGACTACAACAAGTCCCTCTCCAATCTCGCGCGGCATACCGCGACGACGCTAGACCGCTATCATCTTGAACTCTCATAGATATCGCGGGATTCGGAGCCATGGAGGTGTCTCCTCGAGTCCTCTCCGTCTGTCTTTTCGGCAAGCCAAAATTTTTTCCAGGGACGGGTGAGGTAACGAGAGTCTTATCCGTCTGTACAGTGATGCACTGTATCGACCTAACCGTCGTTCAGTTTGTCGCCACATCAGCACAATGGGGCCAGGCCGAGACAGCGAGGCCATGATGCCCGTCTGTCGTTAGCGGGTGAGGGGTATAAGGATTCACGATGAACATTCTGACACAACTGATCGATTACGGAATTATCGGGCTGTTGGTCGTGCTCAGCCTGTGGGCATTGGCCGTGGCGGTGGAACGGTGGCTCTATTATCGGCGCGTGAACTTGAATCAGTTCGAGAACATTCAGAGCATGGAAATAGCCTTGACGAAAGGGCTGGTCGTGATCGGAACGGTGGCGGCCAATGCGCCCTACATCGGGCTCTTGGGAACGGTGTTGGGGATCATGTTGACCTTCCACACGATGGGCACCTCGGGCACCATGGCGGTCGGCACGATCATGGTCGGGCTCAGTCTAGCGCTCAAAGCCACGGCCATCGGGTTATTGGTCGCGATCCCATGTGTCGTGCTGAATAACATCCTTCGACGGCGCGTCACCGAGCTCCTCACGCTGTACAAGGTGCAGCATGGAGCGTGAGCTGAATCAAATCAATGTCATTCCTCTCGTGGATGTGATGTTGGTCCTTTTAGTGATTGTCTTGACCACAGCCACGTTCATTTCGGCCGGCCAGGTCCCCGTGGAATTGGCGAAGGCCAAGGAAGTGAACGACCACAAGGACGTGCCGCTGATGATCACCCTGACGGCCGACGGTCGGCTGTTCGTCAATGACCAACCGGTTTCGGCGGATGGTCTGACGGCGATGCTGAACGGGCACCCGCGCGAGTCGATCGTCGTCCTCCGGGCTGATCGCGTCACGATCTTGGAGCGGTTTGTGGGAGTGGTCGATGAAGTCAAGGGCCTCGGATTTCGACAGGTCAGTTTGGAGGTCCTTCGATCATGACCGCGCTCGAATTCGATCGTATCGGCGCGAGCACGGTCCCCGAACAGGCGCGGGGATGGATGGCGTCCGTCATGCTGCACCTCCTGGGTCTCGCCGCCGCGACGCTTGTGATGGCGGAGATTCAGCCGCCGGTTCAGCGAGAGTTGTTTCAGTGGGATGTCTCGATGGTTGACTCGCCGACTCAATCTGAATCGCAGCCGACCGAACAAGCGATCCAGCCTCCTCCTTCACCCGTTAAACCGAAGCCTCCCATTAAAACGACTAAAACGACCGCTAAGCCGCTTGCTCAACACACTCCGCCGCCGACTCCCTACGAGGCAACGGTTCCGATAGAAACGACGCAGGTCATCAAGGACGTGGTTGAAAACGTCGAGCCGGTGACGGAGTCTCCCGCAGTGGAAGCGTCGGAGAGCCGAGTGGTCACCGCTCAGGTCGTCATGGCATCCGAGTCGCCGACTATCGAACAGCGCGTCGAGTCGACGGAAGCGGCGGTAGAACAACGCATCATCCAACAGAAGCTCGTGCACTATCGTAGGACTCAGGCGGACTACGGCTGGCTGGGCGACATGGTTCGGAAACGCATCGAAGAATTGAAACGCTATCCGACGCTCGCGCGCGAGAACCACTGGGAGGGCAGAGTCGTCGTCCAAGCGGTCATTAAGGCGGACGGTACGGTCGGGGATCTCACTGTCGCTGAAAGCTCTGGTCATGCATTGCTCGATCAGGACGCGTTGGTGGTCATGAGGAAAGCCTCCCCGTTGACGCTCAAATATCAATTGGAAAAGTCGCAGATTACCATTCTGATTCCGATCAGCTATCGCTTGGAAGGGTAGCACGTGGACGGAACAATTCGATCGACATGGAACATAAAAGGAGAAACACGATGAATCGCCTGACGATCGCTCGTTCGATCATCCGCCCCGCCGCGTTGATATCCTCAGTGGGCATGCTCTGCCTGCTCGTCGGTCCGGTTTTGGCTCAGAGCAAAAGCGAGAAAGCTTTCCATGCCGTGGCGGTCGATGCCAAGAGCGTAGAAACAGACGTCAAAAACGTCGTCTTCTATTATGAAGAAAAGATCAGCGAAACGGCGTTCGTTCCGCACGAGATGCGTGAGTTACCCGTGAAGCGCGGCACCGCCACGGTCAAAATAAAGTTCGATGGCATCAAACATATCGATCTCAAGCCGACCGGCAACGGCTCAGCGCCGAACGTGACCATCACGCTGAACGACGGCAAGACGGGAGAGTTTATCTTGGCCGTCGCGGGCAGTTTCAAGGGACAATCCGATTTCGGAGAAGTTGAATTGCCGGCAGCCGAACTGAAAAAGCTTACATTCAAGTAGCTTCATTTCGCCGCGCCGTTGTGTCCGGTCTGTTCGATGGTCGTTGTCCTGGGTGTTTCGATTCAACATCGCGCGAGGAGAGGACAGACGTGTCTATTCTTCGATCTTCCTCAGGGCTTTTTCACGCATGCCGGTTCCGCGCCAGTTTTGCGCGCGCGCATGAGTCAACTCTTTCGCGGATGGGGTTCCGCCTCTCTGGATCACGACACCAGCCATGCCGCGCAACGCGGTGGACGAGGTAGGACGATGAGCGAATCACGCGCGCCGGCAGTAGCAAGTGCGGACGTTCGGTGCCGCTGCGGGAAGCTGATAGCCCGCTGGGAGGGTGAAAATCTGGTCATCAAGTGTACGCGCTGCCGACGATTTGTCAGAATTCTCGCGTCGGCCATCGGCGGCAGGATGCCCGATCCGCAACCCAGTTCACATCGATAGCATCATGCCACAGTGAGTCCGGTCCATAGGGCGTGGCGGTGAATTCTTGTCGCGCATTCATCGTCGCGGGAGTCACGAGGCCAGAGGTCATATCGACCGGAGCCCAAGGCGTCACAAGACGCCTTGGGCTTTTTAGTTACGCTATGGCGGATGGGTGACGTAAGTCGCGGCGTGGTTTTTTAAGGAAGTGCACGTAAGAATACAACGGGTCCTGCAGTGCAGGGCCTGCCGCAAGATTTGTCGTGCTCTGAGTGCGATCAGACTCATGCGCGAGATCTTCGGTGATTCCAGGCGATCCATGGTCGAACGGCCTCACCGGCAGGACGGACAGCAGGCTGCTCCCTGGCAAGCGGCGGAAGGCCAGGCCCGGCGGCTCATCGCGTTCTTCGGGCACCATGGGATGATCGGTGTCTCAATTTTCACCAGCAGGACCGGGCGGTGCAGACCCCCAGCCGCTGGCAGGTGCGGCAGCCGATCTACTCGAACTTCGTCGGGCGCTGGAAACGCTATCGAGCGTATCTGCCTGAATTGGAAACCGCCTGTGCAGAGATAGAGGGAAGATGATTCTCATACCATTTGAGTGTCGGTCCGAGCTGAGTACTCGTTCTGCAAGAATGAAGCCATTTCGTCAAGACTTGGTTTCACCGTCTGGCTCACCGGCTTGCCGGGGGCGGGCAAGACGACCTTGGCGCGATTGCTGACGACGACGCTTCGACAACAGGATCTATCGGTCGATTACTGGACGGGGGCGAGCTGCGGCGAACCCTCACCAAGGATCTCGGCTTCTCACGCACCGACGGCGTGGCGCCGACGCAGTGTGTAGAAGCTATCCTGGTTGTCTTACAAGGACGGGTAAAAACCATGTCCAGTCCATTCAGGGGTGAGGTTTTGGTGCATTCGCACGTCATAAGTAAATGTGTAGGTCTGTTCAGACGAAGGTCCAACCCGTTAGGCCTTCTAAGCGATTGTCATGATTACCGACCAGTTCAGGTCTGTCATCACGCAGCCGGACTTGATGGATCCGCTGGAATCCCCTGAGCCGCTCTCATGGCTATCGGCGAAGCGCCGTCGTTTCAGATTGAGAAAATTCTGGCTCACGCTCCATTTGTATCTCGGATTGTTCGGGGGCGGGCTCTTCGTATTGATGAGTCTTACCGGCAGCTTCCTGGTTTTCTATAAGGCGATCGACGAATGGTTGAATCCGGTGCTCATGACGCCGAGCGGCGCCGGACCCCATCGACCGTTGAGCGAAATCGTCGCGGCGGCCAAGTCGGCCGGCCCTTCCGGCGGTTGGCTGGACAGCGTCGAATGGCCGTTACATCGCCACGGTGTCTTTCTTGCCTGGCACAGGGCTCAGGAGGCCGGCGCCGACGAGAGCCGGTGGATTCAAGTGACCGTCGATCCGTATACGGCAGCCGTGCTGACCAAAGACCGCGAATGGGGCGGGTACTTGGTTTCGTTCATATACAATCTGCACGCCTCGCTCCTGATGGACGATGTCGGCGCGACAATCGTAGGGTTTGTCGCCATCTTCCTGCTCATCTCGATCAGTACGGGTCTGTACCTCTGGTGGCCGCGTCCAGGGAGGCTCGGTCAGGCGCTGACCTATAGGTCCAGCGGAAGCCCCGTTCGTCGGCACTACGAGTGGCACAAACTCAGCGGGTTTTATAGCGCGATCATTCTGGGGATGCTGGCCTTTACCGGCGTCTACCTGGAGTTCAGCAACTATGTTATCCCGATCGTTCGTCTCTTTTCCCAGGTCCAGGAGGTTCCCAAGGAAGAAGAGATTCAATCCGTTCCAATTGCCGGGGCTCCGTCATTGCCTGTCGAGCAGGCCATCGCGCTCGCGAGGCAGATATTCCCCGAGGGAGAGTTGCGGTACCTGGGGTTGCCTCACGAAGACCGCGATGTCTATCACGTTGCGCTGTATCAGCCGAGCGAGGTGCGGACATCGGGGGGCGAAAGTCAGGTGTGGTTGGATCAATACAGCGGCGCAGTGCTTCGCGTGCAAGATTCTCGTCGCTTCACCGGAGGAGAGACTTTTCTGGCCTGGCTGTTCCCTTTACATAACGGTGAAGCGTTCGGCCTCACCGGCCGATGGATCGTGTTTATTACGGGATTCGTTCCCCTCTTGTTATACGTCACGGCGGTCCGCATGTGGTGGTTGAAGCGGCAAGCGCATCGGCGACAGAAACAATCAAGCGCCTCATGATTGATCGGCCTCTTAACGGGAGTGCCGGTGTACCGCTCTTTGATCCGATCGACGAGTCGAAGAAAATGACCAACATTCGCGCCCAATATTGAATTTGTCGTTCAGCATGTTGTAGAGCTACTCCCGATGATAGAGCGAGCCGGTACATGAGCCGCGCGCAATCGACCGGAAGGCGGTGATGCCGTCTATCACAATTGAATAGCACAGGTGACGAACAAAAGAAGATCGAGAGCAGTTGAAAGTAGGAACGCGATGAAATCGATACGCATCCCCTTGCCGAATTCCTTCCCATGGTGGTTGGCAACGATTGTGCTGGTCGCGAACCTGAATGGCGTTGCGATGGCGCTGTCGACGGACGACGAGAATGCGCAAACCGTCGTCCATATGCTTGATTATGTCGGCGTGGACTACCCTGGGTTTGTGCAGGATGGCAAGGTGGTCAATGCCGAGGAGTATGCGGAGCAGCGCGAGTTTGCTGCTCAGGCCATCATTCTTCTCGGCAACTTGCCTGCCGTGCCCGAACAACCGAAGCTGTTGCAGGAGGCTCGTGGGCTGTTCGCGTGCATTGAGGCGAAAGCGCCTGGCAACGAGATCGCGGCCCTCGCGGGCCGGCTGCGCGTCGGCGTGATCCAAGCGTGGAAGCTCAGCGTGTCTCCACAACAACCGCCGGACCTCCGGCAGGCCGGACAGCGGTTCGCACAGTCCTGTGCCGCGTGCCATGGCGCGCAGGGGCGCGGCGACGGGCCGCAGGCCATGGGTATGGAACCGGCTCCTAGCAACCTACAGGATGAGGCACGTATGCGTCAGCGCAGCCTGTACGGCCTGTACGCTACCATTACGCTCGGCGTCCGCGGCACGCCTATGCGCGCCTTTACCGAACTTTCCGAAGCCGACCGCTGGGCACTGGCCTTCTTTGTCGGTGGCCTTCGTGCCGATTCTGAACTCGTGGCCAAGGGCGAGGCGCTGTGGCGGCAAGGCGAAGGCAAAACAGCTATCGGAAGCTTGCGCGCACTGGTCACAAAGACTCCTAGTGAACAAGCCTCCATCGGCTCCGCGACGGACGCCGTGCGCGCTTACCTCACGCAACAGCCACAAGCGCTGCAAGCCTCGAACCAGAAGCCGCTGGATTTCTCGCGTGCCAAGCTCGACGAGACTGCGCAAGCCTATGCGGACGGCAACCAAGAAGGTGCACAGCGCCTAGCGATCGCGGCCTACCTGGAAGGCTTCGAATTGATTGAATCGGCACTGGAGAATGTTGACGCATCGCTGCGCATGGAAATCGAGCGCGAGATGATGACATTACGTGCGGCGATCGGCGAGAGACAACCGTCGGAGGCCGTGACAGCTCAGGCGGCGAGGGCGAAGGCGCTGCTGGTCCGTGCCGATGCTGCGCTCTCCGACAGTACCTTATCGCCGAATACGGCCTTTGTGAGTTCACTGCTCATCTTGCTCCGCGAGGGATTAGAAGCGATTTTGGTGATTTCAGCCATCGTGGCTTTCACCGTCAAAACCGGGCGGCGGGATGCGTCGCCTTACATCCACGCTGGTTGGATTGGCGCCGTGGCGCTGGGCGGCATCACCTGGATCGTCGCCCGTTACGTGCTGAGTATCTCGGGCGCTAACCGGGAACTGACCGAAGGCATCACAGCGTTGCTGGCCGCGGCCATGCTGCTATACGTGGGATGGTGGTTGCACAGCCGCGCGAACGCGCAAGCGTGGAACCAGTTCATCCGCCAGCAGATCAATGCCGCACTGGGTAAGCGCACGCTCTGGGCGATGGCCGGTATCTCGTTTCTCGTGGTGTACCGGGAATTGTTCGAAGTGATCCTGTTCTACGAGACATTGTTGGCGCAGGCCGGTGCTGCTGGGCAGAGTGCGGTGCTGTGGGGCATCGCCACGGCGGCGTTGCTGATGGTGCTGATCGGCAGCATGATTTTTCGTTATAGCCTGCGCCTGCCGATCGGGCCATTTTTCACGGTAACCTCGAGCTTGCTGGCGCTGATGGCCGTAGTCTTTGTCGGTAACGGCGTCGCGGCGCTGCAAGAAGCAGGTGCGCTCGAGGCAACAATGATACGTTTCTTCTCGCTGCCGATGCTGGGTATCCACCCAACTGCGGAGAGTCTTGCGCTGCAGGTACTGACGCTCACGGTAATCAGTGGTGGGCTATGGTCCACTCGAGCGAAGGCGGCTTAGCAAACGCGCCGCCTCTACGCCAGCTATTGCCCCTGGTAGAGAGAGTCCTCGCCCCCTGTGATGCTCGGGATCGATATCTGTTGAGCTACCGTTCAAGTCAGCCATAAAGTCCTGGTGTGATGATCATGACGCATCCGGCTCCGGTCGCTTTCCCGTGAATCTCCGGGTGTTTGTTGGGCATTTTGCCGGGGCCAAATGCCTGAAACAGCCCTGGTTGCCTAAATTGCCCTCGCGATGATCCAATGTGGAACGCGACATGAGTGCTTGACAAGCTTGCCGTATAAATGATATTGAGAACTTATATCAACTTAGAGTTCGCACGGAAACGTGCGTGACTGTCGTTGACGAGCAGATTCGGGAACCACGAGGCCAGAGGTTGTTGCAGACCAGAGCCCAAGGTGTCGAAAGATGCCTTGGGCTTTTTCGTTCTGGCTCATTGATTCAGATGGGGTTGAAACGGAACCCTGCGCGGGAAAGACCGTGGTGCCGTGATGGTGAATGCAACCTCTTCGCAGCACCGATTGTCGAAAATACGAAACGTTCGCTATCGGTATCCGCCGAGACCTACGGAGGTAACATGGCATTAGGTTGTAGAAGATGTGGAGGCTATATCATCCACGAGTTACCCGACGATTATTATCAAACGAAACGATGGAGGTGCATCAACTGCGGATGGTCTCGCGAGGGTATGGTCGTGCACCCCTGCCGGCCAGTCAGCGTGTCTAAACGGGAAAGTTATCAGCGTCGAGAGTAATGCAATCATCAATCGATGAAAGGGAATGACCGGTATGAATAAGATCTTGAGTAAGGATAGTCCCATGAAGTTGGTATTGTGCGGTTGCGGAAAACTGCACCTGACGTGTGGTGCGGTCACGCTCCACCTCACGCGCGATGAATTTCTCGCGCTGGCAGAGTCTGTTCGGCGCTTGGCCGTGATCGTGGCGCAGCCATCCATGAACCAGCCCTTAGTATCGGCACAGCCAATTCCCAGTGAGGTCTGTCACTAAGACAGGGATCGGGGAATGTGCCGGATGGAGCCGGTGGTCCATAAAGTGAACCTTCGATGGAGGAGGGACGATGAACAAGCGATACATCCGATCCAGCGATGATCTTGCCGTAGTCATCAGTTTGGTGACGGCGGTTAGCATTCTCTTGTCGGCTCTTGTTGGGATATGGATCTGGTCGACCGTCGCCGCCGAAGGCGGAGTGACTAGCCTGTAGAAGCCCATATGTGTGAACAGTTTCCTTTGTGCGACAGCAAGAGGTTCGTGGTGTTCGAGGCGCTGGAGCCTTTCGGTTTTGGTTCGGGTCAGCCGTAGAGATACATGTCGGGGCCTCATATCCTCATCAGCAGGCGCCAATCCTGAGTCATTGCAGCGGATGCTAGAAATAAAAGTTGACAGCAGTGTGCATGAACTGATATTGAGAACTTGTATCAACTAAGAAGTTGTAGATATCAATGACTCTAAGGCAATAGGTCCATTTCTAAAATGTTTCTAGGGTGAAACGGGTCACTACAGACGTTTCGAGCTAGTTATAAGCGTGTCTAAGTAGCAGTCACCAAGTAACGAGGCCAGAGGTCATCGAAGACCGGAGCCCAGGGTGTCAAAGGACATCCTGGGCTTTTTTTTATTAAGAAGATTGGAACACAAGGAGATAGTCGATGACGACACACAGCACACATCTCGCTGAAGCAGAACTCACGGCTTCACGCGATATTCCCAACGTGGGGATGGCACTGCGTCTCACGTATGCGCAGATCGCCTCCCTGTTTCATCAGTACCGTGAGGAACTCACCCGCCGGATTGTCACGATGGTCAAGTCTCACGAAACGGCTGCGGACCTTGTGCAGGATACCTATGTGCGGTTGCTTCGGCTCGGTGAAGCGCATGCCGTGGAACAGCCTCGTGCGTTGCTCCATCGCATTGCCGCGAACCTGGCGATTGACCATCTGCGGAAAGAGAAAAATGGTGTCCATGCCCTCGATGGCATGGATGCCGCCATGGCCGTGCCCTCTCAATCGCCTTCACCTGAACGGGAGTTGCTCGCCAAACAGCGGCTTCGCCTGTGTCTGCGGGTGATCGAACAGCTTCCGCGCCGGAGCCGTGAAGCCTTCGTGCTGTGCCGAGTGTATGGGTACTCATACCAAGAAATCGCCGTGCGCATGAACATCTCGGAGAGCGGGGTGGAAAAGTTATTGATGCGAGCGCTAGACCAAAGTTGCGAGGCCCTCGAGGCCATAGACCACCGCCAGTGAGGATCTTGGTCCGTTGAATCGTCACACTGTATACTGGCTCCGGTCTCGTCGAGCACCTGCCGACACGACCGGCTTATGCAGCGCACAGATGATTCAGACAATATGGTTTTATCTGAGGAGGAAGCCCGGCTTAGGAAAGAAGCCGTGGCGTGGGTCATTCGTTTGCAGAACAGCGGCATATCACAGGAGGACCATCGAGCCTTCGAGGCCTGGCAGGCGCAGAGTCCTCGACATGCCCTCATGTATCGTAAGGTTTCTGCAGTATGGGAAAGCCCAGAGTTGAGCGCGGCTGCCGCTGTTGCGGCGAGGGCGGAACCGTCCTGGTTCAAACCAAAAGCTGCGGCGTCTCCGCGATGGCCAGTTTTGGCCCTCGTCGGCCTTATCTTGGTCGGTATCTTCGCCGATTATTTTGATGTAACCACACGCTGGCAATCCGACTATCGAACTGGGTCCGGAGAGCGGCGCACGGTCAAGTTGCCGGATCGCTCGATTGCCACGCTCAACACCCAATCAGCGATCGCGCTCTTATTTGACGAGGGGGTGCGTCGTGTCTGGCTGCTTAAAGGCGAAGTCCACTTTAACGTTCAGCAGGATACAGCCCGTCCGTTTATCGTGGACGGTACTGCAACCGCCGTTCGAGCTGTTGGAACGGCATTCGTCGTCCGGGCAGAGTCGAGTGGAGCGCACATCACCGTCCTCGAAGGCACCGTCGAGGTTCATTCCAAAGGTCAGACAGCTTCTCCGGTCATGGTCACAGCGGGATCCCAGCTCCAGGTGGAGCATGGCCGCATGGGGCGGCCGCATTCCGTCAATGTGCCGGCGGCCTCGGCATGGCTGCAGGGGCGGCTTATCGTCAATGGCGTGCCGTTTGCCGAGGTGCTGGAAGAGTTGCGGCGGTATCATCCGGGGACGATCATCCTGTTGAACCAGCGTGTCGGTGAAACCAACGTGACGGGAACCTATAACGTGGACGATCCCGTTGCCGCGCTTGAGCTGCTCATCAAGACGGTTCCGGTCTCAATGGTTGGTCTGGCTAATCGTCTCATCCTTCTCTTTTAATTTTCTCCGAACACACTTCTGTGCGTCAAAGCAGGTGAGGGAACGTGCGTTCTCTTGCGTCTACTGAGAGGCGCATCAAAACAGGAGGTGTGAGAGGGCATGGAACGGCGAGAAATGAACAACAACGAGGATTGTGTTTCACACTGTCGAAAACAGGAAGCAGGATGGACAGATCCATGGCGGAGACGACTCAGTTGGGTGTTGTTCCTTTTCACCCTCGCCGCGCCGGTAGCGGGAGATAGCTTTGCTCAGGACAATGCCTCTAATGCCTCTTCTGTGGCGCCAAGCGCTCCCGTCGAGTTCCATATACCCACGCAACCGCTCGGCAGTGCGTTGAATGCCTTCGCCGAGAGCACGGGTTGGCAGGTCAGTGTTCCAACCGAGTTGATCGTCGGCAAGACCTCGTCCGGCATCACGGGAAGCCATCAGCCTGAAGAGGCCCTCCGATCGCTGCTGGCAAACTCGGGCGTCACCTACCGCCTGACTGCTCCCAACGCCGTGACGCTCGTGCCGAGTGCCGTCTCATCATCGACTCCAGATGCTCAGACCGTACCGTTAGAACCTATAGGCGCGGGGCCAACCGATATCGTTGATTCCAAGCCGGTCAAGGTCCCTGAAATCGTCGTGAAAGAGGTCCGGAAGCGGGAAAGCCAGGCCTATACCGTCGATGATACATCGACCGCGACCAGAATGCCGGTGCCCATCCACGATACCCCTCGTTCCGTCGAGGTGGTGACCAGACAGGTGATGGAAGATCAAAAAGTCATCCGTTTCAGTGATGCCTTGCGGAATGTGAGCGGGGTGTCTCAGTCCAATGATCAAGGCGGTCAGGGGGGGCTTTTTATGATACGCGGGTTTGTATCAGATCTGGCCCTATTTAAAAATGGGTTTCGAGACGACAGCGTGTTCGGCACACGTACCCAGCGTGAAACTATCAACCTCGAACGTATAGAGGTCGTCAAAGGCCCGCCGTCGTATCTGTATGGCCGATCCGACCCCGGCGGCGTCATCAACCAAATCACAAAAGCGCCGCTGAGAAATCCCTATTATTCCGCGGAAATGATCATCGGCAATTATGGCCTGTATCGTCCGCAGTTCGACATCGGCGGGCCATTGAATGCCAGCAAAACATTGACGTTTCGATTCAACGGCATGTTCGAATCAGCCGGAAGTTATCGAGACGGAGTCGAGTCGAGGCGCACCTTTATCGCTCCGACGATCGGATGGGAGATCGGGCCTCGGACTAATTTGAGAGTTGAAGGCGAATACCTATACAGCCGCGCCCCCATCGACCGTGGATTGGTGGCCTTCGGCGGCGGTGTGGCACCCATCCCGATCAGCCGATTCCTGGGCGATCCGGCTCGCCATCTTGAAGCTCACAATGGGAAAGCCACAGTGACCCTGTTGCATGACTTCAACGACATGTTCACGTGGCGTACGGCATTCAGGGCGGCCGTGACTCGTAGCCTTTACTCCAGCCGAGAAGCGTGGTTCTTCGTTGGAAATGAAAGTGACGGCATCATGAATCTGGCGCAGTTTCGGATTCCGACGACCACGCAGAGTCACTATCTACAAAATGAATTGCACGGACAATTCTCCACCGGCCCCATCAAGCATAAGACAATCGTCGGGGTCGAACTGGGCCGCGAAGTCTCTGTCGCCTCGGTCTCCGATGATAACGGCAATCAAGATACCGGCACACCAGGCGACTTTAGCTATATTAATATTTTCAATCCTGCTGACAGGCTGTTTTTGAATACGCCACTCACAAAAACTAGTAACACCAAGGATGTCAACAATATTCTTGGCGTGTATTTTGGCGGAATTATCAAGATGTCCGTTGAAAATGTTCTGAGTCGCTCCATGGTTATGGCTCTTGTCAGGCTGCCTTCTTGCTCGGCACAGAGGCCGCCTCTGTCTGCTCGGTCTCAATTGTGGCCCTGATCTGCGTAATCTCGGCATAGCCCTTGACCTTCCGGAACCGCTGCTCACAGCAGAGCAGCACGGTCCCCAGCCACCGCTGAAGCATCACACTCCCGCGGATTCGCTTGAGGTTCCGCTCACTGTGCCGGACCAGCGAGAACATGCTCTCGATTGGATTGGTGGATATGAGCGTCTTGCGCAGCAGGGGCGGCACCTTCAGCCGATGCAGGGTCAATAATTCCTCAAAGGCTTCCCGGAGCGATGTGGCCGCTGATTCGTTTTTGGTTCGGAGCCAGGCCTCCAACTCCTGCAGCATCCGCCTCGCGTCGGCATAGCTGGTCTGCTCCAACGCCGTCATCAGCCGCCGATGCGCCTCTGCCCGATACGGCTTTGCCAGGTGCCGCTGTAGATTCCGGCTCTTGTGAATAGCACAGCGTTGATGCACCAGCTTCTTACCGAACCGGGCTCGAAGCGCCTTGATCAGCCCACTGCCGCCATCGGTGACAAACAGAATTCGGCGGGAGAGGACCAGCCCGCGACGCTCCAGGTCCACAAACAGCGCCTCACAGATCTCGTGATTTTCTGAAGAGCCCTGCCAGAACCCCAAGGCCTTCTTCTCCCCACCCTGGTCCACCCCCAGGGCGACGAGAAACGCCTCGCCCCCTCGGTGGATGGTGTCGAGGAAGAGGGCAAATGGCGTGACGTCGGCCAGAGATCGTTGTTGGAACGCCTTCAGTTTCGTCGCGGTCAGCTCCACGAGCTTGCGAGAGACCGAGGAGGCGGACACGCCGAACGCCCCTGCGGCCTCGATCACGGTGTCCGCGTAGCGCTGCGCCGACACGCCTCGGAGAATCTTCGCCAACAGTTCCTCCGAAAATGCCCCCGGCGCACGCATCCGGGCATAGGACTGCAGGGTCAGCTCTCCCTGCGTCACGTGCCGCAAGCGGGGGCGCGTCACCTTGACCTTCTGGTCTCCCAGGAAGATCGAGCCGTCCTCATGCGCCCACTTTTGAAGAGCAGGGTCCGTCGGATGGTAGTCCGGTCCCGCGATCTCCTCGCGCTCCATCAGCATGATACTCTCACCCACCATCCGTCCCATCTCCAGCATCACCGCATCCAACGCTTGTTTCCCGGAGTGAATGACACGGACCAGGGTCCCCAGCATTCGGTCCTCACCCGTCATCGCTCGCAATCCTGCCAACACCTGTTTCCGTTGTCTGGTCTCCCGCCTCATCGGTGGCTCCTTTCCTGTGTGCCCGTAGAGTATTCCACGGCAGGAGCCCCTCATTCAAAATTCAACGGACTTCAATATAACTCCA